>ONGI01000005.1:5890-11951 GCA_900317315.1 uncultured Eubacteriales bacterium
CCAAATGGGGAAGGTCTCAAACTTGGCATAGCCTGCCTTGACGCCGTGCTTGTGCTCGTGATAGAGCTGCGAGAGACAGACCGCCATCTTGCCCGAGCCGGGACCCGGAGCGGTTATCACGACCAAACGGCGCGTGGTTTCGACATAATCATTCTTGCCGTAGCCCTCGTCGCTGACGATCAGGTCAATATCTGTGGGATAGTTGGGGATCGAGTAGTGATGATAAACGTGAATGCCGTTGCCGGTCAAACGATTCTCAAATTTGACGGCGGTTGGCTGGTCGGCAAAGCGCGTCAGCACCACGGAATTGACCAGCAGGCCGCGGCTGCGGAACACGTCGATCAAACGCAGCACGTCGAGGTCATAGGTAATGCCCAAATCGCCGCGCACCTTGTTCTTTTCGATATCGTCGGCATTGATAACGATCACGATCTCGGCTTCATCCTTCAGCTGCATGAGCATTTGCAGCTTGGAATCGGGCTTGAACCCGGGCAAAACGCGCGAGGCGTGGTAGTCGTCAAACAGCTTGCCGCCAAACTCGAGATAGAGCTTGTCGCCGAACTTGGCGATGCGGTCGCGGATGTGCTGCGACTGGGTTTCCAGGTACTTATTATTATCAAATCCTATTTTCATAGTGAAGCCTCCTACTTTTCCACCGTGTATTATACCGCAGTTTAAGGCTGTTTTAATGCGCCAAAAGAAAAATAGGCAAAATAATCCTCATTGACAAGCCTTGTCACGAGGGGTATAATAGTGTCATATCACAACAGGAGCAACAAATGAAGCTTATAGTATTGACAGAAAACACAACGGCAGACGCGGCAATCGGCTGTGAGCACGGTCTGTCGCTGTATATCGAAACAGGCGGTAAACGGATTTTGTTCGACATGGGACAAACCGCCCTGTTTGCAGAAAACGCACAAAAGCTATGCGTCGATTTGGCAAGGATAGATTTTGCCGTGCTGTCCCACGGTCACTACGACCACGGCGGCGGCTTGCAGACCTTTTTGACGTGCAACACAACGGCGCCGGTTTTTCTCAGCCGCTATGCGTTTGAGCCGCACTTCAACGGCACCGAAAAACACATCGGGCTGGACACGGCCTTGCAGTCGAGCGAGCGCCTTGTTCTTACCGGCGAAACACACCGCATCGCCGACGGACTGACGCTCTTCTCCTGCAACGAGCGGACGCGTCCCTTTGATTTTGGCTCCGCGAATTTGCATGTGATGCAAAACGGCGCGCTTATGCCGGAGGACTTTCGCCACGAACAGTATTTGCTGATAGAAGAAAACGGCAGGCGCATCCTCATCAGCGGCTGCTCACACAAGGGCATTTTGAACATCATGGAGTGGTTTCGTCCGGACGTCCTGATCGGCGGCTTTCACCTGATGAAGCAGCCCTGCGGCGATTTGCTGCGCAGCTATGCAATACGCCTGAACGCCTATCCGACCGCATACTACACCTGCCACTGCACCGGCACAGAGCAATACGCCTTTATGCGCGGCACGATGCAGCGGCTGCACTACATATCCGCAGGAACTGTCTTAAAAATCTGATAACCATGAGAAAACGGGAACCGAAAGGCTCCCGTTTTTTGATGTACCCTATACACATCAAGCGTTTCGTACAGGCAAAAGCAAACCGGCTCAGACAGCCTGTGCCGAGCCGGATATCAAACCGTATTTTATTTGGATGCGGCTGAGCTTTTCGAGCATGGGAAGCGCAAAAAAATACAGAAAAGCAGCGGTGGAAAAGCCGTGTATCAGGTCGAACGGCAAGCCCTGCAGGATGTAGGCGCAAACGGTCCCCACATTCACCGGTGCGTGTGACAGCACGAGGGAAGAAAAATTCATGATACCGCCGTAGATAACGACTGTCGCCACAAAGCCAAACACGCAAACGGCGCCTCTGCCGCGCAGCAGACGCCCTCTTCGAAAGAGGATGCCGGCAAGCAAGCCGACACAACCTGCCGCGAACATCTGCCAAGGCGTCCACGCACCCTGACCGAAAAAAATATTGGAGAGCAGCATGGAGGTCGCCCCGACGATAAAGCCGGTTTCACCGCCGAGCGCCGCGCCGCAAATGATCACCAATGCCAGCACCGGCTTGACCTGCGGCAAGGCGGCAAAAACCGACCTGCCTGCCACGGTCAGTGCGCAGAGAACCGCAATCAGCACCAGCTCACGCGCCTGCGGCTTGTGACCCTCAAACAGCATAAAAAACGGGAGCAAACCCTCTATCAACACCAAAAGCGAGATGAACAAATACTTTTGGTCTTGCAGCCATGTGACGCCCGCAAAAATCGTGAACGGGATCAGAAGCACCACGATCACCACGGCGGCGATCGTCCGCTTGCGCAGCTTTTGCTTTTCAAAGGTCAAATCAACCGGCGGCTGTGATTTGGCGCCGAACGCTATCATCAGCAGCACGACCGGCACCGCGACAAAAACAAGGTTCGCCCAAAGCGGCAAGGCTTGGGCAAGCGGCGTAAGGTTTTCGGCTATGCCTGCCGCAAGCAGCAGCAAGCCTGCGCCGCCGAGCAGCTTCTTCCAAAAAGGCAGCGGCTTTTTCTCCGGCTTAACCGGGATCTCTATGGGCAGCTCCCGGTCGGGAGCGTTGTCCGGCGTTTCGGGCTTCTGCCCGGTGCAGGCAAAGATCACGTCCTCCGCGGTGACTGCCTGCGGGATCAGCTCCCTTGCCATGCGTGAAGCCGCTGTGACATAAAAGCTGTTGCCGCCAAAGAATGTGCGCGGCGTGCCGCCTGCGACCAGATCGCCGTTAAAGAGCAGCAGACAGCGGTGACTGTATCGCGCACAAAACTCCATGTCGTGGCTGATCATCACCACGGCGGTCCCCTGCCGGACAAGCTTTTGCAGGATGGAGGCAAACGCCGCCTTGAACTGTGCGTCCAAGCCCTTTGTCGGTTCATCGAGCAGGAGCACCTGCGGACGGAGCAGCAAAAGCTTGGCGAGTGCCGCCTTTTGCATTTCGCCGCCGGACAGGTCAAACGGATGGCGCGCGGTCAGCCCGTTGATTTGGCAAAGGCGCACGACGGATTTGATCCGTTCTTCCCTCTCCTCCTGCGGTATGCCGCTGTTCTCCAAGGCTTGGGCAAGCGTTTCCCACACGGTCTTGCCGGTAAAGAGCGCCTGCGGTTCCTGCGGCAGGGTCAGTATGGATCCGTTATTGGAAATAACTTTTCCGCTGTACGGCTTTCGGCTGCCGCTCAGCAGCGAAAGCAGCGTACTCTTTCCGGTGCCGTTGCCACCCATGATCGTCAAAAGCTCGCCGCGTTTGACCTCGATGCTGAGATTGCGCAGGACGTCGGGCGCGTTCTTTTCATAGCGGAACCAGACATGTTGCAGCGCGATGACCGTTTCGCCTGCCGGCGGAACGGCTTCTTCCTCCAACGGATGGAGGTCATGCGTCTGTGCAAAGCCGTGCAGCCATGCCCTGCCCTCGGCGACCGTAACAGGACAAGGCGCATCGTCCGCAACGGCATCCCAAATGCGCATAGGCGCCGGCAGCGACAAAAAGCACCCGCTGCCCATACGGCGGAGGTTGCCGCCGGTGCGCGAGGGAATATCATCGGAGATCAGTCTGCCGTCCTCCAACACCAGCACGCGGTCGCTCATGGGCAGCAGACCGTCCAAACGGTGCTCGGTGATGATCACGGTCACACCCAGCTCCCTGTTGACGCGTTGCAGACAAGCGAGAAACTCCGCAGCTGCTATCGGGTCAAGCTGCGCCGTCGGTTCGTCGAGCAACAACAGCTGCGGCTGCATTGCCATGACCGCCGCCAGATTGACAAGCTGCTTTTGACCACCCGAGAGCGTTTGCACCTGCGCCTCAAACAGATTTTGTATGCCGAAGAACGAAGCGGTTTCCGCGACGCGGCGGCTGATCTCGTCCCTTTTCAAGCCGAGGTTTTCCAAACCGAACGACAATTCGTGCCACACCTTGTCGGTGACAAGCTGGTTGTCGGGCGACTGCTGCACAAAGCCTATCCGCTCGCTCTGCTCGCGCGGTGAGAGTGTGCCGATCGGTTTTCCGTCAAGCAAGACCTCTCCCGACCGCACGCCGAAGGGCGTCAGCGCCGGTTTGAGATGACGCAGCAGGGTGCTTTTTCCGCTGCCGGAAAGTCCGCAGAGCGTGACAAACGCGCCGCTCTCCACCGAAAAAGAAATATCGCGGAGCACGTCCACACCCGTTTCGGGATAGCGAAAGGTTAGATTTTTGACCGTAACCGCTTCCATTTGACGTCCTCCCCGATATTCAACAGCAGCGGCGTCAGCAGCAGCGCCGCATATATCCCATAAAAAATGAATGCCCACACGCCGCCGATCGCGCCCTTGACCGACGGATAGTAACGAAACGGCAGCTTGCCGCCGAGCAGCAGCACCGACAAGACAGCGGCTTCGGTCAGCATAACGGCGAGCAGCACCGCGTCCTTTGCATAAAAACGGAACAGAGAAAAGGCGGTCCTGCCCTTTAGACCGTAGCCGCGGCTCTTCATGGAGTCGGAGGTGTCCACCGCGTTTTCCATAGAGCGGCTCACCATGACCGAAAAGACGCGCACGCCTGCTTTGATGCGTCCGACAAACGACTTGCCTGCGCCCTGCGACACCTGCTGTTGTGCCGCCATGGTCTCCTTGAACTGCGCCGCAAAGCGCGGAATGAACCGCAGCGCCATAGAAAGCAGCAGCCCCAGCGAGGGAGCGATCTTCCCGAATAAAAATACGATTTTGTCGGTCGTCATCACGCGGTTCAGGCTCATGCACCACAGCGCGACCGTAGCTATCAGCACTGCCGAGGCGATCCCGTAGAGCACAGATTCGAGCGTGAGCGGATTGCCCCACGGGAAATAGGTCAACACCGTTGCGCCGCGATGGTTGAACAGCGGATTGACGAGGATGATGACCGCAGCGGTGGGCAGGATGAATTTTAACAGCGCGGTGGTTCGCCTGCCGTTATAGAACAGCGCGGTGAGCAGCGCGCAGACTGCCGCGACAGTCAGACAGACCGGCTGCATCAGGAACATGGCAAAGCCGATCGCCGCCGCAAAAAACGCTAAATTTACCAGCGGATGCCGGTCGGAAAACGCATCACGCATCTCATTCACCCGTCTGGTCGCCGTAGTTGCCGCCGATGTCGCGCCCGAGATCGCAGGTGTAGAGCCATTCGATCACATCGCCGTCCTTGACAGCGTAACGCGAGGAGCCGTAATTCGGAAACCAACCGTTGACGCGATACATCCAGCCGGAGCCGGCGCCGCAATCGAACTCGTACAGATTACCGATGCCCTCGATATATGCTGAATTGTATATGGGCGTGTTGGTGTATTCCATATGGATATGCTGTTCACGGCACACGCGTGCGAGGACGTCAAACACGCTCTCGCCCTCGTTAAAGGAGAGGCTGAGCGGCGGCAGGATCACGCCGTCGTCCGGCACCACCTCTTTTACGGAAGCGGACAATGTATCCTTTTGCGCCAGCACCGATGCACAGGAGACAGAAAACGTGCAGGTGTGCTTTTCGGGGATAATGGTCTGCTCCTGCGGTTCCTGCGGCTGCGGCTTGCCCTCCGGCACCGACTCGGTGCGATAGGCGTCGGTCGGCTTGGGCGCGGTCGTCGCTGCCTGCGGCTTGATGGTGGCAGGCTGTGCCTGAGAAGCGGCTGCCGCCTTTGTTGTCGGCTGTGTTGCCGCCTTTGTTGTCCTCTGTGTTGTCGCCTGCGTGGTCGGCTGTGCGGCTGATGACGGCTGTGATGCAAACGTCGCAGCGGATGCTTCCGTCGCCGCCGGTGCGGTTGTCGTGGCAGGTGTGGTAACTGCCTGCGGCGCAGGCTCTCTGTTCAGACTGCCGCCGGTGACAAAGGCGACCGTCAGTATCACGGCGGCTGCCAGCACGCCGATGCATATCCATTTGTATTTGATAAAAAAGGCTTTCATCGCTCTCACCCTTATTGCGCCAACCGGCGTTGCAGTGCGGTCACGTCGCCGATATCCACTCTGCCGTCACGGTTCAGGTCGGCAAGTCTTTGCTGCGGCGCGGACATGGC
>ONGI01000005.1:11994-38676 GCA_900317315.1 uncultured Eubacteriales bacterium
GCGGTCTGTCCGGTTTGCAAGCGCTCATAGGCAACCATCGCGTAATAGACCTGTTCGGTCGCCATCTGGTTATAGCTGCCGCCCAAGCTGTGGGCAAAGCCGCCGTCCACCGAAAAGCGCAGAATGCTGTCGGGCAAAGCGGCAAAACGCGCGTCCGCTTTTGCGTCGATCTGCATTGCCGACAGCGCTGTGAGCACCTGCGCGCTGCTCTCGGGATTGTAATCGTCATAGGACACATAACCGCCGTCCTGCTGGTTGCCGGCAAGCCATGCAACGCCCTTGTCTGCGGCGTCTCGGAGCGCGCTGTCATAGGTGCGGTACGGCGCCAGCGCCGTCAGCGCCATGCCGGTGACATCAGGGTCGGACATATCGTCGCTCAGCCCCCAGCCGCCGTCGGCGTGCTGGCTGTCCTTCAGCGTTTGCAGCATGCGCTCACGCACCTCCATGGACATGGGATAGCCGCAGGCATCCAGCGCGATCAGCGCCCAGATCACGCCGTTGACGCCCTGCCTGCCGACATAATCCATGTCCGCAAACGGCGCGGTGAGGTCGTAGCCCTCCACGCTTCTCGGATCCACGCCCAGCGCAGAAAGCGCCAGAATAACGCGCGCGTTATCGCTCGACTTTCGCGGATGGAGCCGGTTGGAGCCTGCGGCGGCAACCGCCGTCCGTGCCGCTTGGAGATAAGCTGTTTTTTGTTCTTCCGTGCAGGCGCCGGTGCGTGACAAACCGATCGTCAGCCATTCGCCGCCGATGGAACCGACCTGCGGTGTGAGCGTCTGCAAATGCGCCTGCGTGCTCTCTTTCTTTGACTGCCAAGCGTCACTGTCTGCTCCAAGGACCGACAGGACGGAGGCAAGGGCGATCCATGCGGACAGCAGCGCCGCCGCCAGCTTCTTTATCCGATCATTCACGCGCATCACCTCTCATTTCAATTGCGCCTGCTCCAAGGCACGCGGCCAGGGACCGAGCTTTTGCTTGATAAAACAAACCGTTTCGCTGTCAAAGTCACTTTTGCGCGGCAATCTGCCTGTCCGGTCATACACCTGCCGCAGCAGCCAAACGGCGCGTTCTCGCTTGTCGTCCTTCGCTGTCATGATGCGGTTTTTTCCGCAAGCATGCGCTGCATGGCGGTGCAGTCGTTGATTTTGACAACGCCGTCGCCGTCAGCGTCGGCAATGGCTGCCTGCGCCGGCGTCAGCTCGCTGAACTCCGCCAGAGCGCGCTGCAGAAGAGTGACGTCCTCAATATCCGGGCTGCCACTGAAATTCAAATCGCCCGTGACGGCTTTTTTGATGTTAAAGGTATAGACACTCTCCTCCGCGGTTCCGTCAAAGCTGTTCATGGACGGCCATGCCGGATTGCCTACGCCGACGGTGAGTACATTGCCGTCCTTTACGGGAATATTTCTTCCTCCGCGGTAGTCGGAGCCTTCCAGCTCGGGCGTGTAGCCGTTCTTATAGAATCTGGTCTGGTAGTTTTTGTTCTCCGCTGACGCACGCACGGTGAGCTCGTCCTCGGCCTGCGTCAACCAGAGCGTGTAGGTGTGCTCAGACGGAGAAAATGCCGGCGCAAGCTCGGTGGCGCTGCTGCTGTCAACCGAGAAGGACGCGGACAGCGCCGTGTTGAAGTCGCCGTAAATGCCGCCGACGTCCGCGCCCCAAGCGCAGGAATAGACCATCGTGATCTCGTCGCCTGCCTGCAAGCCGCCGTTCTCGAGCGTATAGTCGGGGGTGCCGGAGGAAGTGAACCAGTTGTTGAGCATAGCCATCCAGCCGCCGCTGCCGTTGGCGGCGTACTCCGCCAAGCTGTTGACAGAGGAAATGTAGCCGTACTGGGACACGGTGAACGCATAGCCGCTCTCGGTAATGGCGCGTTCGATCACGGATTCCATCGAATCGCCTGCTTGCAGGGCAACTTCCTTGTCGAGCAGCTGTCCTTCCCACGGGGCGCCGTCCTTTGCTGCAAAGCGGTCATTGCTGACGGTCACACGCACTGTGTCCTTTTCAACAGCGCCTGCCGCAAAAACAGTGCCGGACGTCAGCAGCGCCGCCGCCATGATAACAGATAATCCTTTTTTCATCATAATAATGCCTCCAAATAAAAAATGCTTTTCTATAAAGAAAAGCACAACACAACAAACCGCAGGAGCTGCGGCTGTTTTTTGGCTGTGCTTCTTCTTGTCCAAGAATACAAGTCCAAGCCCTTGCGGAAGTAACCCGACTCGTTTGCACACACGGTAATGACAGTTGCTGCGGATTCGCACCGCATTCCCTATTACCTGCCCAAAATGGACAGAACGCAAAGGCTGTTATTCAATTAATTGTATTATATCACAGATCGCACGCCGCGTCAATGACGGCGTTTGAGCTTGTCAAAGGGCAGCTGCACAAATATGACCGCTGCAAACATGATCACACAGCCGAGCACCTGCAGCATTGTCATGCTCTGATCCTGCGTGAGAAAGCCGAGCGAATAGGCAGCGGCTCCTGCCACGGCGGACACTACGGATTCCATGCTCATGATCAAGGCGGCGATTGAGGGATTGAAGCCGCGCTGCCCGAGGATCTGCAGGGTGTAGGCGACGCCGCTGGACATGATGCCCATATACAAAACCGGAATCAGGCAGTCGCTGAGCTGCACCAGGGTCGGGTGCTCAAAAATCAGCGCCGGAATGCCGGTCGCCGCGGAAGCGACAAAGAATTGCAGGCAGGAGAGCAGCACACCGTTGGTGCGCGGTGAAAAATAGTCGATTATCATAATGTGAAAGGTGAACACAATTGCGCAGAGCAGCACCAACAAATCGCCCGCAGAGAGCGAGAAGCTGTCGGTGATGCAGAGCAAATACATGCCAAACACCGCAGCAGCCGCGCCTATCCACACGGTAAAATGACATTTTCTGCCGAGAAATAAGCCGAAAATCGGCGTGAGAATGATATAGAGCGCCGTGATAAAGCCTGCCTTGCCGACGGTGGTGGTTTTCATGCCGAGCTGCTGCAAGACAGTGGCGCCGCCCAGCGCCAAGCCGCAGAGAATGCCGCCGATAACGGTCAGCCTGACGGGAACCTGCTTGACATGGATTTCGCCGCTGTCCGCCAAAAAGCGCGGATAACGCGCCTTGAGAAGCACAATCGGCACCAGCACCAGACCGCCGAGCAGATAGCGCACAGACGTGAACGAGAACGCGCCCATGTGGTCGTTGCCCATCGACTGGAACACGAATGCCACGCCCCAGATGAGCGCCGTCAGCGCGAGATAGAAAACATTGCGAAAATGGTTGGTTTTTGTCATAGTTACACCTCTTTTGCACCATGCTATTGTATCACGGCACGCCCTTGATTGCAAGTTTTTTCACAAAAAAACAGACGCCGCATAGGCTGTTGGTGAGGATTCGGAGATGATAGCATGAAACGCAGCTGTTTATTGAGCGAGCTGCCGCCGCATATGACGGCGGTGATTGTGCGCCTCAACCGCAGCGACGCACTCGGCAGACGACTGACCGACTTGGGTGTAACAGAGGGCGAACAGATTACGGCGGAATTCAGAAGTCCGTTCGGCGATCCGACCGCCTACCGCGTCAAGGGCTGTTTGCTGGCGCTGCGCAAAAAGGACTGCGGCACGGTGGAGGTGGCGTATGAGTGAATTTAAGATAGCGCTCGCCGGCAACCCCAATGTCGGCAAGAGCACGGTATTTAACGCCCTGACGGGGCTGCGGCAGCACACCGGCAACTGGACGGGAAAGACGGTGGAGCTGTGCCGCGGCGCCTATTCCTATCAAGGAAACAGCTTCACCCTCACCGATTTGCCGGGCACCTACTCGCTAAAATCCTATTCGGAGGAGGAAGCGGTGGCGGCTCGTGCACTGGAGGAAACCAGCTATGACTGCGTGATACTGGTGCTCGACGCAGGCGCCCTGGAGCGCAATCTTGGCTTGGCACTGGAGGTGCTCTGTATTGCGCCGCACGCGGTCGTTTGCCTGAATCTGAGCGACGAAGCGCGCGAAAAGGGCTTGGAAATCAACCACAAGGAGCTGTCGCGGTTATTGCAGGTGCCGGTCATTCCCTGCTGCGCACGCAAAAAGCAAGGACTGAAAAGCCTCGCGGCGGCGGTTTTGGCGGTCTGTGAGGATCCGAAGCAGGTCAACAGCTTCTATCAAAGATTTGACTGCGCAGACAGCGCTTCCGCCGTTTTGCTGCGCGGCGCCTGCAAAAGCATCGCCGCACACTGCGTCCGCAGGCTGCGCGATGACCGCAAGTCCCTGCGCGACCGCCGTATCGACAAGCTCGTCACTTCCAGGGCGACCGGTATCCCGCTCATGCTTGTTCTGTGCGGCGTGCTGTTTTGGCTGACGGCTGTCGGTGCGAATCTGCCGAGCGCGTTGCTGAGCCGATTTTTTGAGGCGCTAAAGAGAGAGTTATCGGCGCTGTGCGAGATGGCAGCAATGCCAAAATTCTTGTCTGGAATATTGATCGACGGCGTTTACACCACGCTGAGCTGGGTGGTGGCGGTGATGCTGCCGCCGATGGCAATCTTTTTCCCATTGTTTTCGCTGATGGAGGACGCAGGCTATCTGCCGCGCATTGCGTTTAATCTCGACCGCTTTTTTGCCAAGTGCGGCGCGCACGGCAAGCAGAGCCTGTGCATGATGATGGGGATCGGCTGCAACGCCTGCGGTGTGACCGGCTGCCGCATCATCGAAAACAGGCGCGAGCGGCTGATCGCCGTGCTCACCAATAGCTTTATGCCGTGCAACGGACGGCTGCCGATTTTGATCGCGCTGATCTCGATATTCTTTGCCAACGCGTCGCTGGGTCCGATGGCGTCGTTCAAGGTGGCGGCGATTCTGGTGGTGATCCTCACCTGCTGTGTCGGGGTGACGCTTGGCGTTTCCAAGCTGTTGTCGGCTTGGCTCAAAAAGGAGCAGACCTCGGGCTTTATGCTGGAGCTGCCGCCCTACCGCCGTCCGCCGATCGTCAAAACGCTGACGCGCTCGTTTCTTGACCGGACGCTGCGCGTGCTGGGCAGAGCCGCAGCTGTGGCGGCGCCTGCCGGAGCGGTCATCTGGCTGTTCGCCAATATCAAAATCGGCAATAGCTCGGTGTTGCAGGTCTGCACGGATTTTCTCGATCCGTTCGGAAGATTTCTCGGACTGGACGGCGTGATCCTGATGGCGCTGCTGCTCGGCTTTCCGGCGAACGAAACCGTGATCCCGCTCATCATCATGGGCTACACGGCAAACGGCGTCATGACCGATTTTGCCGGCTATGGCGAGCTGGCGGCACTGCTGACGCAAAACGGCTGGACGGCGGCAACGGCGGTGTGCATGATCATCATCACCGTTCTGCATTTTCCCTGCTCGACCACCTGCCTGACCGTCAAAAAGGAGACCGGCAGTCTCAAATGGACGCTGCTTTCCATGGCGATCCCGACCGTCTGCGGCGTGGTCTGCTGTGCGGTCACGTCGCATGTGATGCGGTTATTTCTATAATCGACAAAACGGCAAGCACCATGCCTGCCGTTTTGTCGTGATATTATTCGTTTTTATCCAAATCAAATTCCGAAAAATCAAAGGTCGCAAAATAGTCCTTGGGCGTTTCGGCTCTGCGGATCAGCTTGTGGGAGCCGTCCTCGCAGAGGAGCACCTCCGCGCTGCGCAGCTTTCCGTTGTAGTTGTAGCCCATGGAAAAGCCGTGCGCACCGGCGTCGTGAATGTAGAGGATGTCGCCGCGGTCGATCTTCGGGAGCATGCGGTCGATAGCGAACTTGTCGTTGTTCTCACACAGACCGCCGGTCACGTCGTAGAGATGGTCGCAGGGCGCGTTCTCCTTGCCGAGCACCGTGATGTGGTGGTAGGAGCCGTACATCGCCGGACGCATGAGGTTTGCCGCGCAGGCGTCCAGACCGATGTAATCCTTGTAGATATGCTTTTCGTGGATCGCCGTTGCGACCAGCGCACCAAACGGCGCGAGCATGTATCTGCCCAGCTCGGTATAGATCGCCACATCCTCCATACCGGCAGGCACAAGGATCTCTTCAAACTTCTTGCGGACGCCCTCGCCGATGACCGCGATGTCATTCGGCGTGTCCTCGGGCTTATACGGAACGCCTACGCCGCCGGACAGGTTGATGAACTTGATATGTACGCCGGTTTTGTCGCGCAGGCGCACTGCCAGCTTGAACAAAATCGACGCCAGCTCGGGATAATACTCATTGGAAACCGTGTTGGAGGCGAGAAACGCGTGAATGCCGAATTCCTCCGCACCTGCCGCCTTCAGCTCGACAAAAGCCTTTTCCATCTGTTCCTCGGTCATGCCGTATTTGGACTCGCCGGGGTTGTCCATGACCTGCACCTTGTCCTCGCTTTCGCCCAGCTTGAACACGCCGCCGGGATTGTAGCGGCAGCAGATGGTTTTGGGAACGCCGCAAACCTGCTTGATAAACGCCACATGCGTGTAGTCGTCAAGGTTGATGTTCGCGCCGAGGTCATATGCCTTTTGCATATCCTCCACAGGCGTGACGTTGGAGCTGAACATGATGTCGGCGCCGGTGATGCCGCACGCCTCGCAGAGCATCAGCTCGGTGTAGGACGAGCAGTCCATACCGCAGCCTTCCTCCTGCAAAATCTTCATCAGATAGGGGTTCGGCGTCGCCTTGACGGCAAAATACTCCTTGTAACCCTTGTTCCAGCTGAACGCCGCGTTGAGCGCACGTGCGTTTTCCCTGATACCCTTTTCGTCATACACATGGAACGGCGTCGGGATATCCCTGATGATCTCCTGCGCCTGTTCCAACGTCAGAAACGGCTTTTTTTCCACTGTTATTCCTCCTCGGTGATATACTCTTCTATTACCTCTTTCATTTCGTCAACGCCGGTTCCGTCCACTGCGGAAAACGGAATGAGCTGAATGCCCTCGTAATCCTGCAATTCGTCGATCACCTCGTCAATGCGCTTTTCATAAGCGGTCTTTTTGAGCTTGTCCTTTTTGGTGAGCGCGATCACAAAGGGCGCGTTGCTGTTGTACAAAAAGCTGAGCATGTCATAATCGTCCTTGGTGGGCTTGTGCCGAATGTCGATGATCTGCACGATCAGCTTGATATTGCGTTCGGCGGAGAGATAACCCTCCACCAGCCTTGCCCAACGCTCCTTTTCTGCCTTGGAAACCTTGGCGTAGCCGTAGCCCGGCAGGTCGACCAGACGAAATTCCTTCAGTCGGTAGAAATTGATCGTCGCGGTTTTTCCGGGCTGCGCGCTGACTCTGGCGAGCGCCTTGCGCTGTACCAGCTTGTTTATCAGTGAGGATTTGCCGACGTTGGAGTGTCCCGAAAAGACGATCTCCGGCAGATCGGACGGCGGAAGCTGACCGACGTTGCCTGCGGCAAACTCAAAGCTTACTTCATTAAAATTCATAGAACCCTCTTACTGCGCTGTCGCGCCGGCGATCACATCGGTAAAATTCTCCACAGGAATAAAGTGTACCTTTTCCCTGACCGCAGTGTCAAACTCGCTGATGTCGCGCTCGTTCTGCTTGGGAATAAACACCGTGTCGATGCCGTATTTGTACGCCGCCATGCTCTTTTCTTTCAGACCGCCGATCGCCAGCACCTTGCCGCGCAGCGTGATCTCGCCGGTCATGGCAACGTCGTGGCGCACGGGCTTGTCCGCGAGCGCCGAATAGATGGCGGTCGCCATGGTGATGCCTGCCGAGGGCCCGTCCTTCGGCACAGCACCCTCCGGCGCATGAATGTGGATATCCTTTGTCTTGTAAAAATCGCTGTCGATACCGAGCAGCTTGGCGTGGCTGCGGATACAGGTGATGGCTGCCTTGGCGGATTCCTGCATCACGTCGCCCAGCGAGCCGGTCAGCACGATCTTGCCGGTGCCGTCCATGACGGCGACCTCGATCGGCAGCAGCTCGCCGCCGACAGACGTCCACGCAAGACCGTTGACGACGCCGACTTCATCCTTTTTGGAGAGCTGATCGGGCAGGTATTTCTTTTTGCCGAGCAGCTCTTCAACCGTTTTTTCGTCGATTTTGAAGGTCTCCGCTTCGCCGTCGAGCTTTTTGACGGCGCACTTGCGCAGCAGAGAAGCGATCTCACGCTCCAAGGTGCGCACACCGGATTCGCGCGTATAGTAATCGATCAGGGCGTAAATTGCCTTTTGCGTGAATTTTATTTCTTTTGAAGAAAATCCGCACAGATCGAGCTGCTTGGGGATCAGGTGCTTTTTGGCGATGTGGAACTTTTCCTCACGCGTGTAGCTGTTCAGCTCGATGATCTCCATACGGTCGCGCAGCGGCGCCGGGATCATGCCCAGATCGTTGGCAGTGGTGATAAACATCACATTGGACAGATCAAACGGGACGTCTATGTAGTGATCGACGAACTTGTTGTTTTGCTCGATGTCGAGCACCTCGAGCAGTGCCGAGGTCGGGTCGCCCTTGTAGTCGGAGGCGAGCTTGTCGATCTCATCGAGGATGAGCAGCGGATTGTTGCTGCCTGCGTTCTGCACAGCCGCCATGATCCTGCCGGGCATGGAGCCGAGATAGGTGCGGCGGTGTCCGCGTATCTCCGCCTCGTCCTTGACGCCGCCGAGGGCGATGCGCTGGCTGTTTCTGCCGATCGCCTTGGCGATGGACTGCGCAATGGAGGTCTTGCCGACGCCGGGCGGTCCGACAAAACAGAGCACCTGTCCCTTTTGCTTGTCGCTGAGCTTGCGCACGGCGAGCTGTTCGATGATCCTGTCCTTGATTTTTTCCAAACCGAAATGGCTCTTGTCCAGCTCACGGCGGATTTTGGAGAGGACGATCTTGTCCTCGGTGGCGGTGTGCCACGGCAGCTCCAAAACGGTGTCGAGATAGGTGCGGATGACCGAAGCCTCCTGACTGCCAAAGGGCATCTTCATCAGCTTGCGGCATTCTTTCATCAGCGTTTCGGTCGTCTTTTCTTCCAGCTCCAGCTTCTCGATCTGGTCCGCATAATCCTCTGCGTCTGCGGACGGGTCGTCATCCTCGCCGAGCTGCTCCTCTATGGCGCGCTTTTGCTCGCGCAGAAAGTAGAGCTGCTGGCTCTCGTCGATGCGGCTCTTTGCCTTGATCTCGATCTCACGCTCGAGCTTGCTGATATAGGTTTCGTCCACGAGCACGTCGAGAACGGTGTTCAGCCGCTCAAAGGGGTCAAAGATCTCGAGAATGCTCTGCTTGGTCTGGTAGTCAAGATACATGGTGGACGCGATGTAGTCCGCCAGCTCGCCCGGGTATTTGCAAAGCGCCACCTTGAAGATAATGTCCGGCGGCATTTTGGGCGTTACTTCCAAATATTTTTCAAACTGATTCTTGACTGAGCGGATCAACGCGATGTCGGCAGCGGTCAGCGGCATTTTTTGCTCGGCGACCGGCGCGACCTCCGCCAGCATATGCTTGGGATCAAAGACGGGGGATACCGCCTTGGCGCGGTATTTTCCTTCCAAAACCACGCGCGTCACGTCGTCGGGCTGTTTGAGCACCTGCACGATCTTTGCCACCACGCCGATGCTGTACAGATCGATCAGCTTGGGGTCGTTGACAACAGGGTCCTTTTGCGCGGCGAGAAAAATCAGCTGATCCTCGCGCATTGCCTTGTTGATGGCGGCTATGCTCTGCTTTCTGCCGACGTCAAAATGAATGACCGCCTTTGGAAACACGACCATACCGCGCAGCGGCAGCACCGGAAGCGACAGTGTGTTGTTTTCGTAACCTTCCATTCTATTTCCTTTCATCACTTCTATATCAATACAATTCTATAGTGCTGTAAATTCTGCCTATTATTCAAAAACCAACACATAATGTTGCTGTAATCTTAAACGAAAAGTGGGCAATACCACGGCAAAGGCTTGCGCCTGTTGCGGTATCGCCCGATAAGCAGTAGACTATGTTACCGCTTGTTATTCTGTTATGAAACACACTTACGAAGCAGAGCTGCGCTTGGAGCGCTTGCCGTGCTCCTTTTTGGGAACCTTTACCGAAAAGGAAAGCTTCTCTTTTCTGCGCGTGATCTGCGGCGGAGCGCCGTCTGTGACAGCTTCCTTGGTGATGATGATCTTTTCGATAGAGGCGTCGGACGGTGTTTCGTACATCAGCGAAAGCAAGATGCCTTCCATGATGCCGCGCAGACCTCTTGCACCGGTGCGCTGCTCCTGTGCCTGCTCGGCAATGGCGCGCAGCGCGTCGTCCTCAAAATACAGCTCCACATCATCCAGCTCAAACAGCCGCTTGTACTGCGCGACGATGGAGTTCTTGGGAACGGTGAGGATCTTGATCAGCGCGTCGGTGTCAAGTCCGCTGAGCGCGGTGATAACGGGCAGTCTGCCGATCAGCTCGGGGATGATGCCGTATTTTACCAAATCGTGTGCGGTGACGTCCTTCATCCAATCGGTGGCGTCGAGCTGCACCTTGGACTGGATCTTGGATCCAAAGCCGATGACGGAGTTGCCCTTGCGCTTTTCGACGATCTTTTCAAGCCCGTCAAAGGCGCCGCCGCAGATAAAGAGGATGTTTTTGGTGTCTATCTGCAAAAACTCCTGCTGCGGATGCTTTCTGCCGCCCTGAGGAGGCACATTGGCAACGGTTCCTTCCACGATCTTCAGCAAAGCCTGCTGCACACCCTCGCCGCTGACGTCGCGCGTGATGGAGGGATTCTCCGACTTGCGCGCGATCTTGTCGATTTCGTCGATATAGATAATGCCGCGCTGGGCGCGTTCGATGTCGTAGTCGGCAGCCTGGATCAGCTTGAGCAGAATGTTCTCGACGTCCTCGCCGACGTAGCCCGCCTCGGTGAGCGTGGTGGCGTCTGCAATGGCAAACGGCACGTCGAGCGCCTTTGCCAGCGTCTGCGCAAGCAGGGTCTTGCCCACGCCGGTGGGTCCCAGAAGCAGCACGTTGCTCTTGGCAAAATCGACGGTCTCGTCCTGTGCGAACGCGCGCTTGTAGTGGTTATAAACCGCTACGCTCAGCGTCACCTTGGCTTTTTCCTGTCCGATCACATACTCGTCGAGGATAGCCTTGATTTCCTTTGGCTTCAAAAGCTCGGCAAGAGATGCGTCGGGATCATGCGGCGACGACGGCGGTGCGCCTGCGCTGCTGCGTTCCAGCTCTCCGGACTGCTCCAAAATATTCATACACAGATCCACGCAGCGGTCGCAGATATAGGCGCCGTTGCCCTGGATCATGCGCAGGACCAGATCCTGCGGCTTGCCGCAAAATGAACAGTATATCTCCTTGTCGTTTTTATTAGCCATGCGTGTCCCTCGCCTTATCTTTTGTCAATCACCTTGTCGATCAAGCCATATTCCAACGCCTGCTGCGCGGTCATAAAGTTGTCGCGCTCGGTATCGTTTTTGATGATATCGAGAGGCTTTCCTGTGTTTTCGGACAGGATTTTGTTGAGCCTGGCTTTGATGTCGAGCATATAGCGGGTGTGGATCTCCATGTCAGTTGCCTGACCCTTGTAGCCGCCGAGCGGCTGGTGGATCATGATGGTGCTGTTGGGCAGCGCGATGCGCTTGCCCTTGGTGCCTGCCGCAAGCAGGAACGCGCCCATGCTTGCCGCCATGCCCATGCAGATGGTGGAAACGTCGCACTTGATATACTGCATGGTGTCGTAGATGGCAAAGCCGTCGGTCACACTGCCGCCGGGGCTGTTGATATAGAGGCTGATATCCTTGGTGGGATCCTGGCTTTCGAGATACAAAAGCTGTGCCACAACAACACTGGCGCTCGCGGAATTGACTTCTTCGTTGAGCATAACAATTCTGTCGTTTAACAGACGCGAATAGATGTCATAGGAACGTTCACCGCGGTTGGTTTGTTCCACTACATATGGTACCAATGCCATAGCTATCAAGACCTTTCTGTTTAGTAGTTTGCAAATTATTGTTGATTATTCATTATTTGATAACAGCGCTTGCCTTTACCAAATCGAGCGCCTTCTGCACTCTGACGTCCTCGCTCAGCGAATCTGCTGCGATCGCTGCCTTGACCTTGTCAACGTCCATCTTGTAGGTTTCAGCCAGCTTGCCGTACTCTTCGTCGAGGTCAGCCTCGGTCACTTCAATGTTCTCTTTCTTGGCGATGGTCTCGAGCGCCAGTCTGAGCTTGACTCTCTTTTCGGCGTCGGTTCTGTACATGCCCTTGAGCGCGTTGACGTCCATGCCCATATAGCGCATGTAGGTGTCCATATCAAGACCCTGCGAACGCAGACGGTTCTCGAAATCTCTGATCATCTCGTTGGTCTGGTTCTCATACATTGCCTCGGGAATCTCGCCCTGAACCAGCTCCATCAGCTTCTCGGCAATTTTGTCGTCAACGTCCTTTTCAGCCTCGTCAACCAGACGCTTGCCGACGGTCTCTCTGAGCTCTTCCTTGTATTCTTCAAGGGTCTCCTTGTCGGAAACATCCTGAACAAACTCATCGTCTACCTCGGGCAGTTCCTTGGTTTTGATCTCGTGGAGCACGATCTTGAACTCGGCTTCCTTGCCCTGCAGCTTCTCCGCCTGATATTCCTCGGGGAAATTCACGAAGATGGAGAACTCCTCGCCAGCCTTGTGACCGACGATCTGCTCCTCAAAGCCGGGGATGAAGTTGCCGGAGCCGAGAGAAAGGTTGTAGCCCTCAGACTTGCCGCCCTCAAACGCTTCGCCGTCTACAAAGCCCTCAAAGTCGATAACAGCGGTGTCGCCGTTCTCGGCAGCTCTGTCCTCAACGGTGACGAGTCTGGAGTTTCTCTCGCGAACCTGCTCGATCTCCTTTTCGATCAGCTCGTCGGTGACCTCGGTGGACTTCTTCTCGATCTCGATGCCCTTGTAGCCGTCGATCTCCATCTCAGGCTCCACGATGACCTGCGCCTTAAAGGTGAAGCCTTCGGCGCTTGCCTCGATCGCCTCAAGGCTCTCTACCGCAACGATCTTGACGCCGGCTTCCTCAGCCGCAGCGTAGAGCGCTTCGGGATAGCAGTCCTGCATGGCGTCGTCATAGAACACCTCGGTGCCGTACATCTTCTCGATGATCCTGCGCGGCGCCTTGCCCTTGCGGAAGCCCTGGATATTGATCTTCTTTACTTCTTTTTTATATACTTTATTGATTGCTTTTTCAAAGGTTTCGCCGTCAACGCTGACGACCAGCTCATAAGCGTTAGCTTCTTCTTTCTTTGTACATTCTTTCAGTGCCATTGGTTTTTCCTCCATTTTTAGTTATCGCTTTATTGTAACACATAATTGTGACGAAATCAAGATAAAAACTGCGATTATCTGACCAAAACAGGCATAAAACCCACTTTATCACACGAAATCAGACGAAAATCGACGCCCTTGTAGTCCCCCTCCCACGCAAGGCGGAAGTTCTTTTTGCCGTGGATGTGTCCGTAATAGCATTTTTTGACCCCATAGGACAGCAGCACGTCCATGATCTCGGGACATTCGACACCTCGGTAGTAGGGCGGATAGTGCAGAAACGCCACCGGCTCGCCGCCGCACTTTTTGGCTTCCTCCAGCGAGAGCCGGAGCCTGCCGACCTCGCGGTTGAGCACCTTGACGTCCTCGGGCGTGTCGTTTTCCAAAAACCAGCCGCGCGTGCCGCAGACGGCATAGTCCCCCACACGATAGGCGTTATTGAATAATATCTGCATGGAATCGAGATGATGCTCCTGCAAGAACATGTCTGTCTTGCGCTTGGTCGACCACCAGTAGTCGTGGTTGCCCTTGAGCAAAAGCTTTTTGCCGGGCAGGCTGTCGATAAAGCGGAAGTCGGTGAGCGTCTCCTCGAGCTTCATTGCCCAGGAGATGTCGCCGGCGATCACCACGGTGTCATCCTCCGTCACCAGCCTGCGCCAATTCTCCTCCAACCGCTGCACATAGTCGTTCCAGCCGGAAAAAACGTCCATCGGCTTATCCTCGCCGAGCGACAGGTGCAGGTCAGCGATCGCAAAGAGCGACATCAGTCAATGCCGAGCGCCGACAGCACATACTGCGGCATAGCGTCCGCCTCCGTCACATCGGAGAAGCGCGCCTGCTTGTCACGCAGACCGGCAAGCGGTGCCGGAACCGGCATTCCGCTCACTTGGTTGAGCATATCGACCATATCGAACTCGGTCTCGGGCAGTGCCGCGTCGGGCGCAACTGCCTGCAAAACCGCCTTGGAGAACTTGTAGGGGCTTGCGGTGGAAACGATCACCGCAGGCGTTGTGTCGCCGGTCGCCTCAACGTACTGCTCATAGACGTTGACCGCCACGGCGGTGTGGGTGTCGCAGAGGTAGCCGTCCTCCTTGAAGAGCCGGCTGATGGTGTCCTTTGTCTGCGCGTCGTCGCAGAAGCCGCCGAAGAATTTGTCGGTGATCTCCTCCTTGACGGCGTCCGTCACCTCATACTTTCCGCCGGTTTTGAGCGCGGTCATCCACTCGCGCGTCACGGCGTCGTCGTTGCCGCAGAGCTTGTAGAGCAGGCGCTCCAGATT
The DNA here is from genome assembly GCA_900317315.1 of uncultured Eubacteriales bacterium. Taxonomy (GTDB): domain Bacteria; phylum Bacillota; class Clostridia; order Oscillospirales; family Acutalibacteraceae; genus Ruminococcoides. Next base: position 26,478 of record ONGI01000005.1, read on the forward strand.
GCTGGACACGAGGATGTCCATGGACGGAGAGGTGGTGGTGAAGAACTGTCTGTTTTTGTCATAAACACCGGTGTTGATGAAGTCGGTGAGCACGTTGTTCGCGTTGGAAGCGCAGATAAACTTGTTGATGGGCAGACCCATCTGCGCGGCGTAGTAGGACGCGAGGATGTTGCCGAAGTTGCCGGTGGGCACAACGACGTTCATCTTGTCGCCGAAGGCGAGCTTGCCGTCGTTGACCATATCGCAATAGGCGGAAATATAGTAAACGATCTGCGGCAGGAGTCTGCCCCAGTTGATGGAATTTGCGGACGAGAACAGCATATTATTCTGTGCGAGCTGTTCGGAGATGGCGGGCGTGGTGAAGATCTTCTTCACGCCCGTCTGTGCGTCGTCAAAGTTGCCCTTGATGGCGCAGACCGTGACGTTTTTGCCCTCCTGGGTGTTCATCTGGTGCTTTTGCATGGGGCTTACGCCGTCAACGGGATAAAATACGATGATCTTTGTATGCTCCACATCTTTGAAGCCCTCCAGCGCCGCCTTGCCGGTGTCGCCCGAGGTCGCCACGAGAATAACAGCATCCTTGCCGTCGCAGGTCTTTTTGAGCGACTTGGTGAGCAGGTGCGGCAGGATCTGAAGCGCCATATCCTTGAAGGCGCAGGTGGGACCGTGCCACAGCTCCAACACATTGAGCGCCTTGCCGCCGAGCTTGGTGTAAGCCATGGGAGCAGGGTTGGCGCCGCCGAACTTTGCCGCTGTGTAGGCTTGCTCCACGCACTCATCGATCTCCTCCGCTGTGAAGTCCGTCAGAAAGTCGGAGAAAACCTTTTTGGCTCTGCCCTTGTAGTCCTCCTTCAAAAGCGCTCTGAGCGTCGCCTCGTCATACTGCGGAAAAGACTGCGGTACAAACAGACCGCCGTCCTTGGAAATGCCCTGTGCAATTGCCTGTGCCGCGGAAACGACCTCCGCAGCATTTTGCGTGCTGTTATAGTTCATACAAATCTTCCTTTCGATTTATAAACATCCTTTTTATTCTACACCATTATTCTCGGATTGTCAAAGTTTTCAAAAAAATTCAGCGCATTATCGTAAAAAATCTTGCGGATGACCCCATCATCATAGTGATGGTGCAGCATAATTTCCGCGATCCTGTCATAAACAAGGCTGTTTTTTATATCGGACGGCAGGCAACCGCCGTCAAAATCACTGCCAAAGCACAGGCAATCCTCGCAGCCCAGCGAGAGAAAATGCTCTGTGTGGCGCAGGATATCCTCGATGCACGCCTGCTGCGGCTGCGCGTTCAAAAATGCATTGTGAAAATTGAGTCCGATCAAGCCGCCTCGCTCCCTGATGATGCGGATCTGTTCGTCGGTCAGGTTGCGCCGGTGCGGCGTAACGGCAAAGGCATTGGAATGGGAGGCGACAAGGGGCATCCGTGTATGCTCCGCGACGTCAAAAAACAGCCTTTGGCTCGCGTGGGAAATATCGACGATCATGCCGTGCCGCTCCATCTCCCCTGTCACCTCTTTGCCGAAGGCGGTCAAGCCCTTGGCGTCGGTGACGTCGGCGCCGTCGCCGATAGGATTTTGCGCGTTCCATGTCAGGGTCATCATGCGCACGCCGAGAGCGGCAAACCGCGCGACGTTTTCTATTTTATGATCAAGAGCCAAGCCGTTTTCGATCGTCAGATAAGCGGTGTTTTGATGATGTTCAAATGCCGCGCGCACCGGCTCTCCAGGCTTCAGCAGACAGATGTGCAGGCGTTCACACTCCGCTTGCAGCCGCTGTGCCGCAAGCTGCACCGTCTGCTCCGCCTGTTCGCCCGTGTAGCTGTCGGGCAGCCAGATGGCGTAGCACTGGAGCTTGTGCGCATCCGGCTCACGACAGAGCTGCACCTCATGGCGGCTGTCGTCGAGCGGCAGACGCCCGGTGACGTGCTTGTATAATGTATCGCAGTGCAAATCGACTACGCGCATGCTATGACCTCGATTCAAAAGCGTTTTCTATATAATGTATGTGCAGCAGTGCAAGGGTGTTTTTGTCGGTGATGACCTCGCAGACGTCAAAACGGCAGTAGCACTCCGCGCCCGTTTCGGCGAGATAAAGCTGCGCTGCACGGATCAGTCGCTGCTGCTTGCGGAGATCCACCGCCTCATAGGGTCGGGTGAGCGAGCCGTTATGGCGCGTTTTGACCTCGACAAAGCAGAGCGTGCCGTTTTTTTCGGCGATGATGTCGATCTCTCCGCAGGGCTTGCGGTAGTTGCGGCAAAGGATCCTGTAGCCCTGCTTTTTGAGGTATTTGGCGCAGTAGTTCTCGCCTCTGTCACCGGTCTGCTTCTTGGAAAACAGGCTCATTTGAGTATCTTCTTCAAAAAGCTCATGCGATGGACCGGACAGGGACCGTATGTGCGCAGCGCCTCCACATGCAGCTTGGTGCCGTAGCCCTTGTGCTTGTCAAAGTGATATTGCGGATACTCCTTCGCATATTCGTACAAGAGCCTGTCCCTCGACACCTTTGCCAATATCGAAGCGCAGGCGATGGAATGTGACTTGGCATCGCCCTTGACGATCGTTTCGCAGTCGATCATCAAGTCGGGCAGACGGTTGCCGTCGATCATGGCGTAATCCGCCTGTTGGGGCAGGCTCTCCACCGCGCGTTTCATGGCGAGCATGGTCGCGTTGAGGATGTTCAGTTCCTCGATCTCTTCCACGGTGGCAAACGCTATAGCATATGACACCGCCTCGGCTTTTATGACCTCAAAGAGCGCCTCGCGCTTTTTTTCGGTGAGCTTTTTGGAATCGTTGACGCCCTCGATCAGCTTGCCCTTTGGCAGAATGACCGCCGCTGCGCAGACCGGTCCGGCAAGCGGTCCTCTGCCTGCCTCGTCCACGCCGCAAATCTGTGTATAGCCCTTTGCGTAGGCTTCGTTTTCATATTCCAGCCAATTCATTTTCTTTCCCCACCCGGCATTTCCACGGTTATTCTTCCCAGCTTGGCGGCGCGGAATTCATCCAACAGCATGATCGCCGCACGTTCGGTGTCGATTTCGCCTCCGGAGATCAACATGCCGCGCTTTTTGCCGATGATTTGCAGCAGCTCATAGGGATCTGTGTTGTCCAGATCCATGTCCTCCAGCTTGAAACGGGTGATGAACTCCGCCGGCTTGAGGCTTTTTAAAAATTCGAGCAGGCGCACCGCCAACAGCTCGACGTCCACCACCTGATCCTTGACCGCACCGGTAAAGGCAAGGTGCTCACCGACGATCTTGTCGTCAAAGCGCGGCCAAAGCACGCCGGGCGTGTCGAGCATTTCGAGATTTTTGCTGATGGTGAACCACTGGTTGCCGCGCGTGACGCCCGGTCTGTCCTCGACCTTGGCACGGTTCTGCTTGGCAATGCGGTTGATGAAGGACGACTTGCCGACGTTGGGAATGCCGACGATCATCACGCGAATGGTGGGATTCTTCATGCCCTTCGCCTTCATGCGTGCGATCTTCTCCTGCATGACGGTGTTGACCGCCGCCGGGAATTGATTGAGATTTCTGCCGCTCTTGCAGTCCACTGCCAACGCGGTGACGCCCTGCGCAGCGTAATGATCTATCCACAGCTTGGTGGCGGTGCGGTTTGCCATGTCGCACTTGTTCATCAAGATCACACGCGGCTTGTTTTGGATCAGCTGATTCAAATCGGGATTGCGGCTGCTGACGGGAATACGCGCGTCGATGATCTCCGCGACCGCGTCCACCAGCTTGAGGCTTGCCCGGATCTGGCGCTTTGTTTTTGTCATGTGACCCGGAAACCACTGGATCGTCTGCATTTCGCTCATCTTTTCCTCCTCTTAAAAAACAAGGCTTATTTCCATGGATGACAGAAATAAGCCTTTTGATATAAATTGACATGCAAGCATTTACGGGTTTATTTGTCGTAAACGTTGCCGAAACGGTTGAACGGAAAGACAACAAACTGCGCCTTGCCGATGACGTCCTTGACGTCGATCAAGCCGATCTCGGGGCTGCGGCTGTCGAGCGAAACCGCGCGGTTGTCGCCCAGCACAAACAGCTTTCCCTCGGGGATCACAAAGTTGCCGCTCTCGTCAGGCTCAAGGTATTTGCTGTCCTTGTTGCCGTTGTTGGAGAACGTGGTTCCCTTGATGTAATCCTCGGTCAGCTCGGCGCCGTCCACGAAGATCTTATCCTTTTCGTAGTCGAGCTTGACGGTCTGACCGCCGATCGCGATCACGCGCTTGATGATGGGATGGGAATAGTTGGTCGCGTGCGCGATCACGATAATATCATTATTATGCGGCTTGTAGAACATGTCGGTGACAACGACCTTGTCGGCGTTTTCGAGCGTGTCCATCATGGACTTGCCGTCTACCTCGACCAAGCGGAACACAAAGGTCAGGCAGAACACGACCACCGATACCGCGAGCAGCACGCAGCGGATCCAGTCATAGAAGCCGGCTATAAAGCTGTCCTCGCCTGCCACAAGGAACGGCTGCTTTTTTTGGGGAGACTCCTCCTTTGGCTCATCCTCAAAAATCGCCTTGAATTCCTTTTGGAATTCCTCCTTGTCCTGCGCGTCCGTTTCCGGCTGCCGGTCAACGCGCTCCTCTGCCGTCGGCTTCCTGTCCAAAGGCGTCTTGGTCACAGACTCCCCAAACAGCTCCACATCGACATCTAAAGCAAGGTCTATATCGGAAAAGTCCTTTTCCAGTTCATCCGCGTTGAAATTCGGTTGTTCTTTGCTCATACAGTCACCTGCCTACTCACTGCGATTTGTGATAGTAAAAAAGGGAACCTAAGCAGTTCCCTTTCAGACTATTCGAGAATTACTTACGAATCTGTTCCTTAACCTTGGCAGCCTTACCGACTCTGTCACGCAGATAGTAGAGCTTGCTTCTGCGAACCTTACCGTAACGAACAACCTTGATGTCCTTTACGTTGGGGGAATGCAGCGGAAATACTCTCTCGACGCCGACACCGTAAGCAACACGTCTGACGGTGAAGGTCTCGGCTACGCCACTGCCTCTCTTTGCGATGACAGTGCCCTCGAACATCTGAATTCTTTCTCTCTCGCCTTCTCGAATGTTGACGGATACCTTGACGGTATCGCCGATGCCAAACTCGGGAGTGGTCTCTTTGACCGAGCCGGCAGCAATTGTTTTTAATGCGTCCATTTTTATCCTCCTGTTTTCCCGATATTCATGCCCTTTGGCAGCGGACTATCAGCTTCATAATGACGGCTTGCGCCGTTTTGTGAATCGCGTCGCGAGTAACGACGGTCTCAAACACCTAATTATTTTATCATAAACGGATTTATAATGCAAGTCTTTTTTTTAAAAAGCGTAAATTATTTGCTTATATTTTGCAATTTGTGCAAAAACGCCTGAAAATACGGCGGCAATTCGGAGTCAAATTCCATATACGCTCCCATGACGGGATGGACAAAGCCGATTTTTTTCGCGTGCAGGCACTGTCCCGAAAAGGGAACGCGCTCATTTTTGACGCCGTAGACAGGGTCGCCTGCGACCGGATGACCCAGATATGCCATATGTACGCGGATCTGGTGGGTCCTGCCGGTCTCGAGCACGCACCGGATATGTGTATAGCCCTTGTAGCGGCTGAGGACGCGGTAGTGCGTGACGGCGTTTTTGCTGTTCTTTTGTGTGACGCACATCTTTTTGCGATCGACGGGATGCCTGCCGATCGGCGCATCCACGGTGCCCTCGTCGTCCCGAAGAGAACCGAACACGACCGCCTCATATTCGCGCGTGAACGAATGGGCCTTGATCTGCTCCGCGAGTCCCTTGTGGGTGCGGTCGTTTTTGGCGACGATCAGCAGACCGCTGGTGTCCTTGTCGATCCGGTGGACGATGCCCGGACGCAGCACGCCGTTGATACCGGACAGGCTGTCGCCGCAGTGCCACAGCAGGGCGTTGACAAGGGTGCCCTCGTAGTTGCCTGCCGCCGGATGCACCACCATCCCCTTTGGCTTGTTGACGACCAGCAGGTCGGCGTCCTCATAGATGATATCGAGCGGGATCTGCTCCGCCTTTGCCTCATACGGCTCCGCGTCCGGCACGGTGACGTCCACCGTATCGCCGGCGCTGAGCTTTTGCTTTTTGCTGCACGGCTTGCCGTTGACGGTCACATTGCCGTTTTCTATCAGCGTGACCGCCATGCTGCGCGACAGCTCCAAGCCCGCATCGGCGAGGAATTTGTCGAGACGCACGCCGGTGCTTTCGCAGGTGAGCTTATGCGCCGTCATGCTGTTTTTCCTTTTTCTTTTTATCCGCGAAAAAGAGCAGATAGATCGCCAGCAGCACGACGCCGACCGTGATGCAGTAGTCGGCAAAATTGCAGACCGGATAGAAGAAGGTCAGGCTGAGATAATCGACGACGTATCCGTAAGCGAAACGGTCGATCAGGTTGCCCAAGCCGCCGCCGATGACCAGCGCGACGGAAAAGTAAAACAACTTGCTGTCGGGACGTTTTCTGAACATATAGAAGATGATAAAGCTCAGCAGCAGGACCGTCAGCACGATAAACAGCCACGACATGCCCGAAAACATGCCGAACGCCACACCCTCGTTGCGGATGTAGGTGAGGTTGAGGATATTGGGGATCAGCGGACGGGTCTCGCCCAGCGTAAAATTGTTGACGATGAGCATTTTGAACAGCTGGTCGGCAGCCGCCAACACAGCGCCGATCAGCAGCGCGATAACAGGCATAGGATCCTCCTTTAACAAAAATCGGTGCAATAACAATCACACCGATTTATGTACTAACATGTTAATTTATTTCAAAATTTCACAGCAGCGTGCGCAAAGTGTGGGGTGCTCGCTGTTCTGTCCGACCGTTTTGCTGATCGTCCAGCAGCGCTCGCACTTTTCGCCCTCCGCTTTTTCGACCGTGATGGCAAGCTCTCCGCTGTTATCGGTAACGGTGACCTCGCTGACGATGAACGCCGCGGCAAGCTCATCCTGTGCCTTTTGCAGGAAGGCAAGCTTCTCTCCGCCGGCGGCAAGCGTCACCTTGGTTTCGAGCGAGCCCTTGACGGTCTTTGCCTTCACCAACGGCTCGATCGCCTTTTTCACGTCGTCCCTGAGCGCGTGGATCTCGTCCCAGAACGCCATAAAGCCGTCGTCGATGGTCAAATCGAGCTTTTGGGGCATGTCGTTATAGATGACATGATCCGCCTTGTCGCTCGCTGCGTGCGGCATATACTTCCAGATCTCGTCGGAGGTGTACGCCAAGATCGGCGCGAGCATTCTCGTCATGGCGTTGAGGATCAGATAGATCGCGGTCTGTGCCGCCTTTCTGGACTTGCCGTTCTTCTTCTCGGTATAGAGTCTGTCCTTGAGAACGTCGAGATAGAAGTTGGACATATCGACAACGCAGAAGTTGTGAATGCTGTGATAGACGATGTGGAATTCGTAGTTATTGTAGGACTGTACCGCCTTTTCGATCAGGTCGTTCAGCGTGGCGATCGCCCACTTGTCGATCGGCAGCAGCTCGTCGAGCGGCACCATGTCGGTGTCGGGATCGAAGTCGGAGAGGTTGCCGAGGATATAACGCGCCGTGTTTCTGATCTTGCGGTAGGACTCGGAGGTCTGCTTGAGGATGTCAAAGGAGATGTTGACGTCGGACTGGTAGTCACAGGACGCAACCCACAGACGGAGCACGTCGGCGCCGTACTGCTTGATGACCTCCTGCGGACTGATGCCGTTGCCCAGCGACTTGCTCATCTTGCGTCTTTCCATGTCGAGAATCATGCCGTGGGTCAGCACAGTTCTGTAGGGAGCGGTGCCGAAGGTGGCGACCGAGGTCAGCAGAGAGGACTGGAACCAGCCTCTGTACTGGTCGTTGCCCTCCAAATACAGATCAGCCGGGAAGCCGAGATAATCGCGGCGCTTGCAGACGGCGGTGTGTGAGGAACCGCTGTCGAACCAAACGTCCATGATGTCCTTTTCTTTGTCAAAGGAGGCGCCGCCGCACTTGGGGCACTTGGTACCCTCGGGCAGCAGGTCTGCCGCGTCGCGGTCAAACCAAGCGTTGGAGCCTTCTTCGCCGAATACCTCCGCCACATGGAGCATGGCTTCCTTGTTGATATAGGGCTCGCCGCAGTCCTTGCAGTAGAAGATCGGGATCGGCACGCCCCATTTGCGCTGACGCGAAATGCACCAGTCTTTTCTGTCGCGCACCATGGAGGTGATCCTGTCCTTGCCCCAGGCAGGGATCCATTCTACGGTATTGATCGCATCGACCGCCTGCTCCTTAAAGTCGTCAACCGAGCAGAACCACTGATCGGTCGCGCGGAACAGGATCGGGGATTTGCATCTCCAGCAATGCGGATATTGGTGGATGATCTTCTTTAACGCGAACAGCGCGCCGGTGGCGTCGAGCTTGATCGCAATTTTTTTGTTGGCTTCTTCCGTGGTCAGACCGGCAAACTCGCCTGCCTCCTCGGTCATCACGCCGTCGCCGTTGACAGGACAGATAACGGGGATCTCGGGATAGTTGCGGCAGACATTGTAGTCGTCAACACCGTGTCCGGGCGCGGTGTGAACGCAGCCGGTACCGCTTTCGAGCGTGACATGGTCGCCGACGATCAGCAGGGACTCGCGGTCGAGGAACGGGTGCTGCGTCTTCATATACTCCAGCTCGCTGCCCTTGATGATCGCCACTACCTCATAATCGGTGATGCCTGCCTCCTCCATCGCGGTGCGGTAGAGGTCGGTCGCCATGACGTAATATTCTTCTCCGCTCTTGATAACGGAATATTCATAACGCGGACCCACGCAGATCGCCACGTTGGCAGGAAGCGTCCATGTGGTGGTGGTCCAAATGACGAAGTAAACCTTGGACGGGTCGATGCCCATAGCGGCAAACTTGCCGAGGTCGTCGGTCACGTTGAATTTGACATAGATGGAATGACAGGGATCCTCTGCGTATTCGATTTCAGCCTCAGCCAGTGCGGTTTTGCATTCAGGGCACCAGAACACGGGCTTCAAGCCGCGGTAGATATAGCCCTTGTCCGCCATTTCGGCAAAGACCTTGATCTGCTCCGCTTCAAACTCGTGCTTGAGGGTGATATAAGGATTATCCCACTCGCCGATGCAGCCGAGACGCTTGAACTGCTCGCGCTGGTCGTTGATGTAGCCGGTGACGAACTCCTCGCAGAGCTTGCGCAGCTCGACAACAGAAATGTCGGCGGAGCTGCCGATGCCTGCCTTTTGACGTGCCTTGAGCTCGGTAGGCAGTCCGTGGGTGTCCCAGCCGGGAACAAACGGAGACTTGAAGCCTGCCATATTCTTGTAGCGCACGATAAAATCCTTGAGTATCTTGTTGAGCGCATGACCGAGGTGGATATCACCGTTGGCATAGGGCGGTCCGTCGTGCAGCACAAAGAGGGGCTTGCCCTCGTTTTGCTCCATCAGTTTTTCATAAACCTTTTCATCCTCCCACTGACGCAGCGTGACCGGCTCGCTCTTGGGCAGACCGGCGCGCATCGGAAAATCGGTTTTGGGAAGATTCAGGGTCGCGTTATAATCCTTGCAATCTTTACACATATTTCCAGTTCTCTCCAATAAAATTACTTTTACTAAGCATAAACACTTCAAAAGAAAGCAGGAGCGCTGCTTTCTTTTGAAGGTAGAATATAAATGAACGTATTAATCGTCGGAAACGTCGTAGTTGTCGCCGAACTTGAGGTGCTTGAACTTGTTGGGTCTTTTGAGGACCACACGGGTAACGGGGGCTGCTTCCTCCGCAGGCGCTTCGGGTGCAGGTGCAGGCTCGGGTGCCGGAGCGGGAGCAGGTGCGGGCTCGGGAGCCGGAGCGGGTGCAGGTGCAGGCTCGGGTACCGGAGCGGGAGCAGGCTCGGGCTCGGGAGCAGGGGCAGGTGCAGGCGCAGCTGTCACGGGCTCAAAGGTCACTTCGGGAGCCGGAATGCCGCTGGGATATTTGGTCTCGAGCATCTCGCGGCTCTTCTGCACGTCGGAAGCGGTCGGTAAATCGTCGATGGCCTGAATGTGCTGGCTGTACAGCTCGATCAGCTCATTGCGCAGGTCAACGGCATCGGAATGAAGCAGGAGATAGGTCTCCTTTTCCTTTGCGGTCTTTTGCTCCGCCTCGTTGAGCATGACGGTGGACTTCGCCTTTGCCTCGGTGAGCATCATGGAAGCCTTTGCCTCTGCCTCTGCAACGATCTTGGCAGCCTTTTCGTTTGCCTCCTTCATGCAGGAATCGGACAGTCTCTGTGAGGTGATCAGCGCATTTCTGACGGTTTCCTCGTTCTCCTTGTACTCCTCCAAACGGCTGGCAAGGCGGTCGATCTTGTTGGCAAGGCTGTTCTTTTCCTTGTTCTGCTGTTCAAGAGTGGCGATGACTTCGTCGATAAACGCGTCAACGTCCTCCGCTCTGTAGCCGCCGCTGAGGGTCGCCTTTCTAAAGCTGATGTTTTTGATTTCATCAATCGTAAGCATGGTCTGCACTCCTTATCTATAGTGAATAATGGATATTCTGATACGGTGTTTTTTTGTTTCACCCAAAACACCGTTAACAACATATTTGCCTTTTCCCCTTATGGTGATGACGTCGCTCTCCTCCACCTGCCGGCTGATGTTCTGGCACACCTCATAGTTGCGCGTGACGCTGCCGGAGAGGATCAGTGTTTTTGTCTTTTCGCGCGAGAGTCCGCTGACGGCGGCAACGACCGCGTCGAGCCGCAGCGAAGAAACCGTGTAGTCCTTTTCGTCAAAGCCGCGTCCCTTTGGAAGCGACGACGTGTCGGCTTCGGTGATCCTGACGCCCACATTGCCCACCTTGAACAGCTGAGAGGTGATGTAGTCGCGGATCTCTTCCTTGACAAACAGCACGCACCTGCCGTCCTCCACCAAAATATCGCCCACTGTTTCGCGTTCGATACCGAGCGACATCAGCGCACCGAGAAAATCGCGGTGGGTGAGCTTGTCGCTCTTGCGGAACTGCAGCGACAGCGCGGATACCGGAAACGGCTCCGGCTCGTCAAAGAACAGTCCCAGCACCTTTCTCTCCGCGTCGGGGTGACCGCCGTCAAAGGCGTAGCTTTGAAAGCCTGCATGCTGCAGGTGCCGCGCGGCGAGCAGCTGCTCCCTCTCGGTAAAAAAGGAGAAGAAGTAGGCTCTGCGGCGCTTTTCGCACAAGCTGACGCCGTCGTCGAGCTTGGAGAGAAAGAGTTTATCATTATCAGAAATAGACGCCACTGTTTTCGAGCTCGTCCAGCAGGTCGTCGCCGGTCAGGTCAACGTTGCTGGGGATGATGATGTAGGTGTTGGTGGCGACTCTTTTGATCTTGCCGTGGTTGGCATAGGCGACGCCGCTGAGGAAGTCGAGGATCCTTCTCGCCATATCCTTGTTGGTGTCCTCAAGGTTGAGCACAACCGTGTGGGTCTTCATCAGATCCTCGGCGATGGTGCGTGTTTCCTCGCCGAAGCGCTCGGGCTTGTAGATGCCCACCTGAAGATTGGTGGTCGCGTTGATATTGACGACCTTGTTTCTGGCTGAAGAATAATCGGTCGTCTGACGCACGCGCTCACGTTCGGGTTCACGCTCTCGCTCGCGCTCTCTGTAGACGGGAGCCTGTTCGTATTCTTCCTCCTCGTCCTCGTCAGCATAGCCGTATTCGTCATACTCGTATTCGTCGTCGGGAGCGTCCCACATACGTTTGAACTTATCAACTATTCCTGCCATTGGTTTTTCCTCCTATTTATGTATAGTTTCTCGCGCCGAACAGCGCGGAGCCTATTCTTACCATTGTGGCGCCTTCCAGTATTGCTTCGTAATAATCGGAAGACATACCCATCGATAATATACTCATACTTACATTATCTAATTTTTTTGCCGAAATGTCAATAAATAACTTGTGCATATTATAAAAATATTTTGAAATTTTGTGTTTATTATCGCAAATCGGCGGAATTGTCATCAATCCTTTGACTGAAATGCCCTCCAAAGGCGCGATTTGGCAGAGCAGCTCCTCCAGATTTTCTTCGAAAACACCCGATTTGTTTTCTTCTCTGCCGATGTTCACCTCGACCAAAATGTCGGTGGTGAGGCCGCGCTTGACGGACTGAGCGCTGATCTCCTGCGCGAGCTTGAGCGAATCGACCGACTGAATCAAATCGACCTTGCCGGCAATCTGCCGCACCTTGTTGCTT
>ONGI01000026.1 GCA_900317315.1 uncultured Eubacteriales bacterium
AAGATCCGCCTCGATGATCCGCGGCATCGTCGCGCGCTTTGCCGAGATGGGCGTCAAGGTCGGCGGCTTTGACGCGTTCTCGACCTCCGACGTGCTCAGCGGCAGCGGACTCTCCTCCTCCGCCGCGTTTGAGACGCTCGTGGGCAGCATTATCAACATCAAATACAACGACTGCAAGGCGAACGAAGCCGAGATCGCCAAAATCGGTCAGTACGCCGAGAACGTCTACTTCGGCAAGGGCAGCGGTCTGCTCGACCAGACGGTCTGCTCCTACGGCGGCTTTGTCTTTATCGACTTTTTGGACACCGAAAAACCGTATGTGGAGAAGTACCGCTTTGACTTTGAGCAGGCAGGCTACAACCTCTGCATTACCGACACCAAGGGCAGCCACTCCGATTTGACAGAGGACTATGTGGCGGTGCCGTCGGAGATGCGTTCCGTTGCGCGCGAGTTCGGCAAGGATTATCTGCGCGAGGTGGACGAGTTTTTGTTCCTGCGCTCTATCCCCTCCCTGCACGGCAAGTGCTCCGACCGCGCCATTATGAGAGCGGTGCACTATTTTAAGGAGAACCGCCGCGCTATCGACGAGGCACAGGCGCTGGACAACGGCGATATCGACCGCTTTTTTGACATCTACCGTCAGTCGGCGGCTTCCTCCGCCAACCTCTTGCAAAACCACTACGCCAACTCCAAGCCCACCGAGCAGGGCATTTCGCTTGCCATTATGATGAGCCATCTGATTTTGGGCGACAATGCGGCGGTGCGCGTGCACGGCGGCGGCTTTGCCGGAACGATCCAGGCGTTTGTGCCTGTGTTCAAAACAGAAGAATATGTACGGAAAATGAACGCGCTGTTCGGTGCAGGCAGCTGCTATGTGCTGCGTATCCGTCCCGTCGGCGGTGTTGAAATTAAAGTCTGATGACTTAGGGAGATACCATGATTTATTCCGCAATCCAGCAATTGATCGATTATTCCATCCAAAACGGGCTGATGACCAAGGACGACGAGCTGGTCATCCGCAATCAGCTCATGAACGCGCTGCATGTGTATGACTGGCAGGACGAAAAAGCGCCTGCCACCGACGCCTCGGTGGACGAGCTGCTCGCGCCGCTGGTTGACTACGCCTGCCAAAACGGCGTGATCGAGGACACCACCAACAACCGCGACCTGTTTGACACCCTGCTGATGGGCATTGTGACGCCGCTGCCGCGCGAGATCATCCGCGACTTTCACGCTGCCTATGAGAAGTCTCCCGAGGCGGCGACCGAGTGGTATTTTGATATAAGCCAAAAGACCAACTATGTGCGCGCCGGACGCATCGCCAAGGATATGAAGTGGAAGAGCGACTCCGCATTCGGCGTGCTCGATATTACCATCAACCGCTCCAAGCCCGAAAAGGACCCGCGCGACATCGCCAAGGCGAGAGCAAGCGTTTCGACCGCTTATCCCAAGTGCCAGCTCTGTGCCGAGAACATGGGCTTTGCCGGCAACCAAAACCATCCGGCAAGGCAGAACCTGCGCCCGATCCCGATCACGATCCACGGCGAGCCGTGGTATTTGCAGTATTCGCCCTACGGCTACTACAACGAGCACTGCATCGTGTTCAATCACAACCATATCCCCATGGTGATCGACGCGGCGGTATTTGACAAGCTCTTTGACTTTGTGGCGCAGTTTCCCCACTATTTTGTCGGCTCCAACGCCGATCTGCCGATCGTCGGCGGCTCCATCCTCAGCCATGAGCATTTTCAGGGCGGTCACTACACCTTTGCCATGGAGACCGCACCGGTCGAAAAGAGCTTTGCGCTCTCCGGCTATCCCGACGTCAGGGCAGGCATTGTCAAATGGCCGATGTCGGTCATTCGCCTGAGCAGCACCAACCGCAGCGAGCTGACCGCCGCCTGTGCGCACGTGCTCAAAAACTGGCGCGGCTACACCGACGCGGCGGCAGGCATCTTTGCCGAGACGGACGGCACACCGCACAGCACGATCACCCCGATCGCACGTATGCGCGACGGCGCGTTTGAGTGCGATCTGGTGCTCCGCAATAATATTACGAGCGAGGACAGACCCCTGGGCGTGTTCCATCCGAATCCCTCGCTGCATCATATCAAAAAAGAAAACATCGGTTTGATCGAAGTGATGGGTCTTGCCGTGCTGCCGGCACGCTTGGCGGTAGAGCTGGAGGCGGTCAAAAAGGCGCTTCTCAGCGGCGCTTCGCTCACCGACGATCCGCAGACCGCATCGCATGCCGCATGGGCACAGGAACTGCTTGAGAACCACCCCGAGTTCTGTGAGGAGAACGCGATGGACATCATTCACGCCGAGGTGGGAACGGTGTTCGCGCAGGTGCTCTGCGACGCAGGCGTATTCAAGCGCGACGAGGTCGGCAAGGCGGCGTTTGAGCGGTTTATTCAAACCATCGTTTGAGGTGTTTTATGCGCGAAACAATACATCTGAACAATGACTGGGAGTTTGTGAGCGCCTGTGACAGCGGCTTTCTCAACGGCGAAGGCGCCGGCGAGACCGTGCGCCTGCCGCACACCTGCAAGCTGATCCCCTATGACTATTTTGACGAGAGCATTTACCAGATGGTCTGCGGCTACCGCAAGCGGCTCGATCTGCGCGATCGCGGCGACAAAAAAGCCTTTGTCCGCTTCGGCGCCGCGGCGCACTATGCCAAGGTCTATTTGGACGGCAAGCTCCTTTGCGAGCACAAGAGCGGCTACACCGCCTTTGAAGCGGAGCTTGTCACCGACAATCCGACGCCGCTCCTTGCGGTGGAGCTGGACACGCGTGAAACGCTGAATTTTCCGCCGTTCGGCAAGGTGATCGACTACATGACCTACGGCGGACTGTACCGCGAGGTCGCGCTCGAGCTGCGCGAGAGCAGCTATATCGACGATATTTTTGCCAAGCCGGTCGTGCCGGACGCCTTGGCGCTCTCTCCCGACACGCGCTTTGACAGCACCGTTGACTGTGAGCTGACGATCATCGGCGACGCGGACACCGTGCGTCTGACCGTCACCGAGAGAGACAGCGGCGCCGTTGTCGGCGAGAGCACCTTTGCCGCGGCGAAGAACGTTTCTGTTGCGGTCAAAAACGTCCGCCTTTGGGACGCGCTCTGCCCTGCCCTGTACGAGCTGCGCGCCGAGCTGATACAAAACGGCACGGTCGTGGACGAACAGCGCTGCACCATCGGCTTCCGCAAGGCGGAATTCAAAAAGGACGGCTTTTATCTCAACGGCAGAAAATTCAAGCTGCGCGGACTCAACCGCCACCAGAGCTATCCCTACACGGGCTACGCCATGCCGCGCTCCATGCAGCGTCTCGACGCGGAAATTTTGAAATATGAGCTCGGCTGCAACGCGGTGCGAACCTCGCACTATCCGCAGTCGCACCACTTTATGGAGCGCTGTGACGAGCTGGGCATGCCGGTCTTTACCGAGATCCCCGGCTGGCAGAACCTCGGCGACGACCCGTGGAAGGATGTGGCGGTGCAGACCGTCAGGGAGATGGTGCGCGAATACCGCAACCACCCGTCCGTCATCCTCTGGGGCGTCCGCATCAACGAGAGCCAAGACGACCACGATTTTTATGTGCGCACCAACGCGGCGGCACATGAACTCGATCCCACCAGACCGACCGGCGGCGTGCGCTGTCACAAGAACAGCGAGCTGTTGGAGGACGTCTACACCTATAACGACTTTGTACACGACGGCGTGCAGACCGGCTGTGAGCCGAAAGCGGCGGTCACCTCCGACCCCGAAAAGCCGTTTTTGATCTCGGAATACGGCGGTCACATGTATTCGACCAAAGCCTTTGACGACGAAGAACACCGCTTGGAGCATATGCTGCGCCATGCGCGTGTGCTGGACGCAGTTGCCTCGCAGGAGGATATTGCCGGTTCCTTCGGCTGGTGCATGTTTGACTACAACACCCACAAGGAGTTCGGCTCCGGCGACCGCATTTGCTATCACGGCGTCTGCGATATTTTCCGCAACAAAAAATTAGCCGCGCAGCTGTATGCCGTGCAGCAGTGCGAGGAGCCGGTGCTCGTGCTCAGCTCGTCAATGGACATCGGCGACCACCCTGCCACCAACCGCGGCAGAGTGTATATCCTCACCAACGCCGACAGCGTGCGCTTCTACAAAAACGACAGCTTTATTCACGAATACAAACGAGAAAACCCCGATTTTCCGCATCTTGCCTGTCCGCCGATCGAGATCACCGACTACATCGGCTCGCAAATCGAAGAGAACGAGGACTTTGCACCCGAGCAGGCGGCGTATATCAAGGATATTTTGAACGAAAGCTCGCGCTTCGGCATGGGCAACCTCTCGCCCGAGTCCCTGCAAAAGTCGGCTTATCTGACTGAAAAGTACGGCATGGACGGCGACGACGCCTATCGCCTGTACGGAAAATACATCGGCAACTGGGGCGACAAGAGCATTGTGTTCCGCTTTGAGGCGTACAGGGACGGCAAGCTCGTCAAGGAGCTGCGTGTCTCTCCGTTTGAACAGCGCGTGCTGACGGTGCAGGTCGATCACACCGATCTGACCGAGGACGCCACCTATGACACGGCGGCTGTCCGCATACAGATGACCGACCAAAACGGCAACCCCATGCCCTACTTCTTCGGCGCTGTCAGGGTGCAGGCAGAGGGCGCAATCGAAGTGATTGGCGAGGATCCGGTGATTTTGCGCGGCGGCATGAGCGGCTTGTATGTGCGCAGCACGGGCAAGGCAGGCAGCGCAAGGCTGACGCTCAGTGCGGACGGCTGCGAGAGCGTGACGATCCCGTTCACGGTCACCGTTTAACAACAAAAAACGGGAACCTCTACTCATT
Source organism: uncultured Eubacteriales bacterium (assembly GCA_900317315.1). GTDB lineage: Bacteria > Bacillota > Clostridia > Oscillospirales > Acutalibacteraceae > Ruminococcoides. The sequence continues at coordinate 4,849 of ONGI01000026.1, forward strand.
CGATGTCATGCAGAAGTGCAGAAGCTTTATGGCAGAATATTGTCAAAGCGTCGCAGTTATACGGAGGTATATCAAGGTATTTTGGCAAGATCATGCCGTGAAGCTTCGTGTGTATGTGCGGCAGAAAATCGTTGGAGGTTCCCTGCAATCACCACGCAAAAAAAGCTCCTTGTTTGAACCGGGAGCTTTTTGACAATCAGCAATAGGAGTTTCATATGCAGCAGGAAATCTATTACAAGGAAGCCCTAAAGCTCGGACAAAAGGAAGTCCGTTCCAGAACAGCGAAGGAGAAAAACCCGTATCTTCCGGTACTGGACGAAATCGTGCCGCCCGAAAAAGCCCTGACCGGCATTCATCTCGGCGTGGTGCAGATCCCGGTATGGTTTATCGTGGGAACCAAAACCGGCGGCAGAGTGTCCGCTTTTGCCGCCAACTTTATGCCGGTGCTCGACGAGGGCACGGAATTTGCGGACAAGTGGGAGGCGCTCTACCGCTCGCATATCAGCGAGGGCATCCGCGACCCCATCAAGGTGTTTGAGTACCTCAACCGCTACTATGTGCAGGAGGGCAACAAGCGCGTCAGCGTGCTGAAATTCTGCGGCGCCTACAGCGTGACAGCGGAGGTCATCCGCATTCTGCCCGAGAGGACAAACGACGAAAAGATCCAGCTCTATTACGAGTATTTGGAATTCAACCGCTACAGCAAAATCAATTTTATCGAATTCACCAAGCGCGGCAGCTACCAAAAGCTGATGCGCATGATGGGCAAGTCCTACGGCGAATGGTGGACGATCGAAGAACAGCGGCGGTTTTCGAGCGCCTATTACTTTTTTGAAAAGGCATACAAAGAAAACGGCGGCGACAAGCTGAAGATCACCATCGGCGACGCCATGCTCAACTATATCAAGATCTACGGCTACCCCGAGCTGCAGAACGCCGGTGACGCCGAGATCCGCATGAACCTCAAAAAGATGTGGGAGGACATCGCGCTGATCGAGGAAAACGAAACCATTGAGCTCAAAGCCACACCGCCGGAGGAAAAGGAGCTAAAGCCGTCTGTGCTCTCCATGATTTTGCCGATCGCCAAGCCCTCCAAGCTCAAGGCGGCGTTTGTGTATGATGTGCCGCCGGACAAATCGGGCTGGGTCAGCGACCATGAGCGCGGCAGACAGTATGCCCAGACGGTGCTCGGCGACCAAGCCGCAACCTCCGTCTATATCGTGGAGGATGAACATAAGCAGTATGAGCTGCTCGAAAAGGCGGTCGCCGACGGCAACAAGATACTCTTTACCACCTCGCCGCGCATGCTGCAGGCGTCGCTGCGCGCAGCGATCAGCTATCCCGACATTGTGGTGATGAACTGCTCGCTCAACATCTCGCACCGCTATCTGCGCACCTACTACACGCGCATGTATGAGGTCAAGTTTATTCTCGGCGTGCTTGCCGGTTCGCTGACGCAGAGCGGCAGGCTGGGCTATGTGTGCGACTATCCGATATACGGTCAGATCGCCGGCATCAACGCCTTTGCGCTCGGCGCGCAGATGGCAAATCCGCGCACAAAGGTCTATCTCGAATGGTCGTCCGTCAAGGGCGCCGGTGAGGCTGCGCTGGCGCTCAGCCGCCGGCATATCCACCTGATCTCGTCGCAGGACACGGCGCGGTTTACGGAGGATACGCGGCAGAGCTTCGGTCTGTCGCATATCAGCCACGACAAAACCGATCTGCTGGCGGTGCCGGTGTGGAAGTGGGGCGTCTATTACGAAAAAATGATGCGCGGCGTGCTCGACAAAACCATCAAAAGCGAATACGTCAACACGGCGCGCGCACTGAATTATTATTGGGGCATGTCCGCCGGCGTGGTGGATATTGAATACGCGCCTGCGCTGCCGCCGTCGTCGCGGCGCTATGCGGACTTTTTCCGCAGCAGCCTGATCAGCGGTGCAGGCAAACCGTTTTTGACGCCGTTTGTCACACAGAACGGCGACGTGATCGGTTCCCGACAGCATGAGCTGAGTCTGGAGCAGATCATCCGCATGGATTATTTGGCAGAAAATGTTATCGGCAGTATTCCGAGCTATGACGAGCTGAACCCTGTCGGCAAAAAAACCGTCGATATGGTCGGCGTGAGCGCAGCCAAGCCGAGAACAGACAAACACGAGGAGACGTAGATATGAAAATTCTCGCGGTTTCCGATGAACCCTCCCAGCGCTATTACGATTACTATCATCCGGGTTCACTGGCTGACTTTGACCTGATACTCTCCTGCGGCGATTTGAGTCCGCAGTATCTGGAGTTTTTGGTGACGATGGCGCGTTGTCCGTTGGTTTATGTGCACGGCAACCATGACGAGGTGTACAGACGGGAGCCCGAGGGCTGTATCTGCGCCGACGACTGCCTGATCGAGTACGGCGGTCTGCGCATTCTCGGTCTGGGCGGCTCCTACCGCTACCGCAACGGCACCTATATGTACAGCGAACGGCAAATGCTGCACCGCGTCCGCCGTTTGTGGCTGTCGATCAAACGGCACAGGGGCTTTGACATCCTGCTGACCCATGCGCCGGCGCGCGGTCTGAATGACCTCGAAACCCTCCCCCACCGCGGGTTTGAATGCTTTAACACACTGCTTGAGCGGTTCAAGCCGCGCTATTTTGTGCACGGTCACATCCACCGCAACTACGGCATCGACATTCCGCAGCGCATGCAGAAGGGCAGCACGACCGTGATCAACGCGTTTGAATACTGTATTATCGACACAGAGGAGCCGAAAAAATGAATCAAATGGTAAAAAGAATCATCATGAGCGTGCTCGGCGTCGTCATCTGCGGCATCAGTGTGGGCATGTTCAAGTTTGCCGCACTCGGTATTGACCCGTTTCAGTCGCTGATGAGCGGCTTGGACGCGGTGATCCCGATCCGCTTCGGCACGCTGTATATCATCGTGAACGTCGTTTTGCTGCTGTTTGCGCTGATTTTTGACCGCAAAAAAATCGGGATCGCCACCTTTATCAACCTGTTTTTGCTCGGCTATATCGTGGAATTCTCGCAGGGCTTGTGCGAACGGCTCATGCCCGACGCACCTCTCTGGCTGCGCGTGGTGATCCTGCTGATCGCAATCGTGATTTTGTGCTTGTCGTCCGCACTGTACTTTACGGCGGATCTGGGCGTTTCCACCTACGACGCGGTGGCGCTCGTCTGGTCGCAAAAGCAGAGCAAGCTCCGGTTTGCCTTTTGCCGCGTCATCTGCGACTTTGTGTGCGTGGCGATCGGCGTGGCGCTGCTGCTGTTCTCGGGTCAGAGCATCACCGAGATCTTCGGCTCGGTCGGCGTCGGCACCATCATCACCGCGTTCTTTATGGGACCGCTGATCACATTCTTTAATGTGCACGTGGCGCAGCCCATGCTCGGCAAGCCGAAGGAAACATAATTCAGGGGATCATCAGCTCCTTACACGTCAAAAGGCTGCGTACCAAACGATACGCAGCCTTATTTTCTTATTTGGAATAATTTAGATACGGAAGCACTTCTCGATCGCCCTTTGCTTGCCCAGCACCAAAATGGATTTGTCGCCCGACAAAACGGTTTCGGGCGTGACGGAGAGATTCATCTTGCCGTTTTCTTTGACGCCCAAAATATTGATACCGAATTTTTTGCGCACATCCATTTTTGCGATGCTCTTGCCGATCCAATCCTTGGGCACCGGCACCTCATAAATCGCATGGTCGTCGTCGAGCTTGAGATAGTCGAGCACATGCTCGGAGCCGTAGCGGATCGCCGCCCACTGCGCTATCTGCTTTTCGGGAATGATGACCTCGTCCGCGCCGTTGCGCAGCAAAAACTTTGCCTGCACGTCGCGGTCGGCACGCGACACGACCATTTTTCCGCCCAGCTCCTTGAGAAGCGAGGTGGTTTCGAGCGAGCTTTGAAAATCACCGCCGATGGTGACGATGCACACGTCATAATTATTGACTCCCAACGAACGGAGAAACGCCTCATTGGTGCTGTCGCCGATTTGCGCATCGGTGACGACCGGCAGGATCGCATTGACACGATCCTCGTTCTTGTCGATAGCCATAATCTCGTGCCCATGCTTGCTGAACTGGTTTGCCAGCAGCGAGCCAAAGCGGTTGACGCCGATTAATAGAATTGATTTCATGGTTTTCCTCCGTTAACCTACACTGATTTTTTCAACCGGATACTGCGAGACCTCGGCACCCGTTTTGTTCATGGCGGCATACAGCAGCGTCAGTCCGCCGACTCTGCCGATGAACATCAAGACGATCAAGATCAAATGCGAAACCAGACTGAGCGACGGCGTGATGCCGAGGGTGAGTCCGACGGTGCCGACCGCCGAGGCGGTTTCAAATATGCTGTAGCTGCCCGGCACGTCGTCAATCATGCTGATCACCAAGGCGCCGGCGATCATCAAAAAGACATACATCACGAGCAGGGTCGCCGCGTTTTTGACGGTGCTGTCGTCTATGCGTCTGCCGAAGAACTGCGTGTTCTTTTTGCGGCGCATGACGGACACGGCGTTGCCGAACAGCACCGCTATGGTGGTGGTTTTCATGCCGCCTGCGGTGGAGCCGGGCGAGCCGCCGATCAGCATCAAAAACACAAACAGCGTGCGGCCGGAGAGCGTGAGCTGCGTCAGGTCGGCGGTGTTGAAGCCTGCGGTTCGCGGCGTGACAGCCTGAAACAGCGACAGGGCGATGCGCCGGTGCAGCGGATAGGACGCATAATCGTTGATGAACAGCAGCAGCGCAGGAATGACGATCAAAAGCAGGCTGGTGACAAGGATCACCTTGCTCTGCATGCGGTAGCGCTTGAAGCGGAACTTGTGCACGACAAAATCGTCCCAGGTGAGAAAGCCCAAGCCGCCGCTGATGATGAGCAGACAGATGGGGATCACGATAAAGTAGTTGTCGGCAAACGCGGTCAGCGAAGAAAACCTGCCCGAATAACTGCCCATGATGTCAAAGCCTGCGTTGCAGAACGCAGACACGGAATGGAAAAACGCCATCCAGACGCCGTGCCATCCAAAATGCATACAAAATACGGGCATCATCAACAGCGCGCCTGCCATCTCGATAATAAACACCAGACGAAAAATAAAGCCCATCAGCCTGACGACGCCGCCGATTTGGTGACTGGAGAGGCTGTCTTGGAGCAGATGCCGCTGGAACAGCGTGATCTTTCGCCCCGACACCGCCGCAAAAAACGCGGTGATGGTGATGATGCCCAGACCGCCGATCTGTATGAGGATCAGGATGACCGCCTGTCCAAAGGTTGACCAGTAGGTCGCCGTGTCGCGCACAACCAGTCCGGTGACGCAAACAGCCGAGGTTGCGGTGAACAGCGAGTTTTCAAACGAAGTCCAGTGCATACCGCGTGACGCGATGGGCGTCATCAGCAGCAAGGCTCCGACCAGAATCAGGCTCATAAAGCCCAGGATCATGATCTGGAAGGAGGATAGTTTTTTGAATAATGAAGCCAGTTTCATCCATAATCTCCCTAAAATCCTTTGAGGCAGCCGATGCGGCTCCCTCATTCTCTCTATATCATAGCACAAGAGAACGGATTTTGCAACAGGATTAAGCAGTCTTTGCCCCGATTATGAAGCCGTTTTTTTGGTCGGCGCTCAGACAGCTGAACCGCAGGGACACAGAATCGGTCGTGCTGTCTTGATAGGTGATTTCCGCTGTCACCGTCACCTTGCCGAACATTTCATCATAGATGACCCTGAAATCGTTCATGCTCTCATCAATAGATCCGCCGGATTGCAAATGTGCGATAGCGGCTTTGGTTTCTTCGCGCATGGGGTCTTCCGTAGAAAGGCGCGCAAGGATACAGATCGGGTAGGTCTGCATGTCGCTGTAATTCTTTAATTCCGTCTTGTTTTGGTCATCAAATGAAACCGTATAGCTCGCATACTGCTTATCCTTTTCGATATAGCTTTCGATTTTATGCTCACTCTCGACTTTCTCTGTTACCTTGTCGGAAGCGGCAGCCTGCTCCGGGTATTGCTCACGATAGTCCGCCGCATAAGAATCATACGGGAACAGAAAAACCGCGTTTTGGATGGTGTAGCGGATAGATTTGATATTCCGTCCGTCACAGTACAGCGCGAACGGAACGATCACGTTATAGGTGTGCGTGGTATGATCGCCGTCCGCCACACCGCCGCTCTCACCGCCGATCGGGGCGACCTGTGCCATCTCCGCATACGCCTCGCCGCCGATCTCAGCGGCATTTGCCTTGAACACAAACGAATCCCCTTTTCCGAAAAAGGCGGCTGTCACAACCGTTATCATCGTCACGGCAGCCAAGCAAGCCGCTGCCGCCGCGATCCATTTGGCGCGCGTGCGTCCGGCTCGCTTTGTGTCTGCGTCTGCCTGTTTTATTCTTTGCACCAGTTCATCGGGCGCGTGAACCGCGTCCATTGCGCTTTGATAGCGCTTGCGTGTGTCTTTGTCGTTCGTCATAGCCATGCCTCCCCCAGTCTTTCTTTCAGCATATTTCTGGCTCTCATCAGCCTTGTTTGCACGTTGCTCTCCGATATGCCGAGAATAGAAGCGATCTCGCTGCACGTATATGCTTCATAATAATGCAGGTGCAAAACCGCGCTGTATTTCTTCGGCAGCCTCATCACCTCGGTCAGCATCTCGCCCTTTTCGGAATCCATATACGCCGGTTCAACATCCAGATTGCTGAACGAAACGACCTTTCTGTGCCAAACCGAACGCCACAGGGTTTTGCTTTCGTTCGCCGCGACCCTGACGAGCCACTTTCTGATATGCTCGTCGCTTTCGAATGCGGTCTCACTTTTCAGCAGCTTGATAAAGGTGTTTTGCGTCACATCCTCGGCGTCGCTCTTGTTTTGGCAAAAGCTCAGCGCAGAGCGGAACACGACGTCAATGTATTTTTCAATGAGCCTGTTGAATTCGGAAGAGTCCACAAGCACCACTCCCATCTTTTGTATCAATCTCTTTTTATTATACTGTATTTTTCGTATTTTGAAAAGCGCTTCATCTATACAACGCTTCAAGCTGCCAAAATATCACAAAAAATTTTTCCGCCACGAAAGGACCCTTCCACTTGGCGGCATCATAATAACCTCAGCTAAAAGTTAGGCAAAAACTGCGAAATCAGACCGCAAAGATTGTCTATTTGAATTAATACTATTCTCTATAAAATCCTTTAACATCTGTCGTGTAAAATTTCGCATAACTGCGTTGTCGTCCTCGGAATCCTGTCGCCTTGCCGAGATTTTTTGGGCAAGCTGACAGAACAAGATGCAAGCAAGCAAGCCGTGCGCCATGAATGCTGCGGTATTGCCTATATATTGGCCAAGGCTGACCCAAAACTCTTTTGAGTTTGGAGCTCAAAATCATTAAGATAAAGAACAAGACACTCACAACTAAATAGGTGTCTTGTTCTTGAAAATAAGGTTATTCTATAAAAAGGCTTGACAAATCAGCAAAATTATTGGTTAATCACAAAGTTCTTATCCTTTGATAGATTTTGGATAATTGTATTGACATCCTGCTGCATGGCTATATCCTCCTCCTTGGTTACGGGATATTCCACCATATAGATCGGCGTACCGCTGTAGGTTCCAAGCAGGTAACCGTCACATTCCTCAAAGCGAAGGTCAAAGAGCGGCGTTTTGCCGTTATAAAAATGAACGACGTTTTTCTCAGTGTTGACGGTAGCCTTGCTTTTCCATTTTTCAGGATAATGCAGGGTTACCAAATCGGTCTTTATTTCATAAGTTTTTGAATAATCATCTTCGACCTCAGGTCGCTCGTTGACAAGGAAGTCATAGTCAGAAATCAGCCCTTGAATAATGACATTCAACGCCTCTTGCTGAGCGATAAGCTCAACACCGGCATTTTCCAGCTTATAGGTTTTGATATAAAGAACCGTATTTCCGTCCTTTGTTTTAAGTGTGCCGAGAAGGTTTCCCTTTTCTTCGTTAAAATACAAATCAAACAGATTCGTATCTTTTGACACAAATTGAAGTGTAAACTTATCGGTTGCAGCGTGTTTTTTTATGTCCTTTACCGTTACTGCCTTTTGCCATTGCTCGGGATATCTCAGTGAAACAAAGCCTAAATCAATCAAATAGGTTTCATCATCCTCAACCATCTTTACAAAAGACGCCTGTGAGGCTGCCTTTGCGCTGTCAGCAGATGCATTACCCTTTGCAGGGCTTTGAGAGCATCCCTTTGAGGCAAAAACAATGATCAAAACGACAAGCTGCGATCGCCGCCACCGCAGCAATTCCTGCTATAATCAGCTTTTTCTTCGGCATTTTTTCAGCCACAGTGAGTTCTTCATTCTTCTTATTTTGTTCTTCCATAGTTCACCTGTCCATTTATAATGCTATGGGCACCCTAATAATACTCTGTTGTTCAGAGGTACCCTTTAGTTTTTCTTTTTGAATTTGCCAAGCTTTGAAAACACGCCGAAAACCAAGTGCTTTTCATATTTATTCATTCCGAACGCGATCATGCAGCCCAAATATACCGCTATTATCACAAGCACATTTACGCCGAAGCCGACCCAGCCCTTCAAACCGACAAACGAAAAAGCGTAGCCGGCAGCAATGGATATCGCCATACTCGGTAAAATCCCCTTAAACAGTCCAAGATAGTAGGTGCCGAGGTTGATTTTGATTTTCTTGACGAAAATCAAATTCATGACGCCGATATCGCCGAACATAAGAGAGATAAATGTTCCGATAGTTGCGCCGAACAACGGGTTCCAATGAATGAGCGCGATCGTCAAAATAATATTCAGTACTACAATTGAAATCTTTAAAATAGACTGCTCCTTGTGCTCGTTCATGCTCCAAAGTATTTGCGTTCCGATTGCCTCGGTCAACATAAACATATGAGCGGTCATTAGTATGAACGCGACCCAATAGGAATCCAGCTTTGTTTCACCGACCCATAGTCCGATAAACTGCTGCCCAAACACAAGAAAGCCGCTCCAGATGATACCGAGCACCATCAATATCAGTCTGCCGATGCGGATCATCTCATCACAAAGCTGCTTTGGCGTCGCCTTGTTCTCGACCATTCGCACAACGCCGGGCATCAACACGCCCGTGACCGATGAGCCAATGCTCTGAAAATACTGTGTTATCTGCTGTCCTACACTGTAAACGGCGATAATCACGGCAGAAGCCTCGACAAACATGCCGAGAAGCACCTGATCGGCGCAGGCGTTGATTTGCGTGGCGACCATCTGAATCAAAATAAATGACGAATAGGTGGCGACGTCCTTTACCATGGAGGCATTTATTCCGCGAAACTTCGGCTTTAGCTTTAGCTTAAATACAACGACAAAAACAAATATCAAGTTGGTGAGGATTGTCAAAGTCAGATTTACGGATACGATCCCCACGCTGCCGAAGCCGAGCTTTAACACGACAAAGGTGCTCACAATTCTGATGATAATGGAAATAATAGAGAGCCCACGCGAAATATCAAAGCGCTCATACGCGATAATGGTATTTTTGAAGCCTACCGACGCCAGCGTGATTGCCGTATTGACAATGGTGATCGAAAGCAGCTGTTGACCGAGGGCGATCTCGTCGGCGCTTAAGCCGGTTGAAAACGCCATTGGATAAACCAGTATCAAAACAACACCGACAACAAGAGCAATCAATGCGATGGCCGCATAGTAAATAGTCGTAAGCCCCAAAAAGCGCCTGCATTGCTCGGTGTTGCCCTGCGCGCGATATTTAGCCACATAACGGGTCACGGCGTTTCCGATACCGAGGTCGAGAAGCAGCAGATAGGCAACGATCGCCGCAGAAAGCTTGTAGACGCCGTACTCGGAGTCACCCAATTCTCTGATAATAAAAGGAGTCAGCAGCAGGGTGGACAACACCTCAAACAGCATCAAAATATAGGATAATATTACGCCAACTTTTCTGTTCATGCATACCCTCTCAGATATTCAGATTTTTCAATTGTGACTGAAACGAAGCATCAAGCCTTGCAATCAGGGATTCGCCGTCATAAGGCAACGAAAAATCAATGTCTTTGACCGCATCGGCAATTGCCTGAGGTGTGTTCTCTCGGTAAAAAAACAAAGCTTCGTTAAGCTCTGATTCGGTCAGGACCTGAATCGGGTAAGCCACTACTCTGAGGTTACAGCTCAAATAGGAGATAACCTTAGAGGGAAATGAGGTTTCGTTAAATGACGCCTCGGGGTTTTGTGTGCTGAGACCTATATCGCAGCCACGCAGCCAATCGGTGTAGTCCTTGCCCTTTTTTACGCCGTCGTAGCGTATCTCGCAGGAATCCTTGCCTGAATGCTCAGAGATATAACGTTTCAGCGTCTCTACCCTATCGGGTGTATCGGTGCCGAGAATATTCAGGCTGTAGCGGCTGTCCAAAAACCTCGCCGCGCCGAGAGCGTTGCTGAGTCCGCCCTTGTTCGGGTCAAACGAGCCGGTGTACGCTACCCGGATCTTGCCGTCGCTCACGCGCCTTTTTGCAGCGCCGCCATCAAATTCATAGGCGCCGTAGACAATAGCCTGGGGCTTGCTGTCTATGTTGATTTTGCGGGCGAGCACATCTGTAGGAAACAGATACATATCTGCGCACTTCTGCAAGTATTTCATTTCGGTTCTTCGGCTTGAGGGAGACCGCTCAAAAACATCATTGTAGATCTCCTCTGCTTCCAAAAGAAGCCGGAAGCCTCTGAGCTTTTTTGCGAGAGAAACACAGCGCATATTGATGAGCGAATGGTAACAGGCTACTGTTTCTCCTTTTTTGGTGTTAAAGAGCAGAAAAAAGAATATGGTCAGATTCCTTCGCAAAAGCTGCCAAAGCTTTGCCGGCTTTGACTTGGAGGCTTTTGCTGTTTTGAAGTATTTTACGCTTGTGTGCTCATTCAGGCGCTCGGTCTGCGCAGGAATCGAACGCGGAGCAGTCATGCTGCACGAAATGATCTCTACGTCGATGCCGTTTTGATTAAGCGCGGAACAGATGTAGCGCACCTTGTTGACAGACGCCATTTTCATTGTTCTTCTGTTGAGCTGGCTGTCAAAAAAACACAGGTATTTCATTTCAGTTCACCGTTTGATTAAATTAGCCGGATCTCTCCGTTGCCCGCCGCACGCCGCGTGGAGGCTTTAATGCTGTGCGGTAACCGGCTCCAAAACAAGGAGCCGGGAACGTTTAGTCTTCTAAATAAATGTCTCGAAGCGTATCGATTTGCTGCTGTGTAATGCCGCAGGAGAGCAAATAAGATACTGCACGCTGCCGGATGGTATCGCCCTCGTAGTCATTCAGTCCGTTTTTGATTTTGTCCGCATATTCCTGTTTGTAGCTATATTTCCAGCCGGAAAGAGCAAACTCAGACTGCAATTGCGTTTCGTCCAGTCCGAGCACCGCTTCCAGAAGATAGCAGGTCGTTCCGGTGCGGTCAACGCCGTAGCTGCAATGGAGATAGATGGGATAATTGCCGGGGTCGGCAAGGTCGGTGAAGATCTCCTTCATCTTTGCTTTGCCCCCGACGGTAAAAATTTGCTCGTACTGCGGTGCGTTGTAGTATTTGTGGGCGACGCCCTCGCCGAGCATATCTCCCTTGGAAACGCTCTTGTTTCTCAAATCCATCTCGGTCTTGATCCCGTAGGTACGCAGCAGCTTATTCCTGCCGTGCTCGGTTATAACGTTGTCCTTCAAGACGGCGCCGTCAAACGCGATCAGCTTGTATGCGTGCTGCTTTTCGCCGTTGAGGTAAAAGCAGCCGTTTGCGTTGGGACCATCCGGGATCGTGCTTGACACCGCCGACTCCTCCGCAGCAGCAGACGTGGTGATTGAAGACAGCCCGAACAGCATCACAAGGCTCAACAATACACAGATT
>ONGI01000095.1 GCA_900317315.1 uncultured Eubacteriales bacterium
GCCGCCACCGTTTTGTCGAGCGCTTCCATCAGCAGGCTCCACACGCGGAGCTGCTCGGCGCCCATTCCCTTTTCGGTCTTTTCGAGCGTGTCGTACATTTCGGACAGAGCGTCGGGCACCCGGAGCGCTTCGAGCAGCTCCCAGAGCAAAAGGCTGATCTCGCGCCCTGTTTTTTGTTTGGCATTTTCGCGGAAGGCAAGCAGCGGTGCGGCGATCTGACGGCGCACCGCTTCCACGGCTGCAAGCGCCTGTTTGTCCGCGTCGGAAAATTCCTCCGCATAGCCTCTCGGATTGAGCGTGAACGGTTCGCACAGCCGTTTGCCGCTGAGGTTCCAGATATAGATATAGTTTTCAAAGGCGCTTATTTCCTTTTCGGAAATTTGAGTCAAGCCTGTTTTGAGCAGCGAGAGAAAATCCTCGCGTGCAAAGCCGTCTGTCACCAAGCGAAAAACAGCGTTTATCAGCCGCACCGCCGGCTTGACGGTGACGTCCTGACGGCTGTCCATAAAATACGGTATATCGTATTTTTCGAGCATCACGTTGAGAATGCCCCGGTAGGGCTGACTGTCGCGGCAGATGACGGAAATGTCACGGTAGCGCAGGCTTTCCTCCATCACCAGCCGCTTGATGCGCCGTGCGACAAATTCGCACTCGTCGTAGAGGTCGGCGGCGCGGTAAAGAACAATGTCCTTCGGCGCCTCCTCACGCGGCTCGGCATGACGGCGAAACACATTCTCCTCGAGGGCAGCGAGGTCGTCGCTCGCAAACCGCAAGGGCGCGGTCAGCTTGACCGGCGCTTTTATCTCCGCAAAATCCTGCTTTGCCATCTCGGTGAGCGCATCGCGCGTCGCGTGGGAGATTTGGAACACCTCATCATACTGCCTCGCCTGCGGGTCAAGGGTCAGCGCTATGTTGACCTCACGGCAGCGCGAAAGCAGGATGCGCAGCACCTCGAGCTGCACCTTGGTGAAGCCGCTGAAAGAGTCGATAAAGAGGACGCGGTTTTTAAAGAGATTTTGATTCTCCAAAAGAATATTTTTCAACCGCTCCAAATGGTCGAGCGGATCCACATAGCTCTGCGCCAGCAGCGCGTCAAAGGTATCGAGCACCAAGGCGGTCTCGCGCAGCTTGGTTTGGAGCGTCTCGTCGTTGATATGCGCGGCGGCGTCGCGCAGCCTGTCGTTGGAAATGCCGTTTTTGCGGCACTCCGCAAGGGTGCCGAGCAGCATATCCGCCACCGCGCCGTTGCGCCGCGACGGGAGCAGGGTCAGCTTTTCGCTGAGCTGATCGAGCGCAATGCTCATCAAAACCGCACGCGTGCCGTTGTCGATCACGTTGGTCGGGACGCAGCGCGTCTGCGCGAACACGTAGCGGCACATGCCGTCAAAGCCAAAGACCTCCACGCGCTTGCAGAGGCGTGCGCCGAGCCCCTCCAAAAAGGCTTTTTCGGTTTCAAAGGAGCTTTGGTCGGGCACAAGCAGGAGCACCTGTTCCTCGCCGCTCTGCACCAACTCCCTGATTCTGTTATGTATGGCGGCGGTTTTACCCGAGCCGCTTCTGCCAAGTATGAAACGCAGCATGATTTTCTCCTGTCACCAATCCGCGGAGCCGGTCGAACAGTTCCACGATAAAAAATTTGTATTCCTTTTCTTCGCTGACGATGCGGTATTCCTCCTCGCCCAGCGCTTCTTTTGCTTTGCGGTCTCCCTCGCCGTTCGTGTTGACGCAAAGCGAGGGAAACATCACGCACCACCAGTTGTGCCCTCTGCCCTCTCCGATGGTCAGACGCAGCGCGTCATACATGCCGGACGGCAGGGTGTATGCTTGGTAGCGGCGCGTGGTAAAAAACATTTTCTTTATCTCCGCGCGTACGGGATAAGCATAGCCGTTTTCGCGCACGGTGGCGGCGGCGACCTGCGCCAGCTCCTGCAAATGCCGCGCGGTCAGCGACTCGGCTTCCTCCTTTGATTTTGCCTGCGCAAAGAGCGCTTCGGAACAGGCGAGCACGCTGTCGCGCACCTTGAGCTTTAACGCCTGATCGGCGTCGCTGTCGGAATTGGCGAGGATATGCAGCCGGAACACTTCGCCGCTGATGTCGGTGCACGCAGCCTGAAACGGTATCAGCGAATAGAGCACCGTGAGCACGAACGCCACACACGCGGATTTTATCCATAATCTCATAAAAACAACCTGCCTTATATTTCTCTATTTGAATAATGGGCAGGTTGTCGGTCATTTATTCAATTGAGCAGCCGATTTTGATGGGCTTGCAGAGAAAAGTTTCGGGATAATCGGCTTTGAGCGCATCACGGCACTTCTTGGCACGGCTCTCCGAGGCAAACACCCCAAACACCGCCGAGCCGGAGCCTGACATGCCGGCGCCGTTCGCCTTGGCTTGCAGCATGCGCTTTTTTATCTCATTGACCTCCGGGATTTGGAGCGCCAATTCAAAATCATTGAAGATCGTGGACGTGATCATAAACAGGTCGCGGCTATAGAGCGCCTTGACCATCTCGTCCGTATAGCAGGGATGCGGCGCGAGCGCATCGACCTTTTGATATGCCTCCGCCGTGGACACGCTGACCGTGTCGGGCTTGCAGATCACGATATGTACGCCGTGCAGTGAGGGCAGCTTGTGCATGGTCGCCCCGATGCCGGTACACAGCTTGGTGCCGCCTTCGATGCAAAACGGCACGTCGGCGCCGATCCTCTCGCCGATGTCGAGCATTTCCTTGGGCGTGAGCCCGGTGCCAAACAGCGCGTTGAGTCCCATGATGACCGCCGCGCCGTCACTGCTGCCGCCGGCAAGACCCGCCTGCGTGGGAATGGTTTTGTCGATGTCGATATGTACGCCGGAAACGGGCAAACGGCACGCCTCAAAAAAGCGGTTCGCCGCCTTGACGCAGATATTGCGCTCATCGCAGGGCACGCCCTCATAGTTGCAGCTGACGGTCACGGCGCCGCTGTCGTTATCGGTGAGGGTGATCGTATCATACAGATCTACCGTTTGCATGACCGTTGCCAGCTCGTGATAGCCGTCGGGACGCCTGCCGCGCACGTCGAGCGAAAGATTAATTTTTGCCGGCGCTTTCAGCTTGATTTCCATGGTGAAGATCCTCCAAAAATTCACGGATACGCGCAAGCGCGACCTTTAGATGCTTGAGCGAATAGGAATAGGACACACGCACAAAGCCCTCGCCGCAGGCGCCGAAGGCGTTGCCGGGCACCACAGCCACATGCTTTTCCATGATCAGGCGCGTGCAGAACTCCTCGGAGGTGAGTCCGGTGGACTGGATGCAGGGGAACACATAGAACGCGCCGAGCGGCTCAAAGCAGTGCAGTCCCATATCGTTGAAGCTGTCCACCACCAAACGGCGGCGCATGTCGTATTCGTCGCGCATATGGCGGACGTCGCGGTCGCCGTTTTTGAGCGCTTCGATCGCGGCGTACTGCGCGGTGGTCGGCGCGGACATGATGCCATACTGGTGCAGCTTTGTCATCTGCTCAATGATCGGAGCCGGTCCGAGCGCATAGCCGAGCCGCCAGCCGGTCATGGCGTAGGACTTTGAAAAACCGTTGATGACGACCGTGCGCTCGTACATGCCGTCGATGGAGGCGATGGAAACATGGTTCCTGTCGCCGTAGGTCAGCTCGCAATAGATCTCGTCCGAGAGCACCATCAGATCGTGGCGCTTCACGACCTCGGCGATCTCCTCCAGATCCTTGCGCTCCAAAATCGCGCCGGTCGGGTTGTTCGGGAAGGGCAGCACCAAAAGCTTGGTTTTGGGCGTGATCGCCGCCTCCAAATCAGCCGCCTTCAAACGGAAGTTGTCTTCATTTTTGGTGTTGATGTTCACGGGCGTGCCGCCTGCCATCACGCAAAGCGGATTGTAGCAGACAAAGGCAGGCTGCGGAATGATGACCTCGTCGCCCTTTTCGATGAGTGTGCGGAACGCAAGGTCGATCGCCTCGCTGCCGCCGACGGTCACCAACACCTGCTCCGACGGCGTGTATGGTAGCGAAAAGCGTCTTTCGTAATACTTGGCGATCTGCTGCAGCAAATCGGCAAAGCCGCGGTTGGGCGAATACCAGGTCTTTCCCTTTTCGAGACTGCGGATGCCCTCGTCGCGGATATGCCACGGCGTCTGAAAATCCGGCTCGCCGATGCTCAGCGAGATCACGTGATCCATTTCGTTGGCAATATCAAAAAACTTGCGGATGCCCGACGGGCTCAGCGAGCGGATACTGCTGTTGAGGTATTTGTTATAGTCTATCACAGGATCAAGCTCCTCTCGTCTTGTTCCTCGTCAAAATCGACAAGATTCATGCCCCTGTCCTTGTAGCGGCGCATGATAAAGTGGGTGCCGGTGGACAGCACGCCGTCAATGGTGGAAAGCTTTTTTGCCACAAACATGGCGATATCCTGCATGGTCTGACCGCGCACGATCAGCGCCAGGTCGTAGACGCCCGCCATGAGATAAACCGACTCCACCTCTTCAAACGCCATGCACATGCCGGCGATGTCGTCAAAGCCCGTCTCCTTTTTGGGCGTGACCTTCAGCTCGATCAGCGCCTCCACATAGCTGTCCGGCAGGTCCTCCCAATCGACGACCGCCTGATAGCCCTTGATGACGCCGCTGTTCTCATATTCGCGGATCTGCGCCTTGATATAATCCTCCGGCTCGCCCAGCATGGCTGCGAGCTCAGCGGTAGAAAACTGTGAATTTTTGCACAATAACTTCAATAACTTATCCATAATACCCTCCGGTTATAAATTATATATTCACTGCCTTGATAACAGGCTTTTCGACTGTATTGATCAGGTTGGCGCAGATCGCCGCCGTGACGCAGTACAGCTCATTGTCGCGGTCGAAATATTCGAGCGTGCAGTGGTCGGCATGCTTGCGGTGATGCAGGATGACGGTTTTGTCCACGTCGATCACGGTAAAGTTTTTGGCGGCGATGTTGCCGTTGACGTGCCAGTTGTTGCCGTAGAAATAAGAGAGGATCTCCCCCTTGACCGGCACCATCACAAAGGTGATATGCGATTTTTTGACGCGCATAACAAAGGTGTAGGTGCCGACGATCGGCAGCCGTCTGATTTTGGCGGCAGGCTGACCGTTTGCGTCGAGCAGCAGCAGATTGGTGCGCTTTGTCACCTTGGTGCTGACGGAGACCGCCCGATATTTTTCGTTGCCCGACTCGTCATATAAAACAAAACCGGCGTCGCGCGCAGAGACGTCCCGTTTCAAGTATAGCTTCATATTCATCACCGTGCCGCAGTACA
>ONGI01000145.1 GCA_900317315.1 uncultured Eubacteriales bacterium
GACGAGGTGCCGGTCGGCGGCGATACCTTTGACGCCGTCAGCGACGAGCGCTTGGCAAGAACGCTCGTTGAGCAGAGAAAGTCTCAGAAGAAGGAAGAGGTCTTCAACGCCCAGACCAAGGTCACGCTCGACAACCTCTTTGACCAGCTCAAGCTCGGCGAGGTCAAGGAGCTGCAGATCATCGTCAAGGCGGATGTGCAGGGCTCCGTGGAGGCAGTGCGCCAGTCGCTCGAAAAGCTCAGCAACGAAGAGGTGCGCGTCAACGTTATTCACGGCGCTGTCGGCGCCATCAACGAGAGCGACGTCATGCTCGCCGAGGCTTCCTCCGCGATCATCGTCGGCTTCAACGTCCGTCCCGACGCAGTGGCGGCTTCTCACGCGGAGAGCGCCGGTGTGGATATGCGTCTTTACAGCGTCATCTACGACTGCATCAACGAGATCGAAGCCGCAATGAAGGGCATGCTCGCACCCAAGACGCGCGAGGTCGTGCTCGGCATGGCGGAGTGCCGCAACGTCATCAAGATCAAGTCCGTCGGCACCATCGCCGGTTCCTACGTCAAGAGCGGCGTTGTGCAGCGCGGCGGCGGCGTGCGCGTTATCCGCGACGGCATCGTGATCGCCGAGGACAAAATCGGCTCCCTGCAGCGCTTCAAGGACGCTGTCAAGGAGGTCAAGGAGGGCTACGAGTGCGGTATCGGACTCGAAAAGTTCAACGACCTCAAGGAAGGCGATATGTTTGAGGTTTATACGATAGAAGAGTATAGAGATTAACTCTATAAGGAGATAAAATGGCAAGTCACAGAATTGAACGGACAACAGAGGACATCAAGCGCGAGCTGACGGCGATCTTTCGCGAGCTGAAGGATCCGCGCGTCACGGCGGTCTTTCTGTCGGTCGTCAGGGTAGAGGTCACCAACGACCTCTCCTATTGTACCGTCAGGGTCAGCGCCATGGAGGGTCTTGACCGCGCCAAGGAGGCTGTCAAGGGACTCCGGTCCGCGTCGGGCTATATCCGCCGCGAGCTCGGGCACCGGCTCAAGCTGCGCCATGTGCCGGAGCTGATTTTTGAGGCGACCGACAGCATCGAATACAGCGCCAATATCAGCCGCATTCTCCATTCGCTCGATATAGCGGAGGATGGGGAGGAAGCAGATGACTGAACAGCTTTCGGCGGTCGCCGCGTTTTTGCGCCGGCATGACAACTACGACATCCTCACCCATGATTACCCCGACGGCGACACGCTCGGCAGCGCCTTTGCGCTCTGTCTTGTCCTGCAACAAATGGGTAAGCATGCAAGAGTTATCACCACATATCTGCCCGACGACTTTTTGTTCCTGCAAAAGGACGTCGAAAAGCAGGATTTTGTCGCGCAGACCGTTGTCAGCGTAGACGTGGCGGACACCAAGCTGCTCGGCAGCAACCGCGCCGTCTACGAGGGCAAAATAGATTTGTGCATCGACCACCACATGACCAACAAGGTCATGGTGCCGCTCCGTTTGGTGGACGGCGGCGCCGCGGCGAACTGCGAGATACTCTACAAGCTCTTTCAGCACATGGAGATCAGCTGGACGCGTGCGATCGCCAACTGCCTCTACACCGGCATTTCCACCGACACCGGCTGCTTCCGCTACACCAACACCACCGCCGAGACCCTGCGCATCGCGGCGGACATCATGGACATCGGCTGCGACGTCGCGTACATCAACAAGGTGATGTTCGAAACCAAGTCCAAAAAGCGGATCGCGCTCGAGCGCGAGATCTACGATACCATGGAGTATTGTCTGGACGGACGCTGCGCGATCATCGCCGTCACGCTGGAGATTCAGCGCCGTGTCGGTGTGAGAGACGGCGAGCTGGAGGGTCTTGCCTCCATTCCGCGTCAGATTGAGGGCGTGGACGTCGGCATCACCATGCGCGAAAAAACCGAGGGTGAGTTCAAGGTTTCGGTGCGCACCAACGGCAGCGTCAGCGCCTCGCAAATCTGCGCGGAGCTGGGCGGCGGCGGACATTCCGCAGCGGCAGGCTGCACCGTCCGCGGCACGCTGGAGCAGGCAAAGGAAACACTCAAGGCGACGGCGGCGCGGTATCTATGAACGGCGTACTCATCATCGACAAGCCGCAGGGCTTTACCTCCTTTGACGTGATAGCGGTGGTGCGCCGTCTCACGGGTCAGCGCAAGACCGGTCACACCGGCACCCTCGACCCCAACGCGACCGGCGTTTTGCCGGTGCTGCTCGGCGCGGCGACCAAGGCGCAGGATCTGATCGTCAACCATGACAAGGAATACCGCGCGGACTTTCGGCTGGGACTCACCACCGACACCCTCGACATCTGGGGCAGGGAGACCGCGCACTGTGAAAGCCGCGTCACACGCGCGCAAATCGAAGCGCTGCTGCCGCAGTTTACGGGGGAGATACGGCAAATACCGCCCATGTATTCCGCCGTTCAACAAAACGGACAGCGGCTCTATGCACCGTCTATCGCCTGGAGCTGACTGCGTTTGACGAAACGGCGCAGAGCGGAGAGCTTCTTGTGCGCTGCTCCAAGGGCACCTATGTGCGCACGCTGATCGACGACATCGGCGCGGCGCTCGGCGTCGGCGCTGTAATGACCGCCCTGCGGCGCACCTTTGCCTGCGGCTATACATTAAGCGACTGCGTGACCCTCGACGAGCTGAAGGCGCTCGCCCAAGACGGCAAAATCGCAGAGCGCCTGCGACCCGTCGAGAGCCTGTTTGATGTATATGACGCGCTGACCGTCAGCGAGGCACAGGCAAAGCGCTTTCAAAACGGCGCTTCGCTCGACCTGTCGCGGACGTCGCTGCGCAGCCGTCAGCCCGAAAATCAGACCATTCTGCGCGTAAAAAATCCGTCCGGTGATTTTCTCGGTCTGGGTATCACAGCGGACGGCGCATTAAAAAACTATAAATTGTTCGCGCCGGCGGGCGCTTCCGGCGGTTGAAGGGTCGGCAGTCAGAAAAACCCTTCATGAACGCCGTGATATAATCAAAAAGCAGGGCACAGCCGCAACGGTTAAGCCCTGCTTTTTATATGAGCGGACGAACGGTTATCGTATGGCAGAACCCTCTAAGCAAGCAAAAGCCTTCCCCCGAGGGGAAGGTGGCGCGGCACCTGAGCAGGTCGTTATTTGTATCGTAACGTTTTGTAATAGAACAAGCATCAAATAAACAGCAAAGCGTGCGGTGCCGTGACGGAAGAGGGCAAGCGATGCGCTTCCAAAATCGGACGGTCAGCAAGAGGACAGGTTCGCTTGCCCTCTTCCGTCACACTGCCGCCG
>ONGI01000024.1 GCA_900317315.1 uncultured Eubacteriales bacterium
TTACGGCAGGCACGCAAGGGCATACTTTGATAGCACGGGATCCGCATGGCCCATTTCCAATGTGACGATACCCGATTACCCCGAGTGGGTAAACGCCGACGCCGAAGACATCTACGACGGTATGTCGATCTCGCTCAAGTCGCAGACCACCCTCTCGCTGTTCTTTAAGAGTGAGAACGAGCTGACGCTCACATGCGACAAACCCCAATATAAAACCGCGCAAGACGGAAACAACTACGTCATCCGTATCCGCAACATCGTGGCAGCTGATTTGGATAAGCAGATCAACGTAGTGGTCAACGGAAGACCGGCCGTTGCAGCCAGTCCGCTCACCTACTGCTATAAGGTACAGAATTCCCCGGATGAAAAGCTTGCAAACGGGACAGAGAAGCTCCCCTGCAAAAAAAGCGCCGCTTGGGCGCTTTTTTCATTAGGGACGCTTATACTATTCTCTCAAAGCAAACCGATCTTCGTTACTGCTTTTTGCTCTTTGTGTATCTCACCGCAAAGAGAGCGGACAGGGCGAGAACGAGCAGCGCTGCAAGTATCAGCACACCGGCTTCACCGGTCTGCACCGTGCCTTTTCCGCCTGTTGTTGTCGCAGAATCGCCGGAGGCTGTCTTTTTCTGCGTTGCCGAGGTCGCGTCTGTCGCTGCCGGCGCGATCGTTGCGGAGGGCGCGGTGGTTTCCTCAGGCCGGGTCGTCTGCGGCTGTGTGTCAGGCTCCCCGGTCTCATACGTCAGACCAAAGCCTCTTGCATAGAGGACCGTATCCGTAAAGTTGTATTCTTCGTCAAGCTGCGGGATATTGATCGGCAGCTTGGCGGTCGGCGCGTCGTCCTTGCTGAACATCATATACAGCGCAGCCGGCATATTGGGGCCGTACTGCTGCATTTCCTTGACCTTGTCCTCCGGGTCGACCGGCATGGAGCGCGGCAGGTAGGCGATCATGATCGCGTCCGCCTTTTGGAACCGCGCCGCGTCATACGGCAGGCTGACGGACATCACGATAAACTTGCCGCCCTTTTGGTGAACGGTGTCGGCAAGGAGATCAGCCGCTTTGGCAAGGTCGTTTTTCAACGCCGCCGCGCCGTAGATCTCCGACATAAAAACAACGTTATCCGCGCCTTCGATCATCGGCAGCACATCGGCAGGGGTCTTGTTGCGGTAGGAGTACGCCTCAACCACCGCGCCCTCGGGCAGCTTGCCGTCTGCGGCGAGCTTTTTGACGGCGTACTGCATCGGAATGGTTTCGTCGTCATACGGAACGAGCACAACGGTTTTCTGTCCCGGCGTGGTGAGCGGAAGCGTGTTGTCGTCGTTCTTGACGAGCGTGATCGCCTTTTTGGTGATCTCCCACTCTCTGTCGTGGCTCGCCTTTATGCCGACGGTATCAACGGCGTTCTGCACGCGGCTCTCAATATCCGAGCCGTCATACTTGCCGAACAAGCCGTTGCTTTCTTTTAATTTCAAGATCCTGAGAACGGCGGCGTTTATCTTTTCTATCGAGATAGCCCCGTTGTCCGCCTGCTGCGCAAGCGTTGTGATGTAGCGATCCATTTCGGCAAATCCGTCCTTTGACCGCATTTCGACCGGCATGAGCAAAATATCCACACCTGCGTCGATCGCAAGCCTTGCCGCGTCGTATTTGTCAAAGTGCTTGGCGATCGCGTCCATTTCCATCGCGTCGGTCGCCACAACGCCGTCAAAGCCCATATCGCCGCGCAAAATGTCGGTGATGATGGTCTTGCTGAGCGTGGCAGGCAGGTTGATGGTGTCGCCTGTCAGCTTGGACACATAGGTTTCGGTCTCGATCTGCGGATAGACGATATGCGCCGTCATGATCATTTGGGCGCCGGCGCTGATGCAGGCTTGGAACGGGATCAGCTCGTTTTGCTTTAGCTGTTCATAGGTTTTGTCGATAGAGGGCAGACCTGTATGGCTGTCGGTACTGGTGTCGCCGTGTCCCGGAAAGTGCTTTAGGGTCGAGATGACGCCCGTACCGTTGAGCGCCTCCACAAAGGCGCTGCCGTGCTGTGCGACGGTCTGCGCATCGTCGGAGAAGGCGCGCACGCCGATAACGGGGTTGGCAGGATTGTTGTTCACGTCCACGTCGGGCGCAAAATCCGCGTTGATCCCAACAGCGGTCATCTCTTTGCCCATCAGCGCGGCGACTTCCTTTGTGATGTTCACATCGTTGATCGCGCCGAGCGCCATGTTGCCGGGCGTCATCGTTCCCTGCGTCAGACGGGTAACGTTGCCGCCCTCCTGGTCGGTGGAGATGAGCAGCTGCGGACGGTCGCCGCCGGCGGCGTTCGCCTTTTGCAGCGCGTCAACAAACCTTGTGGTGCCCGCGTTGGTCTCGGTGTTCTGCGAGAACAGGATCACACCGGCATAGCTGTGCTTTTGAAGCGTTTCTGTAATGTCGTCCGTGATCTCCGTCACGTTCGTTCTGTTGCCTTCGCTGTCTGTTTTCCAGCGAAAGGCAGGCATGATCATCATGCTGATCTTGTCCTCTGTTGACATCGAAGCCAAATATTGCTCCGCTGTGCTCTCTGTTGCGGAAGCCGGCACAACAGCCGCCGACAGGCTCACAAAAAGCACGACGAGTATCAGCGAAAGGATCCTCTTTTTCATAAAAATTCCTCCGGATAAGATTTAATACGATCATCTGATAAAACCCTTTAACATCTGATTTAGTGTTTATCAGAAAATAGTATAAGGGCACCTCAAAAAGTCTCAGAGGCGCCCTTTTATTATAGCAAATTTTTTGAAGCTTGTCTATGCATGACTGCAAGGGGAATCGAAAAAGTTTTGTGACGACAGGCAGCTATATAGTTTTGCTGTGCTGTATTATTCCGGCGATAAATGAAGCACCACCAGCTCGCGCGGATTGCCGAAGCGCGGCACAAAAAAGGTGTTGCCGCAGCCTGCGGACACGACCAAGCGGCCGTCAAACACGCCGCGGTCGTATTTGGGCAGCAAGCCGCTGCTCGACGAAAACACCCCTCTGCCGAAGAGTCTGACCTGACCGCCGTGGTTGTGACCGGAGAGCACCAAGTCCGCCGTGCGCACATCGGGCAGGAGGTCGTAGTATTCGGGATGGTGGCACAGCAGCAGCCGAAAGCCGCTCTGCGCCGCAAAGTCGTGCAGCCACGCTTCGTCGGCGTTGGTGGAGAGTCCGCCGATATGCAGCACCGTGCCCTTTGCAAAAAAATCGGTCCCGGCGTTGTCGAGCAGGGTCGCGCCGCACTTTTGCAGCATGGCGTGATCCGCCTCCGTGAGCTGTTCCTCATGGTTGCCCAAGCTGACAAACACCGGCGCGATCCCGACCGCCTGCTCCATAAACCGCTGCACGCTCTCCGGCTCCTGCCGGTTCGCGCGGCGTCTGAACAGAGCGAACAGACCGTCGGCAGCGTAGGCGAGCACATACACCGCCGTGCGCAGCAAGCTGCGCTTGCGGCGGAACCGCTCGTCGGTCTCGCCGTTTTGATAACGCTCAAAGCTGTCGCCCGTCACGGCGATCAGATCGGGCTGCACCGTTTGCAGCAGCGCCAAAATATCCGTCGCGTCACGCTCATGCAGATCGGACACATGGGCGATCGTGAGCGGCTGCCTGAGCTGCGGAACAGTCAGCCTGTATTCTGTCAATACTGCTTTTTTTGCCATACACTTCGCTCCGTTACTTGATCATAGAGGTATTCTACTTTTAAAAATCCAATTGTCAACCCCTATATCCTATGCACCGGTCCGCGCCGGCAGAACCAAATCGCCGTTATTCAGCGCGCCGGCGCCGCACACCGGCAAAAACAACAGGGCGGGAGAACGCCCGACAGCCGTCAGCTGTCGGTACATTCCTCTCGCCCTCGCATTATTTGAATGTTACCTGCTCTGTCTCCACCTGCGCCTCGCCGTCCATCACACAGACGGACAGGGTGTAGCCGTCAAAGGACTTGGTTTTCATATAATAGGTGTGTCCGTCCTCGCAAAAGGTGCTGCCGCACACATCGACAGATTTGGCTGCGCGGTGAAAGCCCTTTCCCATGCATTTGAGGAGGGCTTCTTTTTTTGTCCAAAGCGCATAGAACAGCGCCTGCGGGTCGCTGCTTGCACGCAAAAGCGCCATTTCGGCGTCGGTGTAGACCACCTTGCCCAGCCGCAGCACGTCCGCTTGGCGGTGCTGCTCGATGTCACAGCCGATCTCGGTGTCGCCGACAGCCAGCAGCACCCAGTCGCCGCTGTGCGAAAGATTAAAGCACACGCCGCTCTTTGCGCGCGGCTTGCCGAATGCATCGGCAAAAACCACGGTATCACCCAAAAAACGGCGCAAAAGCAGACCGCCCGCTATACAACGCTTTTTGTCAGCGGAAAACCTGTATCGGGATGCCTTTTCGGCGCGTTCGGGTGAAATCAGCGACATGTGCTCGTCGGAAATATCTTGGATATGCGTAAGATATAGCTTCATAATTTTACTGTGTTCCAAATATACTGTGGTAGGCTACTGCTCCCTCAGCTTTGCCAGACAAGAGTCGCAAATATGCTTGTCCTTAAAGGGCGTCAAGCTCTCCTGTGCGTTGCAGAAAACACATTTTGCCTCCGCCTTGCGAATGGTGATCTGTTCGTCGTCGGCGTTGATTTGCAGCACGTCGCCCGGATTGATGTTCAAGTGGCGGCGGATATCCTTGGAAATAACAATTCTCCCTGCCTTGTCGATTTCACGGAAATTAGTGTAGATCATCAAATCACTTCCGTTCTGAGTTTTTTGCACATATTGCAATTATTGCTGTTATTCTATCATATTTCGTTCTAAATGTCAATGTATCTTGCGTTTTTTGTGAAATGTTGTTTTGTCTGAGCAACTAAAGTCGAATTTTGTCGAAAAAAAGGGTAAATTGTCGTGAGGTGAAAACCATGCTCAATTATATCTGGAGCTTCCTTGTTGTGTTCAGTGTGCTGTGCGCCGTCCTGCTCGGCAACACGGAGGCGCTCTCCAAGGCGTTTGTGGACAGCGCCGCCGACGCTGTTCAGCTCCTGCTGACGCTTGCCGGCGTGATCTGTCTGTGGTCGGGGCTGATGAAGATCGCCGAAAAAAGCGGTCTGACCAGCTTGGCGGCAAGGCTGTTTGCACCGCTCCTGCGCAGGCTGTTTCCGCGTCTGGACAAAAACAGCGCCGCTTTTGAAGCCATCACCATGAACATCACCGCCAACCTGCTTGGTCTCGGCAACACCGCCACGCCGCCGGGACTCAAAGCCATGCGCGAGCTGCACGCCCTGAACGGTCACGGCGACACGGCGAGCGACGAAATGGTGCTCTTTGTCGTTATGAACACCGCGTCCCTGCAGCTGTTCCCTGCCACACTCGGCGCCCTGCGCCAAAGCGCCGGCAGCGCCGCGCCGTTTGAAATTTTGGTGCCCGTCTGGATCAGCTCCGCCTGTGCGCTGGCGGTCGCACTGAGCCTTGCCCTTGCCGGCAACCGTTTGAAAAGGAGAAGCCTATGTCGCTCATCATGCCCGTCTTTGCGGTGATCATCATACTCTTTGGACTGGTGCGCCGCGTGCCGGTGTTTGACGCATTTTTGACCGGCGCAAGAGAGGGCGCGCAGACGCTTTGGCGGATCGCGCCGACCATTTTGGGGCTGATCTTTGCGGTCGGACTGCTAAAGAGCAGCGGCGCGGTGGCGGTCATTGACCGCGTGCTCGCGCCTGCCGCCAACGCGGTCGGCTTTCCTCCCGAGGTGGTGCCCATGGCACTGCTGCGACCGGTGTCGGGCAGCGGCTCCTCGGCGCTCCTGATGACGGTCTTGCAGGACTGCGGTCCCGACAGCTTTGCCGGACGCGTTGCCTCGGTGCTGGCAGGCTCCAGCGAAACCACGTTTTTTGCCGCCACGATGTATTTTGGCAGCATCGGCGTCAAAAAGCTCCGTCACACGCTGCTTGCCGCCGTCGCCGCCGATGTGACCGCCATGCTCGTCAGCGCGGCAACGGTGCATCTGTTTTTCGGATAGCAAAGTTGTAACCAATTGCACCAAAAATGTCCTTGACAGGTGTTTTATACGCTCTGTAGATTTTTATGTGGAAACATTTTAACAAAAAATTGGTTCGAAAAAAGAAAAATAACCGATTTTTCGAAAAGTCGCGTCAGCTTTGGGTTTCCATACGGAAAACTCCCTCTGCTGTCAACACTTTCAACAGAGTTTTCCACATTATATTGAAATTAAGGAATTTTACTCTTTGTATAATTTCTTGTGAAGAAATTTAATCGCAGGCGTTCTGCGCCGCGCAAAAAAGACAATTCTGTAACCTGTAGGTGAATCTCTTTGGATCGCAAGCTCTTGTTTCTCGAAATAGCCGGCGGCGCGTTCGTCGCCTGCGGCTCGCTCTTTATGCGGCAGCTCTACACCCTCTGCGGCGGCGAGCTATTGGGTATCCTCTTCGGCGCGGTCAACGGCAGCATGTGGGAGGCGTGCAAGACCCTTCTCCTGCCCTACCTGCTCTGGGCTGTCCTCGAAACGCTCACACTGCGCCTGCGCGTACACCGCTTCACGGTCGTCAAGGCGCTGGCGCTCTACACACTCGGCTTTGTTTACCTCTCGCTGCGCGTCACCGGCTGCGCCGACCTGTTCGCGTCGGCGGTCGCCGTGGCGGCGGCAACGCTGTGGAGCCTCTTTCTCTACCACGCAGGCGTGCCGCTGCGCTGGCTGTTCGCGCCGTCGCTGGTGCTGCTGTTTTTGTTCGCGGCGCTCTATTGCAGCCTCACGCCCTTTCCGCCGCACACCGCGCTGTTCTTTGACAAAGCAACCGGCATGTACGGCATTATTCCGCGCAGCTACGACTGCGGCGCCGCTGCGCTCGGGGCTTTTTTCCACAGCAGAAATTTATTTTAATTCTCCACAAGAATATAAACCGCCGTTCCTGTATGGTATAATAAAATGAAGTATAGAAACTATCACCCATTTGCGAGGGATGTATATGAAAGACAAAACCAACGAACCCAAGCCCGACGTGATCGCAGGCAGAAACCCCGTGAGCGAGGCGATCCGCAGCGGCAGACCGATCGACAAGATCCTGGTGGCGCGCGGCGAAAAAACCGGCGCTGTGGTGGGCATTCTCGCCAAGGCGCGCGAAAAGCAGATACCCGTCAAGGAGGCTGACCGCGTCAAGCTCGACTTTCTCAGCGGCAGCGCGCCGCACCAGGGCATCATCGCGCTGGCAGCCGCCAAGGAATACAGCACCGTGGAGGACATATTGGCTTACGCCGCCGAAAAGGGCGAGCCGCCGTTTTTGATCGTTCTCGACGAGCTGGAGGATCCGCACAACCTCGGCGCGATCATCCGCACCGCCGAATGTGTCGGTGCGCACGGCGTCATTATTCCCAAGCGCCGCAGCGTGGGACTGAGCTACACGGTCGGCAAGGCGAGCGCCGGCGCGGTGGAATATATGCGCGTGGCGCGTGTGACCAACATCGCCAACCTGCTCGACGACCTCAAAAAGCAGGGCGTCTGGATCTACGGCGCGGACATGAACGGCACCGACTACACCCAATGCGACATGTCCGGCGCGTGTGCGCTGGTGATCGGCAACGAGGGCAAGGGCATGGCGCGTTTGGTGCGCGAAAAGTGCGACGTGATCGTTTCGCTGCCCATGAAGGGACATATCAATTCTTTGAACGCCTCGGTCGCCGCCGGTATCCTGATGTACCACGCGCTGCAGGGCAGAAGATAGAAAGGATGTGACAGCATGCCGGAGACCCCTAACGAACACAACGAGCCAAAGATCGTAGACATATTCAGCAAACCGGACAAGCAGCCGCGTCTTGTCAGCGAAGATCCGCTCGATTTGGAAGCGCAGGCACAGCCTGACGCCGACACGGCGATCGTGGGAGAAAAAACCGCCGCCACCATGCAGGCGACACTGCTGATGGACGGCAGCGACGACGCCGACGCGGTGACAGAGGCGCAGGAAAACAAGATCGTCACGCTCACACCCGAATACGACGCGGACACGCAGTTTGCCGGCGAGGTGCTGGACAAGCTGGACACCTTCCAGGACCCCTCCGAGATCAGGACCTATCACACCATCGACATCCGGCTGGAGGAAACAAAGCAGCCGGAGCCGCCCGAGCCGCCGGAGCCGCCCCAAGAGGACAGGCAGGCGGCGCACATCGTCGCCAAGGTGCCGGTGTACCGACCCGACGAGCCTGCCAACCTGCTGAACGTCAAGGCAGGCAAATTCTCGGAGGTCGTCGGGCGCGAATACGAGGCGTATCTCCGCTCCAACGACCCGGTCATCTCGGCGCACGTGCGCCGTCGGTCACCGCAGGCGGCACAGCCTGCCGCACCTGCTGCGCCGCAGGAAACGACGCAGGAAAAGATCCTCGGCGCGGTCGTCGGCTTTTTCTCCAAGGAGGACGCGCCCAAGGAAGCGCCGCAAAAGCAAAAGCCCAAGCCCGTGGAGGACTACAGCTCCGAGGAGGACGAAAAAAGCATACGCTTTGAGCTGAGTGAGAGCATGCGCAAGCTGTTCTTCCGCACGGTCATTTCGGGCGTGATCGCGCTGGTCGCCATTGCGATCTCGGTCATCACGCGCATTCTTCCCGAGGCTCTCATCGCCGCCATTCCCGTAGCGCCTGCCGCCTATGCGGTCTTTAACTTCCTGCTGGTCGGCTCGTCCATGGTGCTCAACCGCGTCTCCATGACGGGCGGTCTGACGCCGCTGCTCAAGCTCAAGGGCAATTCGGACACCGCCGTTGCCGTTGCGAGCTGCGCGGCGCTGATACAAACCATTGTGGCGTTTTTTCTCACGCTGGGCGACATGTCGCATTTCAGCGTGCAATACTACTGTTCCATCGTGCTGTTGGCGCTCTTTGCCAACAACCTCGGCAAGCTCTTTCTGGTGCGGCGCGTCCGCGAGAATTTCAGCTTTTTGACTGCCAAGGGGCAAAAATACGCCGCCAAGATCTACAACAACGAGAGCGTCGCACACAAAATGCTGAGCGGCACCCTCTCCGAAAAGAATCTGATCGCCTATCAGCACAAGACAAAATTTGCGGCGAACTTTCTGAAGATCTCCTACGCGCCCGACCCGAGCGAGGATCTGGCGTCGCGTCTGGCGCCTGTCACCACGATCGCGACGCTGGCGGTGACGCTGCTGTACGGTCTTCTCAAAGGCTCCGCCGCCGGCGCGGTCAACACCTTTGCGCTGCTCACGGCGCTGTCGGTCCCGATCGCCACGCTGCTGGCGGTCAATGTGCCGGTGCGCAAGCTCTGCCGCACGGTCAACGGCTACGGCGCCATGATCGCCGGCTTTCCGTCCATCAAGCAATTCTGTGACAGCACCGCGATCATGATCGACGCGGAGGAGCTGTTTCCTGCCGACTCCATCGAGCTGGAGGGCATCAAAACCTTTGTGGAATACCGGGTGGACGAATCGCTGCTCTGCGGCATTGCGATCCTGAAGGAAGCGCACAACCCGATCGCCAACGCCTTTGAATCGGTCGTCAGCGAAGCCAAACAAACCTTGCCCGAGGTGGAGAGCGTGCTCTATGAGGACGGGCTCGGCTTGGTGGGCTGGGTCAACAGCGAGCGCATCCTCGTCGGCTCGCGCAGGCTGCTCGAAAAATATCAGGTGAGGATCCCCGCGCGCACCGATGAAGAAACGTATCAAAGCGAGGGCAAGCAGGTCACCTACATCTCGCGTGCCGGCGCGACCGTCGCCATGCTGGTGACAGCCTACAGCGCCGACGCGGAGCTGCAAAGCGAATTGCAGCGCGCCGAGAAGAACGGCATCAGCTTTTTGATCCGCACCACCGACTACAACATCACCGACGATCTGGTCGCCAAACTATACAATCTGTTCTACCGCAGTCTCAAGGTGCTCCCGACGGGACTGGGCAACGCGCTCCTCGAAGCGCAGAGCGTCACCGAGGAAAAATCGCGCTGCTATCTGATCACGCACGGCAAGACCGCCGGTCTGGCACGCGCTGTGTCGGGCTGCGTCCGGATCAAGCAGAACATCTCCATGGCGGTCATTATCCAGCTGATCGCAGTCATTCTCGGTCTGCTGCTCGCCGTGCCGATCGTGCTCTACGCCGACGTGAACGTCATGGGCGCCCTCGAGGTCGGCGTCTACGCCCTGTTCTGGACACTCGCCGCCGTCATAGCTCCGGCACTCCAAAAGCCCTGATTATTTTAGCGCGGCTTTGGATAGTAGGCGGTTTTGGGGAACATCAGCAACGCCGCGTCAGAAAAGGCTTTGACGGTTATGTTGCTATTGCCTTTTAGAGCGCGGCGATGCAGGTAATCTCCTTATCAAACGTCCGATTCGCGGATTGGGTCAAGCGTCACGCTTGCGGACTGCCCACCGCGGCAGCGGGCGAACACATGGGTTCGCCCCTACGGGGTCAAGGATAATGCGATATAAATGGAAATATTGGCGTGCAGAGGTGGCGTTTCCATAAGAGAATTTCGTCCGACGCTGTGCCGAAGCCTTCTCCCGAGGAGAAGGTGGCACACTGCCTGACGTAATGCTTATCTCTATATAAACAGTCAGCAAACGATAAAACGTATGATTCTATCAAACGATTGCGGCAGTGTGACGGAAGAGGGCAAGCGAAGCGCTTCCTGAATCGGACGGTCAGCAAAAGGACAGGTTCGCTTGCCCTCTTCCGTCACGGCACCGCAAAGGCACCGCAAAGCTTGCTGTCGATTCGACATTTGTTTTCTTCCTGTATGCGATTATATCGGTACCATACAACTTAGGTGCCGCGCCACCTTCCCCTCGGGGGAAGGCTTTCGCATGCTGAAACATTCCCGCGCAAAACAAGCCTGACCAATTCACCCTACTTGTGAAAAGCAGCGCCACGCTTCCTCGACGACGTAGGGGCGCACCGATGTGTGCGCCCGGACAGGACGCCGCCGTTTCCTTGGCAAAACGGTTCGACAGGACAACGCCCTCGGGCGAACACATGGGTTCGCCCCTACACATAAAA
This sequence comes from uncultured Eubacteriales bacterium, assembly GCA_900317315.1. Classification (GTDB taxonomy): domain Bacteria; phylum Bacillota; class Clostridia; order Oscillospirales; family Acutalibacteraceae; genus Ruminococcoides. The sequence goes on from ONGI01000024.1 coordinate 10,987, forward strand.
CCACCGCGCACTACACAAAACGTTTGTCGCTGTTGCCCTTTATAGCGCGGCAATGCAGGTCATCTCCCTATCAAACGTCCGATTCGTGAACTGCCCACCGCGGCAGCGGACAAAAAAAGAAAGGTTCGGATACTTATGAAAATTGCTCCCTCGCTGCTCTCCTGTGACTTTTCGGTCATGGGAAGCGAAATTGAACGCATGGACAAAGCCGGTGCGGACTGGATGCACCTCGACGTGATGGACGGTCATTTTGTGCCGAACATCACCTTTGGCGCACCGGTCATCAAATGGGTGCGCCCTTACACCAAAAAGCCCTTTGACGTGCACCTGATGATCTCGGAGCCGCTGCGCTACATCGACGACTTTGCCGCTGCCGGCGCGGACATCATCACCTTTCATGTGGAATGTGATTCCGACATCAATGCGACCATCGACAAGATCCGCGAAAACGGCGTGCTCCCGGGCTTGGTCATCAAGCCTGCCACACCTGCCGAAGCGGTGTTTCCGTATCTGGACAAGCTGGCGCTGGTGCTGGTGATGACCGTGGAGCCGGGCTTTGGCGGACAGTCCTTTATGGCGGACATGCTCCCCAAGGTGCGCGCCATCAAGGAGGAATGCGCACGCCGCGGCATTGAGCTGCCGGTGGAGGCGGACGGCGGCATCGGCGAAGCCACCATTGCACAGACTGCCGCAGCCGGTGTGGACGTCTGCGTGGCAGGCACGGCGGTCTTTAAGGCGGACGACCCGGCAAAAGCGATCGCCGCTTTGCAAGCATACTGATACTTACAGCACAACAAAGGCACAGCCCGAAAAGCTGTGCCTTTTTCTATATCTATATCTTTATTCGTCGCAGACCACGGCAGCGATCACGCTGTCCGGATCCTCAAAAATATAAACCAACTGCAAATTTTTTACCTTGGACTTTTCGCGCAGGTCGGCGACCGTCTCCTTGCTGCCGGTTCTCAGCTTTTCGGCTTTTTCTGTAAGCGCCTGCCGCTCCTCGTCGGAAAGCTCTCCGGAGTAGCTGTTGATGTACAGCATGGCGTTGCCGTTGACAAGGATATCAAGCGTTATGTCGGGGTCATCCGGCTGTTTTTCCTGCGCACCGAGCGTGGAGATATAATAGCGTATCGCTTCCTCGGCGCCGATGTCGCTGTTGTCGATGCGCTCGTCCCACACCGCGCTTCCGTAGGCGGCGTGAATATCCTCATCCGGCGCGGCTAACGTTTCTGTCCGCACCGACGGATGGCTGTTGTTGAATACGATCATACCTACGGCGATGCTGCCGCCGACGATCAGCAGCACAGCGCTGATGATGACGGCAAAAAGCAGGCGCGACTTGTTTTCGTTTTGGTTGTCAGCAGATTGATGTTGACGCATATGACCCTTCCTAATGAAAATATCGTTCAATACCGCGCAGAGAAGGACAATTTTCGATAAGCTCCCATCCATGCACGCGTCAGAAAAGCGACCGCGACAAAACGCGGCTCGCCTGTGTAAAAAGCAGGACTATTTCTTGTCCTTTTGCTTCTTGCCCTTCGGGAACACGACACTGCTGCCCTGCGCATGCTTGGGATTGGCGAAGCGTGAGGGCTGCTGATACTGTTGGAACTGCGCCGCATACCGGTCGGTTTGTCCGCTCTGCGGCGGCTGATACGACGGCTGCTGCGGTCGTTTGGCCTGCGGCTGCTGCGGCTGTGCCTGTTGCGGCTGCCACACCGGCTCCTGCGGCTGTGCATACGGCGGCTCGGGCTGCACGCTCTGCGGCTGCCACTCCGCCTGCTGCGGCTCGGGCTGCACGCTCTGCGGACGCCACTCCGCCTGCTGCGGCTCGGGCTGTACGCTCTGCGGACGCCACTCCGCCTGCTGCGGCTCGGGCTGTACACTCTGCGGACGCCACTCCGCCTGCTGCGGCTCACGCCACTCTGCCTGCTGCGGCTCGGGCTGCACCTCCTGCGGCTGCCACTGTTCAGCCGTCTGCTGTGCATCGCTTGTCAGCGCCTCTACACGGGTGCCGCATGCCGGACAAAAGCGCTGGTGCGGCTGCAAGGGATTGTTGCAATTCGGACAATTCATTACACTGCCTCCTGTCAAATAGGTCAATCGACGGTGTTTCCGTACACCTGTCTGCCGCTGTTGTCAAACACATAGATCTCCAGCACCGCGTTGCTGATGCCGTCCTGCTGGTTCATATCATAGACGGTGCCGTCGAGCTGGGCGCAGAGAGCATCGTAGGCGTCGGGAAGCGTCTCAAAATACTCGTTGTTCTCACCTGCGGTGGAATCCAAATTGACGCGGTAACGCGCACGCAGCGCGTTTTCTTCTCCTTTGACGGAGATGGTCGTGTTCGCATCCGCCGCCTGTCTCAGTATCTCCACCATACCGGAGGAACGCGCATAATCCTCGAGCATGTCTTCCATGGTGGGAGCGGCTGTGGTCGGCTGCACCGTTGTCTCTGGTATGGTGGTCTCCGGCACAAAGGTCTCCGGCGGCGCGATGGTCGGCACTTCAATCGTCTTTATATCCGCATTGCCGCTTTCGGTCGCGGCTCCCGTGGCGGCGCCGCTCGCTTCCTGCGTCGTCGTTGCCTGTGCCTGAGCGGATGACGCATGGTCGTTTTGACGCATCACCACAAAAACAGCGACGGCGCCTACACACACGATCAGCACGGCAATGATGATCAGCACGATCTTGGCGCCGTTCCTTTGATCGGTTGGCGGCGCTTCTTTTTCGCTAAACACCAGGTCGGCATCAATATTCAAGCCGGATTTCACCGGTTCACCGCAATGCGTACAGAAAGATAAATCGTCATCAACGTGCTGATGGCATTTGGGACAATTCATCCGGGAACCTCCTTGTAATAATTGATTCTTAACAGGGTATCTCCAACGGTTGTGCAGAACTACCCGATAGATATTATACTATATTCTTTTCAAAATTGCAATCGTTTTAGGCTTCCTCCGTCAACTTCTGCGGTATAATACTAAACTCAAACAAAAACTCCCCCGACAAATCGAGGGAGTCTATATCTGATTGCTTTGCTTTGGATGACGGAGCGGATCACCACGAGCCGTTCATACGGGCGCCGTCGTCCCATTCCTTGAGGGTGTAGGTGCCGCCAAGCTGTGTGGTCAGACCGTCGGTCTGATCCCAAACGTTGCTCCAGTCTGCATCGTCACTGTTCATTCTGACAAAGATGATGCTTTCGTCCACGTCATGGAACACATAGCCGGAATCGTCCTGCTCACCCATGACCCATTTGCCGCTGTCTTTGCCCCACGTCCATGCGAACCAAACCTCGTCGCCGGTGTTGTAAACGCCGGGATCCAGGGTGACGCTGTCGCTTGACGGAACCGTGGTAGGCTCGGTGGCGGGAGAGGTGACGGAGGGAACCGTGGTATCGACGTAACGGCTCCAGTTGCCGTTATCGTAGATCCAGCCTGCGCCGGGCAAGAAGGTGTCCTTGGTTTGCAGCAGGTCGCCGTTGTTGAACACGACCATGTTGTAGCTGTCGGATGTCTCCACATACCACACGCCGTTGCCGAGGTTGATCATCTGCTTGACGTACCACTCCGTGCTCTCATAGGTGCTGCTGTTCCACATGTGCGCATACACCTTGTCCCAGCCGTCGGTATTCTTAAAGAAGAAGTAGCTGCCTTCGGCTACGGGCAGCGCCGATCCGGTCGATTCGCTCGAATGAGTGGTAGGAGGCTCCGTGCCGTCCGTATATGTGCCGCAGTAGTTGCCGATATCGCTGAAGCCTGCAAGATAGTGCTGCAGCATGGTGATGTCATGGATGTTGACGACCTTATCCTGGTTGACGTCAGCCGCAAGCAGTGCTTCGTCGGTGAAGTCATACATGGATGCCAGATACATCTGGATCAGCGTAGCGTCCTTGATGGCGACTCTGCCGTCCAGATCGACGTCGCCGACCAGAACCTTGATGGGCGGTTCGGTGGGCTTTGTCGGCTCGGTAGGCTGCGTCGGCTCGGTGGGCTTGGTCGGCTCGGTCGGCTTTGTCAGCTCGGTCGGCTCGGTGAGCTCTGTCGGCTCCGTCGGCTCGGTGAGCTCGGTCGGAATGATCGGATCTGTGAGCTCGGTCGGCACGATCGGCGTCGGATCGGTCAATTCAGTCGGAACGACCGGTCCGGTGGCAGGCGTATGACCGTACTCCTCCCAAACCGAATCGGCTTTGAGGATCATGGATTTGCCGTTGAGCGGCAGGGCAGCTTTGTCCGCCGGCGGAATGCGGCGGTCGGTGGAGCTGTCGTGCTCGGCAAAAACGCACTGCGCGTTCGTCAGACCGTTGGGGATCGTGTAGGCATACACGTTGTTGGTGCCCCTTGTCATGGGCGTGCTCGCCACAAGCACGGGAGTCGAGGTGCCGTTGCCGGTGGTGACAGTGGTGTAGATGTAGCAGGTGACCTGCGACCAGTTGTAGGCGTTGTTGTCAAAGTACACGGTTTGTGTGGTGTATCCGCCGTTCCGGGAACCGTTCCCATAATCATAATAGGAAGTGTTGGAGCCGGAGGAGGACCGCGTGGGCGCCACTGTGGTGGCAGCGGCGGTCGTCGCCGGAGAGGTCGTCACCGGTGTGGTGGTCACCGGAACGGTGGTCGTCGGCGCGGTGGTCACCGGTGCGGTGGACACGGCGATCGTGGTCGGCGCGGTGGTCGAGCGCGAAGAGGTCGCCTTGGTGGCTTCGACCGCAGCTGCCGCCTGCATAGCCGGCGTGACGGTCGTCTGCGTCGCCTCGGGCGATGATGTATAAAGCGGTGTAAGAATCTTGCTCTGATGCGTCAATACCCAAAAAGCGATTGCGCCGATACACGCAATCAAAACACCATTAGCAATCAAATATATTTTGGAGCCGTTTTTCCTTCTGAAATGGTGATTATTGCGCTGAGATGCAACGGTCTCTGTCTCTGTTTCTTCGAACAGGAAATCTCTGTCGAGGATCACATCCGGACCCAGCGTCTCACCGCAATGCGGGCAGAAGGTATAATTACCGTCGATGTTCTTGTTACACTTGGGACAATTCATCGCAGCACCTCCTTGCAAATATTGGTGTACAGACTTACAGTAGTAACTATTATACTATATATTTTTCTAAAATGCAATCATTTTGAAGTAAAAAATTTTTCCGGCGCAAGATTTTTCGCCCTGCGCCGGTAGTATCATTCTATTATTTCTCTTTTTTGACGGCGTCGGTTTTGAAGATGAAGTCCACCTTGCCGTCGGTGTTGTCGCCGAGACCGCTGAAGCTCTGATACTTTTTGGAAGCCCGGATCATCGCCTTGGCTCTGTCCGCAAGCGATGTGAGGTCGCCGTCTGCCGCCTTGACAAGCGCGTCCACGCCCTCTTTTTTCAGCTTTTGCATACCGGCGTCGAGCTGCTGCGCGCCGTTTTCAAGCTGCGTCACGCCGTCAAGCAGCGCACCGGCGCCGCTGTTGAGCGTGCCGATCCCGTTATAGAGCTGCAGCATGCCGCCGTCGAGGGTGACCGCACCGCTGTGCAGAGCGTCTGCGCCGTCCTTCAGCTGCGCAGAACCGGCCTTGAGCGTGTCGGCGCCGCTTTTCAGCTCCTTGGTGCCGCCCTTGAGCTGACCGGCTCCGTCGGCAAGCGACTGCGCGCCGTCCTTGAGCGAAACGGTGCCGCCGAGGATCTCCTGCGCACCGGCGTTCGCCTGATTCACGCCGTCGGTGTAGCTGATGATGCCGTAGTAAAAGCCGCTGTAGCTGTCGAGCTGCGCCTTGAGCGCCTGCAGCGACCGTCTGCCGCCTGCCGCCTTTTGGACGCCCTCGGCAATCTGCGCCTGCACCTCGTCGCTCTGCATATTGGTTTCGATAAGCGCGGCTGCCTGCGCGTCGGTCTCGGCGTCAATGGTTTCGTCCATGCCTGCCATCTGTAACGCGATTGCGCCGCTGACCTGCATCTGCACCTCCTCGGGCACCTGACCTGCCGCGACTGCCGCGTCGTAGCTGTCGCTGTCCAGTCCGAGACCTGCCGCCGCCAAAACGCCGTCGGTCACCTGCTTTTTGACCTGCGCCTCAACCGCCTGACGAATCACGCCGCGCTGGCTGTTGACGGTCGCGCTGACGGTTTTGTACGCTGTCTGATAGGCGAGCTTCTGCGCGTTTTCGTCGCTGAGCTGTTCTGTCAGCGCGTTCAGCGTGTCGGCGTAGCCGTCGATGGTCAGCGAATCCGCACTCAGTCCGGCTGCCGCAATCTGCTTGTCAGCCTCGGCGAGCAGGGTTTGGAACACCTGACGCGCACCGCTCACCAGTGTGGAGCTGTTGGCGGAGATTTGGCTCAGACCGCCTGCGAGGGTGCCGATGTAGCCCTGCAGGGTTGCCACGCCGTCGTCGAGCTGACCGGCGCCGCCTGCCAGATCGCCTGCGCCGCTTTGCAGCTTGCCTGCACCGCTTTGCAGCGCCGCCACACCGCCGTCAAGCTTTTCGGCGCCGTCGGACAGGTCGCCTGCACCCTTGGCAAGCGCCGCGCTGCCGTCCTTTAGCTGCTCCGCTCCGCTGTAGAGCTCCTTTACGCCGTCAATCAGCTCGCCGGATTTGTCGAGGAGCGTGCTCAGTCCGCTGTAGAGCTGCGAGGTGCCGTCCGCCAGCTTATTCACGCCGTCGGTCAGCTCGCCGAGCTTCTTTTTCAACTCGTCCGTCTTTTTGTCGAGCTTGGCGGTGTCGATGTCGTTGAACACCTGATTGGCGGCGACGGTCAGCGTGGTCGCCAGCTCAAAGTCCCTGACGTCGGCGGTGACCTCCACGGTGTCGGGGAGCTTGATCTTGTCCTTGTCCAGACCGAGGGATTCCTGCATGCCCGGCAGCGCAAAGCCTGCCACATAGGTGCGGCTGCCGTCGTTGATCACCTTGCCGTTGGAGACGGTGACGTTGCCGGCTTTTTCGTTGTCGAGCATCATGCCCGTGAGCATGACAAAGGGCACATATATCTTCTCTTTTTTGCCGTTGATCGTCACTTCCTCCGCCTGACGGTTGGTGTAGCTAAAGGTCATTTTGAGCCTGCCGCTTTTGCCGCCCAGATCCTTTGGCGCGATCGGAGCACCGTCCAGCTCATAGCGGATCGAAACGCCGACCGGCAGCTGTTCGGAGGAGGTGCCCTTGTAATAAATATCGTTTCCGTCGGCGCCCCATTCCATCAGCTTTTTCTCGTTGATGGTGTAGGTTTCGTCGCCCTTTGTGTTCTCAATGTCCTTCAAATCGCTCTTGTCGGCGATGGTTTTTGCCTTTTGCGGATTCTTTATCCAGTCGCTGACGATCACCTTTTGCGGCGTGCCGTCGGCTCCGGCGATCACATAGACGGTCTCCTCCTTGGAGAACCGCTTGCTGTCGGCTGCCGCGTCCGCTGTTTTTGCCTTGGGCGCCGTTTCTGTCGCCGCAGTAGCGGCTTCCGCAGGCGCGTTTTTCTCCACACCGGCGGAATATGCCGTGACGCCGACGGTGCAGCAGAGAATCGTCATGGTCATGGCCGCCGAGAGAACCTTGGGAAGATGTTTTTTTATCCACTTGATTTGCTGAGATTTTTTCAACTGTTAACCCTCCGTTTTCGTTTTTTCTTTTTTGAAGCCGATGGTGGTCATGCCGATCAGCTTGTCAAACAGCATGAACATGGCAGGCAGGAACACCGCCACGCAGAACAGGCTGATGAGCGCGCCGCGCGCCATGAGTGCGCAGAGCGAGCTGATCATGTCCACCTCGGAATAGACTGCCACGCCGACGGTCGCCGCAAAGAGTCCCATGGCGCTGACGATGACGGACGGGAGCGAGGCGGCAAGCGCGGTCTTGACGGCTTCTTTTTTGTCGTTGCCGCGCGCGCGCTCCTGTTTGTAGCGCGTCGTCATCAAAATCGCGTAGTCCACCGTGGCGCCGAGCTGGATCGTGCTGATGCAGATCGGCGCGATAAAGGGCAGCGATTCGCCCAAATAATGCGGCAGACCGAGGTTGATAAAGATCGCCAGCTCGATGACCGCCACCAGAATGACGGGCAGCGAAAGGCTCTTTTCGACCAGCGCGATAATGATGAAGATCGCGACGATCGAGATGGTGTTGACGGTCGCAAAGTCCACCGAGGTGATATTGATCAGGTCGTTGGTGCAGGCCGCCTCGCCGACCAGCAGACCGTCGGGGTCATATTTTTTGATGATTTGATTGAGCGCCCTGACCTGCCTGCCCATCTCGTCGGTCGCGGTGCGGTATTCTGAGCTGAGCAGCATCAGCTCCCAGCGGTCGCTTTTGAGAATGCCCGAAACCGATTCGGGGATCATCTCCTCGGGAACGGAGGAGCCGACAAGGCTTTCGAGACCGATGCAGAACTTGATGCCGTCGGTCTGCTTGAATTCCTCCTGCATACGCCGCACGTCGCCGGAGGGCAGCTTGGCGTTGACCAGCACCATGTGGGTGCTGCCCATGTCAAACTCCTTTTCCAGCTTGCTGTTGGCGATCACGTTGGGCATATCCTCCGGCAGGCTGCGCGACAGGTCGTAGTAGACCTCGTCGTTCGTCCTGCTGTAGCCGTAGTAGGCAGGCGCCGCCAGCGCGGCAAAGAGTATCAAAAAGACGGGAAATATTTTGACAATGCCCGACGCGAGCTTTTTTGCCGGCGGGATCAGCGACCGGTGCATGGTCTTGGCGAGCGGCTTGTCGAGCACCAGGATCATGGCAGGCAGCACGGTCACGCAGCCGAGCACACCCAGCAGCACGCCCTTTGCCATGACGATGCCGAGGTCGCGTCCGAGCGTAAAGGTCATAAAGCAGAGCGCGATAAAGCCTGCCACGGTGGTGACGGAGCTGCCGATGACCGAGGCAAAGGTCTCCTTGATGGCAAGCGCCATCGCCTCCTCGTGGTCGGCGCAGTGCTGCTTGTGTTCGCCGTAGCTGTGCCACAAAAAGATGGAATAGTCCATGGTGACAGCCAGCTGCAGCACCGCCGAAAGCGCCTTGGTGATGTAAGAGATCTCGCCCAAAAAGAAGTTGGAGCCGAGATTGAGCAAAATCGAAATGCCGATCCCGGCGAGAAACACAAACGGGATCAGCCAGTTGTCCAAAAACAGCAGCATTGCCGCGACGGCAAGCACCACCGCGATGGCGACATACACCGCTTCCTCGCGCTCGCACAGATCGCGCAGGTCGGTCACCATGGCGGAAATGCCCGAGACCAGACAGCTTTTTCCGGCTATCGCGCGGATTTTTCCGATAGCGTCCATGGTTTCGTCCGCGGAGCCGGAGGTGTCAAAGAACACCGCCACCAGCGTGTCGCCGTCGGCGTTAAAGGCGTGATAGACGTCGTCCGGCAGCAGCTCCGCCGGAACGGAACCGCCCGTGACGTCGCTGTAGGCGAGCACGCTGGCAACGTGGTCAACCTCCTTGATTTCGCCGGTGACAGCGCTGATTTGCCTGTCGTCCATATCCTCAAAAATCAAAAATGAAAACGCGCCCTTGCCAAAATCCTCCAGCATATACTTCTGTCCCTTGACCGTGTCGAGGGTGTCGGGCAGGTAGTTGAGCATGTCGTAGTTGACGCGCGTGAAAATCATGCCGAAAACCGACGGGATCAGCAGCAACAGCGCGACAACCAAAATCAAAACGCGGCCTTTGACAACCGCTTTGCCGAGCTTCATGTTTCATACTCCTCTCAAATTTGTCATTATACAGTATAAGCACGGAGCCGAAAAAAGAAACGTGCATTTTATTTTGTCTGCATAATTTTCAGACATTCTCCCCTTTTTGACCAGTTACTCCAAGCTAACACCAACCCCAGTGGCGGTTCGGTGATCGTATGATCCTTCTTTTTTGACGGCAACGTTTTCGAAAAGTGCGCCGCCGTTTTCAACGGCAAAACCGTTCAGACAGCACAGCGTGACACCATGCACGCCTACACCTGAACGTTATCTAATACTAAACTCAAATATAACAGACATTCTTTGCCTACTTTTTTCTGAGGTCAGTATAAACCCACGTAGCCTTTTATCACGCGGCTTTGCAGGTAACCGAACTATCAATCGTCCGATTCGCGGACCGGGTGCAGCGTCACGCTGCCGACAGCGGTCGTTATTGCTTTTTATAGCGCGGCGATGGCGGTAATCTATTATTCAAACGTCCGATTCGCGGATTGGATCAAGCGTCACGCTTGCCTTGCAAAATCCTCCGGCGTGTGCTACAATAATATATAGAAAAGGGGGAAATGGTATGATCATTCACGATATTTCACGCGATACGCTGACGACGCCTGTGTATGAGGGCGACCCCGAAACCGAGGTGACGGCGGTTCGGAGCATGGAGAACGGGGACGAATACAACCTGTCCGCTGTTTCGATGTGCGTCCACGCCGGTACGCATATCGACGCGCCGCTCCATTTTTGGGAGGAGGGCAGTCCGGTGGACGATATGCGGCTCAACACCTTCTACGGCAAGTGCACGGTCATCAGCGTGGAGGGCATTTTGACCGGCAACGATATGGAGCGCTTGCTGCCCTACTGCAAGCGCAGGGTCCTTTTTCACGGTAACGGCAAGACGTTTTTGTCGCACTCCGCCGCCATTGTGCTGGCGGAGAGCAAGGTGGTGCTGGTCGGCACCGACGCCGATTCCATCGCGCCTGCCTATGACGAGGTCAAGCCGCACCGCGAGCTGGCGCGTGCCGGTATCGTGGTGCTCGAAAATTTGGATCTCGACGCGGTGGACGACGGCGAATATGACCTCTGCGCCTTTCCCGTCAAGCTCGGCGGTCTGGAGGCAGCACCCTGCCGCGCGATCCTCTTTCAGATGGAAAAGGGGCTGAACTGATGATTAAAATGGTGATCTTTGACCTCGACGGCACGCTGGTCGATTCGCTGACCGACTTGGCGCTCAATGTCAATAGAGGTCTGCGCGCCGTCGGTCTGCCTGCGCATCCGGTGGAGCGCTACCGCACCTTTGTCGGCAACGGCAGGACGATGCTCGTCAGGCGTGCCATGGGCGATGCGGCTGACGACAGCGAAAAATTCGATCGGGTAACGGAGGTATTCAACAGAGAATACGCCCTCCACTGTCACGACAACACTGCGGCTTATCCCGGCTGCGGCGCGCTGCTGGACGGCTTGGCGGCGCACGGCATTTTGACGGCGGTGCTCTCCAACAAGCCGGACGAGTTTGTCGGCAGGATCCTGCAAAAAGCATTTCCGCACCACACCTTTGCCGAGGCGTGGGGTCAAAAGCCCGGGTTTCCCTGCAAGCCCGACGGCGCCGCGCTGCATGCGATATTGGCGCTGCACGGCGCAGAGCCGGAGTCATGCGTCTATGTCGGCGACAGCGACGTGGACGTGTTCACCGCGCAAAACGGCGGCATGCAGATGGCAGGCGTGAGCTGGGGCTTTCGCGGCAAGGCGGAGCTGCAAAACGCCGGTGCGCCGTTTGTTGCCGACACGGCAGCCGAGCTGCTGGCATATTTGGTGCGCCTATGAACAAGATGAATTATCAAAGGGAGCTCGACCGCGTGATCGCGCAGCACCAACGAGCCGGTGAGGTGCCCAAGCTGCTGCTGCACGTCTGCTGCGCGCCGTGCTCGAGCTACTGCCTTGAATATCTCTCCGACTATTTTGACATCACGGTCTACTACTACAATCCGAATATCTCGATCAAAGAGGAATATGCATACCGGCTGCGCGAGGAAAAACGGTTTATTGCGCAAAAGGCGTTTAAGTATCCCGTCAGGCTCACCGAGAGCGCCTACCATCCCGAGGAGTTTTTTGCCGCGGTCAAGGGCTTGGAGCAGGAGCCGGAGGGCGGCTTGCGGTGTCGGGAGTGCTTTCGGCTGCGGCTCAGGGCGACCGCCCAAAAGGCAAAGGAGCTGGGCTTTGACTACTTTACCACCACCCTGACCATCAGTCCGCTCAAAAACGCCGCGCTGCTCAACGAGATCGGCGCCGAGATGGGCGCAGCATACGGCGTGCCGTGGCTGTGGAGCGACTTTAAGAAACGCGAGGGCTACAAGCGCTCCATCGAGCTCTCACGCGAATACGACCTCTATCGCCAAAATTACTGCGGCTGTGTCTTTTCACGCAGGAGCGGCGATCGGAAATAGTGTGCGCGGCGGCGGGGCACCACAGGATATAGTGTCCCGAAAGATCCGCAAATAAATTTCCGGCACTGAAAATTTCATCAGGTTTGACAGCCCCCGCGCTGTCAGATTTTGGACGACACACCTCAAAAACCGCATGGATACGCCGTTTTCGGGGTGTGTCAAGCTTTTGTCAAGCGGTAACAAAATTCCAATATCATGTGTTAATTTCTTTTTTAGAGCACTATATATTGTGTTGTTGGCTCAAAAAGGGCTTGCATTTTTCGCACAGATGATGTATAATAAATCTCGCACGGTCACAGAACCGTTCTAAAATGATTTTAACGAAATTAACGTGATAAAGGAAGGTCAGAACCATGAAGATCATTAAGCGAAACGGTTCGGAAGAGACATTCAACGTTGACAAGATCATCAACGCCGTCCGCAAGGCGAACAATTCATCCGACACGCCGTTTCTCACCGATGAACAGATCATCGACATCGCCGATTATGTGGAGTATAAATGCAACAAGATCAAGCGCGCCGTGTCCGTTGAGGAGATACAGGACATGGTGGAGGATCAGCTGATGGCAAAGGGCGCCTTTGAGCTGGCGCGCCGCTATGTGCGCTACCGCTACAACCGCTCCCTGATCCGCAAGGCGAACACCACCGACAACCGCATTCTTTCGCTGATCGAATGCAACAACGAAGAAGTAAAACAGGAAAATTCCAACAAGAACCCGACCGTCAACAGCGTACAGCGCGACTACATGGCAGGCGAGGTCAGCCGCGACCTGACGCGCAGAATGCTGCTCTCTCCCGACATCGTGGAGGCTGACAAGCAGGGCTTGATTCATTTTCACGATTCCGATTATTTTGCCCAGCATATGCACAACTGCGACCTCGTCAACCTCGAGGATATGCTCCAGAACGGCACCGTCATCAGCGACACGCTGATCGAAAAGCCCCACAGCTTTTCGACCGCCTGCAACATTGCGACCCAGATCATCGCGCAGGTGGCGAGCAACCAGTACGGCGGTCAGAGCATCAGCCTGACCCATCTGGCGCCGTTTGTGCAGGTCTCGCGCGAAAAGCTCCGCAAGGAGACCCTTGCCGAGATCGAGGAGATGGGCGTGGAGGTCAGCGAAGAAAAGCTGAGCGCCATCGTGGAGGAGCGTCTGCGCAAGGAGGTCAACCGCGGCGTGCAGACGATCCAGTATCAGGTCGTCACCCTGCTGACCACCAACGGACAGGCGCCGTTCGTCACGGTGTACATGTACCTCAACGAAGCCGAAAACGAGCAGCAAAAGGCGGACCTTGCCCTGATCATCGAGGAGACCCTCAAGCAGCGCTACATCGGCGTCAAGAACGAGGCGGGCGTGTGGATCACGCCGGCGTTCCCCAAGCTGATCTATGTGCTGGAGGAGGACAACGTTCACGAGGACAGCAAGTATTGGTACCTCACCGAGCTGGCGGCAAAGTGTACCGCCAAGCGCATGGTGCCCGACTATATCTCCGAAAAGGTGATGCTCGAGCTCAAGGGCGACGTCTACACCTGCATGGGCTGCCGCAGCTTTTTGACGCCCGACCGCTTTACCGACGCCGGCGTGGGCAACATCGCGCACGCGCTCAACTATGTGCCGGGCAAGCACAAATATTACGGCCGCTTCAACCAGGGCGTTGTCACGGTCAACCTCGTGGACATCGGCTTGTCCGCGAACCGCGACATGACCAAATTCTGGCAGATCTTTGACGAGCGCATGGAGCTTTGTCACCGCGCTTTGCAGGCACGTCACGAGCGTCTCAAGGGCACCCTGTCCGACGCGGCGCCGATTTTGTGGCAGTACGGTGCGCTGGCGCGTCTCAAAAAGGGCGAGACGATCGACCCGCTGCTCTACGGCGGCTATTCCACCATTTCGCTCGGCTATGCCGGACTGTGGGAGTGCGTTTACAGCCTGATCGGCAAAAAGCTCACCGAGGAAGAGGGCAAGGCGCTCGGTCTCGAGATCATGAAGAAGCTCAACGCCTACTGCGCCAAGTGGAAGGCAGCCGAGAACATCGACTACAGCATCTACGGCACGCCGCTCGAGAGCACGACCTACAAGTTTGCCAAGTGCCTGCAAAAGCGCTTTGGCATCATCAAGGGCGTGACCGACCGCAACTACATCACCAACAGCTACCATGTGCACGTCACCGAGAACATCTCGGCGTTTGACAAGCTCAAGCTCGAAAGCGAGTTCCAGGCACTCTCGCCCGGCGGCGCCATCAGCTATGTGGAGGTGCCGAACATGCAGCAGAATCTGCCGGCTGTTTTGCAGGTGATGAAGTTTATCTACGAAAACATTATGTATGCGGAGCTGAACACCAAGAGCGACTACTGCCAGGTGTGCGGCTACGACGGCGAGATCCGGATCGTCGAGGAGGACGGCAAGCTGGTTTGGGAGTGCCCCAACTGCCGCAACCGCGATCAGGACAAGATGAACGTCGCGCGCAGGACCTGCGGCTATATCGGCACGCAGTTCTGGAACCAGGGAAGAACACAAGAGATTCGGGAACGCGTACTGCATCTCTGATAAAAATAAGGCGAAAGGGCTTCCTGATGCAGGGAGCCTTTTGCGCATGGTGAATAAGGATGAATTACGGAGAAATAAAGAATTTTGATATTGCCAACGGCGAGGGCGTGCGCGTGTCGCTGTTCGTGTCGGGCTGCACCCACCACTGCAAAAACTGCTTCAACAAGGAGACCTGGGACTTTTCCTTCGGCAAGCCCTTTACCGCCGAGACCGAGGCGCTGCTGCTCAAAGAGCTGGCGCCCGACTATATCAACGGATTGTCGCTGCTGGGCGGCGAGCCGTTTGAGCCGCAGAACCAAGCGGCGCTGCTGCCGTTTTTGCGGCGCGTCAAGGCGCAGTTTCCCCAAAAGACCATCTGGTGCTACACGGGCTATCTGTTCGACACGGAGCTGCTCGCCGACAGCCGCGCACGCTGTGCCGAGACCGACGAGATGCTCTCGCTGATCGACGTGCTCGTGGACGGCGAATTTGTGCAGGCGCTCTATAACATCAGCCTGCAATTCCGCGGCTCCTCCAACCAGCGCATCATCGACGTGCCAAAGTCGCTCGCCAGCGGCACGGTGGTGCCGTATGTGCCGATGAGCGGAAGGATTTGAGTGGAGAGTGAAAAATTTGTAAGGCAATACCGCATCATTCAGGTGTGCAAATTGCGCTGTCAGCTTTTTTGTCCGGTTGTACAAATAAATTGATATAGAAAATCGCCTGCCGATCAAACAGATCAGCAGGCTGATTTTTTTGAAAGATGATTTCATTATTAACGATTTCTGCGCTTGATTCCGAATTTAACGCAACAGATGTTAACGGATTTTATTAGAGAACAGTATTAAAGCTCAACTCAAAAAAAGAGCCGGCTCCGAAGAGCCGACTCTGTAGGGTCAAATAAGTGCTTTAGAATCTATTTGCTGTGATCTCAGGCCTTCTGACCGGTTTTGCCGATGCCCTCGGTCATCTCAGCCAAATATCTCTGGATGCAGGTTACATCGAGAATCGAAACTCTGCCGTCGCCATTGACGTCAGCCAGTGCTTCCTGGGTTGCGTCAAAGGTCTCGAGCTCAACGCCTCTTCTCTGAATCTTGGTTGCATCCTGTGCGGTCACAACGCCGTCGCCGTCCACGTCGCCGTAGATGCCGCCCTCGTCGCCGCCGCCTTCGTAGTCGATGGTCAGGGTGAACTTGGCGCCTTCCTTGGTGGCGAAGTTGAATTCACGCAGGTCGAGCTGTGCCTTAACGGTGCAAACGTCGTCGGTATCAAAGGTGATGTTGTCGCCGTTGTAAACAGCCTCGGTCTCCACGCCGCTCTCGGTGAACACGCCGCCGAAGTTGTGGGTCCAAGCGCCGTCGATAGCAAACTTGATCTGACGCTCAAAGCCGTCGGGTACGTTGGTGAACTCGATCTCCCAAACGTCATCCGCAACCTTGTTCATCTTGTTGGTTTCATAAGCAGGATCCCATGCAGCGCCGTTCAGCCAGTTGCCCTCGCCGTTACCGACTGCATTTACGAATTCGTAATCAAGCTCAGCGATAAGCTCTACGATGTCGCCGCTTACGGAAGTAACATTCGCTTCGGGATCATAGGTAACCGTAAAGGTGCCGGGGCCTGTGAGGTTGAAGGTCACGTTGTTGCCGGTCTCGTCGCCGATCCACTCGGAACCGTTCTTGACAGCCTTGAGCTGAACAGCGGTATAAGCCTTGTCAACGGTGTAATCCTTGGTGTAGGTGCCGTTCTCCTGCTTGGTCATCTTGTTGGCTTCGTTGGTGCCGTCCCAGCCGGTGCCGAAGATCTCAGGCTCGGAGCCTGCTACGATGTAGACGTCTTCCTCAACAGGAGCTTCGGTGGGAGCCTCAGTAGGAGCCTCTGTAGGAGCCTCTGTGGGAGCTTCGGTGGGAGCCTCTGTAGGAGCCTCGGTAGGAGCCTCGGTAGGAGCCTCAGTGGGAGCCTCAGTGGGAGCCTCGGTCGGAGCCTCGGTGGGTTCAGCCTCCGTGGTGAAGGAGGTGGTAGCAACGATCTTGCCGTCCGTAAACTGAACGTTATCAAACGGTACATCTGTCTGATAGGTACCGATCTTAGCAGCGGTATTATCGGTGAAGACATAGCCGTCTGCGGGGGTAAAGGTCGCGGTAAGGGTGTAGGTGGTGCTGTAAGCAGCTGTTGCGTCAGCAGGAGACCAAACGGTTTCTACCGTGTAGGTATCATCATCTGCAACATAGTTGGGAAGCGGGTTGCCCGCCTGCACGATGCTGTGATCCTCAGCGTGAACAGCTACTTCTTCGATCTCGGAGGGAGCCTCTGTCGGAGCCTCGGTCGGAGCCTCGGTGGGCTCTTCGGTCAGGTTCAGTCTCTCTCTTACGAGGTCGAGCCACGGATACTTAACGGTCTTGGTCTGCTCAACACCATCCTCAACGGTGGTGGTGGTGATGGAAGAATATCTGTAGACATCCTTCAGCGTGCCGTCAGACTTGAGGTCGTCCGCGCCGTCAACATGCTCATAGGGAACAGCTTCCGCGAGCTTATCGCTGAACTTCTCTACATATGTGTCATAAACTTCCTTGTTGGTGGTGCCGAATTTCTCCAGAACCGGAGCGATCTTCGTCCATGTGAACGAAGGCTCGTTGACGGGGTTGGGCAGATAGGTCTGCAATGCGTTTGCCATTTCGAGAGAAGCAGGCGCGTTGCCGGGATTCATACCGTCGATGTAAGCGCAGAGGGTCGAAACCTTTCTCAGCGGAGCGCCGACGCCATTGTCGGAGTGCGCGAGATAGTCGATCTTCTGGGAGTTTGCGGTGTTCTCACGAACAACAGCAGGCTCGTCTACCTTGTAGGTGTGACCGAGCAGAGTGGAGTTGAAATACAGGTCGCAGGTCTGATAGCCTTCGGTGTTGGGCTGGAGCAGGTCTGCCTGACCGGCGTTCGCCTTGGTGGAGAACAGGATGCCGTACTCGGCGCCCTCTTCCATCTCGCCCTGTCCGCTCTCGGTAATATCGAAGAAAAAGACGTTAGCGCCCGCCTTTTCCGACATCATACTGGTGGAGGGAGCCTCCCATGATTTGCTCTTTACTTCATTCTGGTTGCCGTAGATAGAATAGTAGTTGCAAAAAACATTGACCGTCCACTTTCTCGCGTTGCGCTTAACAGACGAAACAGGGCCCCAAACAGCGTCAGGATACTGGAAAAACACTACCTGATGACCGTTTGCTATTCTGGTCGCAGCGGTGTCAATGCCTGTCGCTTCCGAATCAACAGGAGCCGCCGATGCCGAGATAGCAGCCATGCTAAAGCACGATGTAGCCAACAAGCCGGAAAGGATCAAGCTGATGGCCTTTGATAATTTTCTCATCGAAAATTCCTCCTTTTTGATAATAACTCACATTTTGAGTAATTACATTATATATTAAAAATTCGGTTTTTACAATAGTTTTTCAGAAAATCCGTAACAAATTTTAATAAACTTTTTCCTGCCCCGTCAAAGGGCGGCTGCGGCTCTCAAAATTTAACGCTTTGGCGCGAAAAACCTTGACAAGCAAGCGGATAGATAGTAAAATTGTTGAGGTAAATTTGATTATCAAGCGAGGTAATGATATGGACAACGCTCAAAAAACAATGGAAAAAATCGTTGCGCTGTGCAAGGGCAGAGGCTTTGTGTATCCGGGCAGCGAGATCTACGGCGGACTCGCCAACACCTGGGACTACGGTCCGCTGGGCATGGCGCTCAAAAACAACATCAAGCAGGCATGGCTCAAAAAGTTCGTTCAGGAAAACAAATACAACGTGGGACTTGACTCCGCCATTCTGATGAATCCGCAGACCTGGATCGCCTCGGGACACCTCGGCGGCTTTTCGGACCCGCTGATGGACTGCAAGGAGTGCAAGACCCGTCACCGCGCCGACAATCTGATCGAGGACTTTGACGGCACCAACGTCGCCGGCTGGAGCAACGAGCAGATGATGGACTATATAAAAGAAAAGCAGATCCCCTGTCCCGACTGCGGCAAGCACAATTTCACCGACATCCGTCAGTTCAACCTGATGTTCAAGACCTTTCAGGGCGTCACCGAGGGCACCAAAAACGAGCTCTATCTGCGTCCCGAGACCGCGCAGGGCATCTTTGTGAACTTTGCGAACATCCAGCGCACCACGCGCAAAAAGATCCCGTTCGGCGTGGCGCAGATCGGCAAATCCTTCCGCAACGAGATCACGCCCGGCAACTTCATTTTCCGCGTGCGCGAGTTTGAGCAGATGGAGCTTGAGTTCTTCTGCAAGCCCGGCACCGACCTTGAATGGTTCGACTACTGGCGCAGCTTCTGCCGCGACTTCCTCTATTCGCTCCATATCAAGCCCGAAAACCTCCGTCTGCGCGACCACGAGCAGGAGGAGCTGAGCTTCTATTCCAAGGCGACCACCGACTTTGAATACCTCTTCCCCTTCGGCTGGGGCGAGCTGTGGGGCATCGCCGACCGCACCGACTACGACCTGACCCAGCACATCAACACCAGCGGCAAGGCGCTCGAC
>ONGI01000072.1 GCA_900317315.1 uncultured Eubacteriales bacterium
CGCAAGGTCAAGCCCAACAAAATCACCTTTATTTCGCTGAGAAGAAACGACATCACCGGCAACTTTGCCTTTGTCTATGACAAAATCAAGGACGACAAAAACCTTGATATCCATTTTATTCTCAACGACCACACCATTTCGTATATGACGATCGGCGAGATCTTTGATTTTACCAAATCCTGCGCCACCAGCAAGATCGTGGTGCTCGACGAGTTCACGCCGATGATCCACTATATCGACCTGCGCAGGGAGACCAAGCTCGTGCAGCTCTGGCACGCCTGCGGTGCGTTCAAGACCTTCGGCTTTACGCGTCTGTCCAAGCCCAAGGGCTCGCCGCAGACCACGCGCAACCACCGCAGCTATGACTTTGTGACCGTCAGCTCGACCTTCTGCCGCAAGTGTCACTCCGAGGGCTTCGGCATTGCCACAAGCAACGTCGTGGCGACCGGTATTCCCAGAACCGACGTGTTCTTTGACGAGGCGTACAAAAAGCAGGCGAGGGAAACGTTCTATCAAGCGCATCCGACGTTCAGGGGCAAGCGCATTATCCTCTTTGCGCCGACCTTCCGCGGCACCGTCAAGGAAACCGCGTTCTATCCGACCGAAATGTTTGATATCGGCACGGTCTGCCGCAGCATCCCCGACGACTACGCCGTCATCATCAAGCACCATCCCTTTGTCCGGGATCAGCAGCCGATCCCGGAGGAATACCGCGACCGCGTGATCGACCTGTCGATGGAGTCGGAGCTCAACGACCTGCTCTTCGTCACCGACGTCATCATCACCGACTATTCGTCGCTGGTATTCGAGGCTTCGCTGCTCGATATCCCGATGGTGTTCTACGCCTTCGATCTTGAAAAATACATCAACGAGCGCGACTTCTACTTTGATTTCAAGCAGTATGTGCCGGGCAAGATCGTCTACTCTCTCGACGAGCTGATCGACGCCCTCAACACGCGCGACTTCTGCACCGAGCGCATCGCGCCGTTTGCAGACATGTTCTTTGACCACCGCGACGGCAAGGCGACCGACCGCGTCGTCAAGCTGCTGTATAACAATTTAAAATAACACTTGACAAACAGCCTGTTATGGTATATAATACTATTCGAAAATAAAGCAAAGCGGAAACGCTTTCACCTGTGGGGTACCGTCTGCACGGGTCGATACAAGGCTGAGGCTACAGTGTATTGGTGCGGACGGAGTGTTTCTGTCCGCATTTATTTATTTTAGTGCTTCGGAGGTGCTCAATCATCGGCAAGAAAGAACAATATACTCAGATTAATGAGGAAATTCGTGACAAAGAGCTGAGAGTTATCGGCTCGGACGGCCAACAACTCGGAATAATGTCCGCAAGGGACGCGCTGCATATCGCTGAACAGAAGAATCTTGATTTGGTAAAGATTGCTCCGCAGGCGAAGCCGCCTGTCTGCAAAATCATGGACTACGGCAAATATCGCTTTGAGCAGGCAAAGAGAGAAAAGGAAGCCAGAAAAAATCAGCATGTCGTTGAAATCAAGGAGGTTCGCCTCTCGCTCAACATCGACACCCATGATTTTAACACCAAGCTCAACAACGCTCTCAAATTTATCAAGCACGGCGATAAGGTCAAGGTTTCCATCCGCTTCCGCGGACGCGAAATGGGTCATCCCGAAATTGGACTCGAAACCATGAAGCGCTTTGCCGACGCGTGCTCGGAGGTAGCGGTGGTGGAAAAGCCCGCCAAGCTGGAAGGCCGCAATATGCTGATGTTTTTGGCGCCAAAGCCCAACAAGTAATTCATTAAGGAGGATTATATATTATGCCTAAGATCAAAACACACAGCGGTGCGAAAAAGAGGTTTAAGCTTTCAAAGAACGGTAAGGTTATTCGTGCTCACGCTAACAAGAGTCACATTCTGAACAAAAAGACCAGAAAGCGCAAGAGAGGCTTGCGTCAGACCGTAGTGGCGGACGTCACCAATACGCCGCAGATCAAGCGTTTGATTCCCTACAAATAATCAAGGCAAATCAGGCACACTTATTTCAATAATTCGGAGGTAAAATAGAATGGCACGAGTAAAAGGCGCAATGATGACGCGCAAAAGAAGAAAGAAAGTATTAAAGCTCGCCAAGGGTTACTGGGGTGCAAAATCCAAGCACTTCAAGATGGCGAAGCAGGCTGTTATGAAGAGCGGCAACTATGCATATGTTGGCCGTAAGCAGAGAAAGAGAGATTTCCGCCGTCTGTGGATCACCCGTATTTCCGCTGCCTGCAAGGCAAACGGCACCAACTATTCCACCTTTATGAGCGGACTCAAAAAGGCAGGCGTCACCCTCAACCGCAAAATGCTCTCTGAGATTGCCATCGCCGATCCCGCCGCTTTTACCGCACTGGTTGAAAAGGCAAAGAATGCATAATTGTTAACAGTTAACAGCGTTTGGAACTTCCAAACGCTTTTGCTGTTTTTGGAGATGACTATGATAACGCTCACAAGCAAGGACAACGCACAGATAAAGCAGGCAGCCAAGCTCCAAAAAAGCGCCCGCTGCCGCCGGCAAACCGCGCTGTTTGTCGCCGAGGGACTGCGCGTCTGCGCCGACGCCATGAAAAGCGGCGCCGCGATAGAAACGCTTTTTCTCACCGAAGCCGCGCTCGAAAAGAACACCGAGATCTGCACGGAGCTGAGCGCCTGCGCCGCCAAGACCTTTTTGGTGACGCCGGAGCTGTTTGCGCATATCAGCGACACCCAAACGCCGCAGGGCGTGCTCGCCGTAATAAAAGCACTTGACAAAAGCGCTCTTTTTGATACAATAAAGAATGGCGGAAAATTCCTCGTGCTGGATAATGTGCAGGATCCCAACAATTTGGGCACCATCCTGCGCTCTGCCGAGGCGTTCGGCGTAACGGGCGTCATCCTCTCGGCGGACTGCTGCGACGTCTATAATCCAAAGGTCGTGCGCGGCAGCATGGGAGCGGTATTTCGTCTGCCCGTTTGCACGGCGGAGGATCTGCCGCAATGGCTGACGGCACATCCGCAGCTGCACACCTATGCGGCAGTTGTCGGCGACGACGCACAGCGCGTCACCGAAACGACCTTTGAGGAGCCCTGCGCGATCGTCATCGGCAACGAGGGCAACGGCATCCGGCAAGCTACCGCCGCAGCATGCCGCCACCGCATCACGATTCCGATGAACGGCAAGGCGGAGTCGCTCAACGCGTCTGTCGCCGCCGCGATTCTCATTTGGGAAATGGTAAAATAAATGATCTCTGCAAATGCTTTCAGCTGGATCCGGCTGACGCTGGCTATCGGCACAAACAATCCAAGACATAAGCAACTCGCGGCGATGTACCACGATATTTCCGACCTGCTCAAGGGAGGCGTGCGCGAGTGGACTTTTTGCGGCGTTTTGTCCAAAGAAGAGATCGAGCGTCTCGGCAGCGCGGCTTCGGCGTCTCGGGCGCAGGCGATCCTCGACCGCTGCGCGGAGCTTGGCTATTCGGTGCTCACCATCGACGACCCTGCCTATCCGCACTGCCTGATGAATCTGTACGCGCCGCCTGCTGTACTCTATGTCCACGGCACGCTGCCCGACTTTGAGCACAGGCTTTCGATCGGCGTCGTCGGCACGCGCAGCGCCTCGCGCTACGGTCTCGCCAATTCCTACAAATTCGCCTATGCGCTCGCCAAGTATGAGACCGTTATCATCAGCGGCGGCGCTCTCGGCGTAGACTGCGCTTCTCACAGGGGCGCCTTGGCTGCCGGAGGCGTCACGGTCTGCGTGCGCGGCTGCGGCATCAACAGCCGTTATCTGAAGGACAATATCGGCATGCGTCAGGCTATCGCCCAAAACGGCGCGGTGATCTCGGAATATCCGCCCGATGAGGAACCGCGCAAGTATTATTTTCCGGCGCGCAACCGCCTGATCTCCGCGCTGTCCAACGGCCTGCTCGTGATCGAGGCAGGCGACAAAAGCGGCGCCCTGATCACGGCGGACGCTTCGCTGGAGCTCGGCAGAGATGTCTTTGCGCTGATGGGCAACAACAGCGCCGTCAACCTCGGCTCCAACCGGCTGATCAAGGAGGGCGCGGCGTATCCCGTGACGGACTTTATGGATATTCTCGCCTACTACCACCAAAAGGTGGAGTTCAGCGCGCTGACAACGGATTTTGAGAGCATGTTCCGCGACATCAACGCGATCCCCGTCAAGGGAAATCCCGAAGAGAACGGCAACCGAAAGGCCGACAACGCTTCTGCGGAGAAGGCGCCCGATAAAAAAGAAAAGCCAAAAGCCGCACCCAAGTCCGAAAAGGCTGCCAAAAAATCCGGCAAGACCGAAACCACAGCGCAGCCTGCACCCCCAAAACCGGCATTGACCGGCGACGCCAAGCGGATCATCGACTATCTGTCGGCGGAGCCTGTTCATATAGATACCCTTGCGGACGGCGTTCAGCTGCCCGTGAGCCGGGTGCTCAGCACCCTGACCTTGCTTGAAATGCAGGGCTATGTCCGTGCGCTTCAAGGAAGAAAATTTGTTTTGAAATAGGAGGAAATGCATGTCAAATTTGGTTATTGTGGAGTCACCTGCCAAGGCAAAGACGATCAAAAAATATTTGGGCAGGGATTACGAGGTAGTCGCCTCCATGGGACATGTGCGCGACTTGCCCAAAGCAAGACTCAGTGTTGACATAAAAAATGATTTTGCTCCAAAGTATGACATCATCAAGGGCAAGGAAAAGCTCGTCAAGGAGCTGAAAGGCCTTGCCGAAAACAGTGACAGCGTCTACCTTGCGACCGACCCCGACCGCGAGGGAGAGGCGATCTCATGGCATCTGGCATATATTCTCGGCTTGCCCGAGGACTATTGCCAGCGTGTGGAATTCAACGAGATCACCAAAACGGGCGTTCAAAACGGCATGGCGCATCCGCGCGCCATCAATCAGGATCTGGTCAACGCACAACAGGCGCGTCGTGTGCTCGACCGTCTGGTGGGCTACAAGCTCAGCCCGTTCATCTCACAAAAGATCCGCCGCGGTCTGTCGGCAGGCAGAGTGCAGTCGGTTGCGCTCCGCATTATCGTTGACCGCGAGAATGAAATAAGAAAATTCAAGCCCGAGGAATACTGGACGATCGACGCCAAGTTTATTCCCAAGGGCAGCCGCAAGTCCTTTGCCGCCACGCTCTACGCCGACCAAAACGGCAAGCTGAAAATCACCAATCAGGAACAGGCGGACAAGATCGAAGCGGACCTGCAGGACGCGGCATACACCGTCACCAAGGTCAAAAACGGCACGCGCAAAAAATCTCCGGCGCCGCCGTTCATCACCTCTACTTTGCAGCAGGAGGCGTCGCGCAAGCTGGGCTTCCAGTCGCGCCGCACCATGCGTGTGGCACAGGAGCTGTATGAGGGCGTTGATATCGAGGGAATGGGCGCGACCGGTTTGATCACCTATATGCGTACCGACTCGCTGCGCATCTCCAATGTGGCGATCGACGAGGTGACCGACTACATCCGCAGCGTCTACGGCGAACAGTACTTGCCGCCCAAGCCGCGCTTCTTCAAGTCGAGAAGCAACGCGCAGGACGGTCACGAGGCGATCCGCCCCTCCATGCCGTCGCTCACGCCCGACAGCATCAAAAACAGCCTGTCCTCCGACCAGTACAAGCTTTACAAATTGATCTGGAGCCGCTTCACCGCATGCCAGATGGCGGACTGCATCCAAAAGACCACGCAGGCGGACATCGAAGCCAACGGCTACATCTTCAAGGCGTCCGGCTATTATGTGGACTTCCCGGGCTTTACGGCGCTCTATGTCGAGGGCAAGGACGAGGCGGAGGAAAAGTCCTCCCAGCTGCCGCCGCTCGAAAAGGATATGCCCGTGCGCTGCAGGGAACTGAAAAAGAACCAGCACTTTACGCAGCCGCCGGCGCGCTTCACCGAGGCGTCCCTGATCAAGACGCTCGAGGAATACGGCATCGGCAGACCGTCCACCTACGCGGCGACCATCACCACGCTGACGAGCCGCGAATATGTCAAGCGCGAGGCAAAAAGTCTGGTGCCGACCGAGCTGGGCGAGGTGATGACGCAGCTGATGAAGGAGCGCTTTCCGGATATCGTCAACGTCAAATTCACCGCGCAGATGGAGAACGATCTCGACAAGGTGGAGAACGGCGACGTGCAGTGGGTAGAGCTGCTGCGCTCCTTCTATGGCGGCTTTGAACAGACGCTCAAGGAAGCAAAGGCGGAGATGGAGGGCGTCAAGCTCAAGCTCAAGGAGGACGAAACCGACATCATCTGCGACAAATGCGGCAGACAGATGGTCGTCAAGATGGGCAGATACGGCAAGTTCATCGCCTGCCCGGGCTATCCCGAATGTAAGAATATCTTAAAATATGTAGAGAAAACCGGTGTGAGCTGCCCCAAATGCGGCGGCGACGTCATTGTCAAGCACACCAAATCCAAGCGCGTTTTCTACGGCTGCTCCAACTATCCCAACTGTGATTTTGTCAGCTGGAACGAGCCGGTCAACGAACGCTGTCCGCAGTGCGGTCAGATACTCTTTAAACGAAAGGGCAAAAAGCCCTCACTGTTCTGCGCGACCGAAGGCTGCGGCTTTTCCAAGACAGTGAAAACGGAAGAAAAAGAATGATGGTAAATGTGATCGGCGCAGGTCTTGCCGGCTGTGAGGCTGCCATGCAGCTTGCCGACCGCGGCATCGCGGTGCGGTTGTTTGAGATGAAACCCCACAAGCGCACGCCTGCGCACAAAACCGATTTGTTCGGCGAGCTGGTCTGTTCCAACTCGCTCAAAGCCATGCGCGTAGAGAGCGCGGCAGGACTTCTAAAGGAAGAGATGCGCCGTCTCGGTTCCTTTCTCATGCAGTGCGCGGCAAAGTGTCAGGTACCGGCAGGCGGCGCCTTGGCGGTGGACAGAGAGCAGTTTGCACAGCTGGTGACGGAGGGCATCAACGCCCATCCGCACATCACCGTGGTGCATGAGGAGATAACGGAGCTTCCCGCAGACGGTATCACCATCGTCGCTACGGGTCCGCTGACCTCCGATGCGCTC
>ONGI01000021.1 GCA_900317315.1 uncultured Eubacteriales bacterium
ACCTTTCCCCCGGATGCCACGCTCTCAAGGCAGTTGCAGGCAGTCAGCGGGATGCCGACAGCCTCGATCGCGATATCCGCGCCGATCCCGTCGGTCATTTTCTTTACCCATTCGATCGCGTCCTCGTGAGAGGAATTGCAGTAATCATAAAAGCCCATGCTTTCAATAAATTCCCAGTTATTAACGTCCGTTCCTACCAAAAGCACCTTTGCTCCCCAGGCTCTTGCCCACTGAGCGATAAGCATACCGATAGTACCCGGTCCGTAGATTACCACCTTGTCGCCGACCTCTATCTGTGCTCTTCTCAAAGCATGAAGTGCAACCGCGCAGGGCTCTGTCATAGCAGCTTCCTCAAATGAGAGATCATCGGGGATCGGAACAAGATTCCAAACCGGAACTCTGACATATTGAGCAAACGCGCCGTCGCTTCTTGATCCCAGATAATCGTAGCTTTTGCACATTTCATAGCTGCCGTTGTTGCAGTTTTCACAGGTTTTGCAGGGAATAAGCGGAAAAACAGTTGCTCTCATTCCGATAAGCTTGTTATATTTTTCATCACCAACTCCGGCGACCTCGCCCGAAAACTCATGTCCGGGGATCGTCGGAAAATGGTAGGTTCCGTTTACAAAAATTCTCGGTATATCCGAGCCGCAGATGCCGCAGGCTCTAACCCTGAAAAGCACCTCGTCGGGCTTAACTTCAGGCATAGGATAATCGCAGTATTCAAGGTTTCCAACTGCTCTGAGCACTCTTGCCTTCATTGTATCCATATCAATTCACGCCTTTCAAAATTGACTCAAATGTTTCCAAATCCTCAATGGTGGTGATTTTCAGGTTGCGTTCGCTGCCCTGCACCATGCGGATCTCCATGCCGTGACGGTAGGCGATCTCACTGCTGCCCGCCGTCGCGCCGATTTCCTCGTCGGTCACTTCGTTATGTATCTCAAAATAGCGCTTGTATTTAAAGCTTTCGGGAGCCTGTCCGGCAAACAGTTCGCTGCGTGTGAGGAGCTTGTCGATCGTCTTGCCGTCCTTGCTCTGGTAGACCGTATCCTTGACCGAGATGACCGGCATGGCGCCGTCAAATTCCGTTGCGCCACGAATACAGTCGGAGATGATCTTATCGGACACCAGCGGACGCGCCGCGTCGTGTACGATCACGATATCGGTATCGGGGCAGTTTGCCGCGATACATTTGAGTCCGTTATAGATCGAATGCTGCCGCGTCTCGCCTGCCGGCGCATAGCCGCAGATTTTGCTGATGCCGTTTTTTGCTGCCTGCTCCTCCACGAATTCCTTCCACTGGTCACTGACGACGACTACAAGCTTGTCGATCTCGGCATGCTGCTGAAAAATATCAAAGCAATAAGAAATGATCGGCTTGTCCTGCACCATCAAAAACTGCTTGGGGCAGTCAAGACCCATTCGGCTGCCGACGCCGCCTGCCAATATGATCGCGGTATTCATACCATCCATCTCCTTCTTGGCTCTCCGTAAAAATCGTTTCTATATATCATAACACATTTGAACGCGGATTGTCAAGGAATCACTGTATTTGACAATCAGCCCTGCCCGTTTTGCTCCGTCAAAATACGCACCGAGCGGCGGATTCCCTCCGCCAGATCGACCTTTGGCTGCCAGCCGAGCGCAAGCAGCCGCGAATTGTCGAGCAGCTCCGGCACCTGGCGCAGCGGCGTCACCGTCTCCTGCGGCTCCGCTTCGTCGGCAGGATCGGCAAAGACGAGCTTCATGCTTTTTTCGGGAAAAACCTCGCAGGCTTTTTTGGCAAAGCCGCGGATCGTCACATCGGACGCCTCGTTGGCGATGTTGTAGGGCGTGGCGTCCTCGCCGTCTAATAATATCATCAAAAGCGCGGCGGCAGTGTCGCTCACATAGCAAAAGGAGCGCTTTGCCGCGCCGTTGGATTTCAGGAGAATATCCTCGCCTCGCACCACGTTGGCGATGAACTGCGCCCACACGCGGTCGTCATTCAGCGAGCTTGCACCGTAGATATAGGCCGGACGCGCCAGACGGACATGCATGCCGTATTCGCGGCAATAGCTCGCCGCGAGCGTTTCGCCGGCGCGCTTGCCCATGGCGTAGCAATTCTTATAAGAGGTAAAATCTATATAGCCGCTGTCGCTCTCGCGCAGCTTTTCGGCGCTGCCGTACACGGTGCCGTAGACCTTCAGGCTCGACACGACCAGCACTGCCCTTGACCGGCTCTTCCGCGCAAAATCGAGCACATTCGCGGTGCCCGTGAGATTGGCGTTGATCGTGCCGACCGGGTCGGTCTCAAACTGGATATTGCTCGCCTGACTCGCGGCGTGGATCACATAATCAGCGCGCTCCGCCTGAATGGGAGCGGTCACATCCTGCACACAGAGGGTTAGATCCGGTCTTTGCAGCAGCCTGCCGAACTTCTTCTCGGCGCGTTCACGGCTGCGCACCAACGCAAGCACGCGGATATTGTCGCCGTACAAATCGTTGCGCAGCAGCAGCGCCGCCGTGAGATAAAACCCGATGAAGCCGCCTGCGCCGGTTATCAGAACCGTCGCATCCTTCATTTTGGCAAAGTCGGCGCCGCTCTGTGCCATCTCGGTCAGATCGCGGTACACGCCGTCGCCGACGCATGCTCTTACTTTATAGTCCATATTTCAGCTCTTCCTTGGCAAATCTCTTGTAGTTTTCATAATAGAACTGAGCGCGCAGGGTGATCAGATCCTCCGGCGTCGTGACCTTGATATTAAAGCGCTCTCCCTGAAACAGATGCACCTTTTCGCCCAGCTCGATAAACAGCTCGCTCGACGAGATCGGGTTAAGAATGCCGCGCTTGTACGCCTCCTGATGTGCCCACAAGATCCGCTCCATCGTGTAGCCCTGCGGCGCCTGTGTGATGAACATGGTGTTGCGCGCGTAGCTCTTGCCGCAGGTCTCGCCGTCGGTGCTGTAGAGCAGCGAGTCGATACTCGGCGTGACAGGGACGGCGGTTTTGTGGATGCGCGTGTGGTTGATGCAGTCGGTGATCAGCTTTTCGGAGAGCATGGGACGCACGCCGTCGCAGATGAGGATCAGGTCGTCGCCGGACAGCGAAAATTCCGCCGTGGCGACCACGCCGTTGTGAATGGAGTCAAAGCCGTTGCGGCCGCCCGGAACGATGGCGCGCACCTTCTGCACGTTGAAGCGCACGATCAGATCCTTGAGGTAGCCGATCCAGTCGCTTTTGCAGGCGACCACGATCGCGTCCACCAAGGGATGCTTGGAAAAGTGCTCCATCGTATGGATAATGATCGGCTTGCCGCCGACCTCCAAAAACTGCTTGGGCAAGTCGGACGATTCCATCCGCACACCGCTGCCGCCGGCAAATAACATAGCTGTAATCATATGCGTCATTCTCCTTATGATTTTACCGCAACACACAATTATCTACGTTAACTCTACCACCATTCTCCCCCTTTGTCAACTTACATTCTTGTAACTGCGCCGGTTGGCGCTTTCGGAGGTTTTGGACAGCAGGCGGCAAAATTAACCGTCATCAACGCCGCGTCAAAAGCGGCTTTGGCTTTTTGGGCTTTTTATTCTTTTTGAACGCGGCTATGCAAGTGAGCCTACAATCAAACGTCAGGTTCGCCGACGACTCAGCCGACAGACACCTCGGAAGCTTGCAGCTGAGGTGCTGTGTATCTATTCTTTTATAACGCGTGCATACACGTATCCTTTCTGTCAAACGTCAGTTGCGCGGATTGCCCACCGGGGCACCGGTCGGGGTTGCAAACTTTTGAAAACTGTGCTACAATAGATTCGGGGTGAAAGATATGCAGAATTATTATCAGCAAATGCCGCCGGCAGGCGCTCCTCCCTATCAGGGATATTATCCGATGCCGCCGCAGCTGACGCCAAAGCAGCTGGAACGGCGTGACCTGCGCAAAACCGCCAACGGTCTTGGCTTCTTTGTGCTGACCTACTTTTTGGTCATGCAGGTGGTCGCCATCATCATCGCAGTTGCTTTGCGTTATACAGGCGCCGTCACAGAAGAAAACCAAAACTCGATCTCTTATCTGCTGCAGATCGTTGCCGCCGTGCTGTCCTCGCTTGTTGCGGTGTTCTTCTACCGCATCATCTCGCGCAGACGGCTCAGTGACAACCTGACAAAAAGCCATGTCCCCATATCTCTGCTGGCTCCTTTTGCGTGCCTCGGCATGGCGGCGTCCATGATCGCCAATCAGCTTGCGGCACTGTTCGATCAAAATATTTCTATTTTCGATTTAAAAAACACGGTCGATATGTCTTTCGAGACAAAATCCGCACCCGAGATGCTGCTGTGCATCGTTGCGGTCTCCATCACGCCTGCCTTGGCTGAGGAGCTTGCGTTCCGCGGCGTGTTTATGAATATCCTGCGGCCTTGGGGCGACGCGGTTGCGATCGTGGTTTCGGCAGTGATGTTCGGCGCCATGCACGGCAACACCACGCAGATCATCTTTGCCTTTTTGCTGGGACTGATTTTCGGCTATGTGGACTGCAAAACCAATTCTATCGTGCCCTCGGTCGTGATACATTTTATCAATAATTTTTACGCAGTTTCTACCGATATCATCAACCAGAACGGCATCTTTGACAGCGACACCGTCACTGCCCTCAACATCGGCATGATCATCATGTTCCTGATTTTGGGCGTGCTGTCCTATGTTTATCTCGCCAAGCGCGACAACAAGGTTTTCAAGGTCACCGACATACCGTCCGGCGGCGCCAAAAGCGAGCTGACGCTGAAAGAAAAGTTTGTCGCCTGCTTTACCACGCCGGGCATTATTGTTTCGCTGTCGTTCTTTATCTTCGAAATGCTGATGAACCTGATCCCGGAGGAGGCGCTGGAGAACGCGCTGATGAACGCCCTTGGATAAGCTGTTCTATATGAAAAAGGCGCTCGAGCTGGCGCAGGAAGCATTTGACGACGACGAGGTGCCGGTCGGCGCGGTCATCGTGCGAAACGGCGAGATCGTCGCCACCGGCAGAAACCGCCGCGAAAAACGCAAAAACGCCCTGCTCCACGCGGAGATCGACGCCATCAACAACGCCTGCACCGCGCTCGGCGGCTGGCGGCTGTGGAACTGTGAGCTGTACGTCACGCTGGAGCCCTGCCCGATGTGCGCCGGAGCGATCATCAACGCGCATATCCCAAAGGTGTACTTTGGCGCCTATGACTTCAAAAACGGCTCCTGCGGCACCGTGACCGACCTGTTTTCCATGCCCTTTGCGTTCAAGCCGGAATGCGAGGGCGGCATTCTGGAAGCCGAATGTGCCGGAATGCTGAAATCATTTTTTAAAAAACTGCGCTGAAGCAAGCCGCCGGATGTTCAAAGTCCGGCGGTTTTTGCAAGTTATCGCTTGCATTTTTCGCCCTTTTGCGTTATGATAGAGGACGAAAGCAAAATA
The DNA here is from genome assembly GCA_900317315.1 of uncultured Eubacteriales bacterium. Classification (GTDB taxonomy): domain Bacteria; phylum Bacillota; class Clostridia; order Oscillospirales; family Acutalibacteraceae; genus Ruminococcoides. Next base: position 5,431 of record ONGI01000021.1, read on the forward strand.
GGAGGATCTATATGTTCAAGAAAAAGCAACAAAAGCTCGTTCCCGTTTCCCTGCTCACGGGTTATCTGGGCGCAGGCAAAACCACTGTTCTCAACCATATTCTCGCCAACCAAAAGGGCTACAAGGTAGCGGTCATCGTCAACGACATCGGCGAGGTCAATATCGACGCGTCGCTGATTGCCAAGGGCGGCGCGGTGACACAGAAGGACGACAACCTCGTTCCGCTGCAAAACGGCTGCATCTGCTGCACGCTCAAGGTCGATTTGATGAAGCAGATCATCGAGCTGGCGCGCTCCAAGCGCTTTGACTATATCCTGATCGAGGCGTCCGGCATTTGCGAGCCGGGTCCGATCGCAGGCTCCATCTGTATGCTCGACGGCACCCAGAAGCAGGCGAACCTGCCTGCCGTGGCATATCTCGACAGCATCACCACCATCGTGGACGCCAAGCGCATGGCGGACGAATTCGGCTCCGGCAAGACGCTGCTCAACGACGATTTGGACGAGGAGGATATTGAAAACCTGCTCATTCAGCAGATCGAATACTGCACCACCATCATTCTCAACAAGGTGGATCTGGTGACGCCCGAGGAAAAGAAAGCCGTTTTGGAGGTCATCAAGGCGCTGCAGCCCGAGGCAAAAATCATTGAAACCAACTACGGCAAGATCGACGTGGAGGATGTTCTCGGCACACGCAGCTTCGATATGCGCAAGATCATGCAGAGCGCCGGCTGGGTCAAGGCGATGGAGATGGAGGGCGAAAACTCCGAAAACATGCATGAGGACGACGATGACGAGCATGAGGAGCACGAGCACCATCACGACCACGACCACGACGAGGACGAGCATGAGCATCATCATGACCAAAATGAAGATGAGCATGAGCACCACGGTCATCACCACCATCATCACCATCACCACGAGGAGGGCGAAGCCGAGGAATACGGTATCGGCACTTTCGTTTATCAAAACGTGAAGCCCTTCAACAAGGAGAAGTTCGAGAGTTACATTTTCAGCGAGTGGCCGAAGGAGATCATCCGCTGCAAGGGTCTTTTCTGGGTCAGCGAAGCGCCCAATACCGCCTATATCTTTGAGCAGAGCGGCAAGCAGAAATATGCCACAGACGACGGCGACTGGATCGCAGCATTCCCCGAAGAGGACCGCAAGGAGATCCTTGCCATGAATCCCGATATTGCCGCAGCTTGGCACCCTGTCTATGGCGACCGCGTCAATAAGCTGGTATTTATCGGCAGAAAGATGGACAAGGCAGGCATCATCAAATCATTGGATGCATGCATTGAAAATGCGTAGTTCATAATTTGTAATTCGTGAATATCGAAAAACGTTTATTTCCTTTTTAGAAACAAGCGGAGACCGGCTCGGGTGAGCCGGTCTTTTTTCGTTTTTCGAATTATTTTAGCTTGCGCTTTGCGGAAAGAACGATTCTGAGGGGAATTCGATTTTGCTGAACGCCTCACACGGATCCTCGTCGCGGTCGTCGCACTCCTTGCGCGGCATGCAGAAGTCGTAGGACGGGAGCATGAGCTGCACCTCGCGTGAGAGCGTGGTGATGGAAAACAGACCGACCGTCACCGTGACCTGCTGGGTGTCCGGGGCAACCAAATCGCCGCCGATGAATGTGGTGACATTTTCGGGCACAAAGGACACGATCGGCGGTGTCGTGACGGGAACCAGCGAAGCCGCCAGCGCCATGGGAGCCGAAACCTGCACATTTGCCACAGGCAGCGAACCGCCGAACCCTTGGCAGCAATCCGCCTCCGTCGGGTCAATGACCGCAGGCGTGTTGCTCGAAAAGCGCTTGGCGCTGCCGTCGCTGCCGTAGAGCACCACGCGCTTGGTGGACACGGCGATACCCATCACGGTCGAAGGCAGCGCACCGGCGGCGGTGAATACCTCGCAGCAGCAGAGAAAATAATAGGTTTCATCCACCGAATAATACCCTCTGTTGAACGCCATGGCGTCCACATCCACGGTGGCGGTGAGAACGCTCACACGCGTGACGCGCACGGTGGTGGCGGTGTTGATCAGCTCTTGGTTTTCCTGCGTAAAAAACACCGTCAGGTCGCGCAGGCAATCCTTTGCGCCGCAGCTGTCATAGATGCGCGGCACGTCCAGACAGACCGGATCAAACGCGGCGTCGTTTTCGGCAGCCTGCGCAGCGTCAACAATCGTTTCGGACATAAAAACAACCTCCATAATGTAGTTGTGACAGATAAACTGTACAGTAACATTTTATGGAGGTTCGGTTTTTTAGTGACTGTATTTTACGAGATAATTGCGAAAAACGCGGTGGATCAGGTTGGTGTCGGTATCCTTGTAGTTGGACATGGCGGCAAAGATTTTCCGCTTGTCGGTCGAAAAGCTGAGCTTGGCGCTGTAGGCGTCGATCTCTCCGATACAGGAAAAGCAGTCGCCGCTGACAAAGGCGCCGCAGCCGTAGCCGGTGCCGTTGTCGGTCATCATCTCCCGGACAGACGTTTCACTGATGAGCGTGCCGCCGGTGAACGCCTCGATGAATTTGAGCAGATCCGACACATTGGTGATCACGCCCAGCGCCGAATAGCCGACGCCTTCATAGAGCAGGGTCGCGGCTTCGGGTGTGCTGTCGTAGGGACGAGTGGTGGCGTCGTCCGCCTCAAAGCCGGTTTTGTTCATCAGCGCAGGCTTGAAGATATGCTCGCTCATGTAGGTTTCGTAGGGCATTTGCGAAACGGAGCCGATGATCTCTCCGAGCAGATAGTAGTTGCTGTCGGAGAATTCAAAGTTGCCGTCCTTCACCTTGCCAAGCGGCTGCGAAAGGATCCAGCTGAGGATCGTCGCCTTGTTTTTTTCGTAGTCGTCACCGCTGAGCGTACCCTTGAGGTGGGCATTCGGCGTCATCTCGCTTTTGCGCGAAACATAGTTGGGAATGCCGGAGGTCATGGTCAGGAGCTGACGGATGGTGACCTCCTTGCCATAGGTGCAGCCGGCAAAATACTTGTCGAGCGTGTCGTTGAGCGAGAGCTTTTTCTCCTCGGCGAGCTTCATGACGGCAGTGGCGGTGAACAGCTTGGTGAGCGAACCGCCGTAGCTGCTGCGGTAGATGGAGTTGTCGAGGTGCGCGCCCTGATTGGCAAAGCCTCTTGTCTTGATATACTCAAAATCGTTGCCGACCTTGGCATAAACGGAGCCGGCAAAATGATGGGTATCAAGCAGCTCGTCAAAAGCGCTTTCGATTTCATTGATATTCTTTTTGATTTCCAGCTCGTTGTAGCTGACGGCGCTGTCGCCCTCAAAGGCGGAATCCGTCGAAGCGCCGGCCGGTGCAGTCGTGACCGGAAGTGTGACAGGCTCGGTCGCCGCCGTGGTCGTCGCTGCCGGAGCGGTCGTCGCGTCCGGCGCCGTGCCGGTGCAGCCTGCCGCTGTCGCCGTGAGCAGCGCCAGCAGACCGCATAACGCGGTTTTGATGGAACGGAGCATATTGGTCTCTCCTTACAGGGCACCTCTGCGATCTTTCCGTTGTGCAGAGGCGCGGATATTTGATAGCAGGTCCTCGTCAGGACAACGACCGTATAACCAGCCGTTTTGACAAGAAGCTGCTGCAAAAGGGCAGCCATATATTTTTTGAGGTGCCCTAAAGCTTTTCCATTTTGCAGAAATTCGCCATGAGCTTTTTGGTGCCTGCCTTGTCAAAGGCGATCTCGAGCAGGGTGTCGTTGCCCATGCGCTGGGCGGACATCACCAAGCCCTTGCCGAATACCTTGTGCAGCACCGTGTCGCCGACGCTGTAGGTCACGCCCGACTTGACCGCCGGCTTTTGATAGAACGGCTGCTTTTTGGGCGCCGCGCCGGAAGCGGACGGCACGCCGACAGCCGTTGCCTTGCCGCTGTCCTTGTAGGCGGAGCCGTAGAGGAAGGTCTTTTTGCGCTCGCCGGTGCGCTCCATAAGTTCGTCGGGGATCTCGCTGACAAAACAGCTCTCCTTGTTGTAGGTGGTCGAGCCGAACAGCATGCGCGTGCGTGTTTTGGTGAGATAGAGCTTCTCCTTGGCACGCGTGATACCCACGTAGGCAAGGCGACGTTCCTCACCGATCTCCTCGGGATTCATCATGGACGCGATCGACGGAAACAGTCCGTCCTCCATGCCTGTGATAAAGACCACCGGAAACTCCAAGCCCTTGGCGCTGTGAAGGGTCATCATCACGCAGGTGTCGGCTTCGGCGTCGTAGTTGTCGATGTCGGTCATCAGGGAGATCTCCTCCAAAAAGCCCGACAGATCCGCCTCCTCGCCGTAGTCCTCCTCAAACTTGATGATATTGGAGGACAGCTCTTCGATGTTTTCGATGCGCACATCGGCGTTTTCTTTCTCGTGCCGAAGATAGGCTTCGTAGTTGGTGTGCTCCAAAATCAGATTATATAATTCCGCAAGAGAATAATCACCGCTCTCCTCCGCTTCTATCAACCCGTCGATCAGCGCGACAAAGCTTTTGAGCTTGGCGGCGGAGCGGCTGAGCTGCGGATAGCTACCGGCGTCTTTGATGATCGTATAGATGCTCTCGCCCAGACCCGTGCCGATCTCGGCGGCGATCTCGAGCGTTCTGCCGCCGATACCGCGCTTGGGAACGTTGATGATGCGGCGCAGGCGCACATCGTCGTGTGGATTGTTGATCACCTGCAAATAGGCGATCATATCGCGGATCTCCTCTCTGTCATAAAAGCGGTGACCGCCGATGATGCGGTGCGGCACGCCGCTGCGCGAGAGCGCCTGCTCGATCGCGTTGGACTGCGCGTTGGTGCGGTAGAGGATCGCGTAATCGGCATACCTTCTGCCGTCCGCCACACCGTCCATAATGGTACGGGCAATGAACGCTGCTTCGTCGCGCTCATCCTCGCAGGTGTGCAGCTCGATCTTCTCGCCCTCGGCATTCTCCGTCCAGAGCGTCTTGCCCTTGCGGACGGTGTTGTTGGAGATGACCTCGTTGGCGGCGCTGAGAATGGTTTTGGTAGAGCGGTAGTTTTGCTCCAAGCGGATGATCTGCGCACCCTTGAAGGTGTTTTCAAAGGACAAAATATTCTCTATCGTCGCGCCGCGGAATTTGTAAATACTCTGATCGTCATCGCCGACAACGCAGATGTTGCCGTGCTTTTCGGCGAGCATGCGCACAAACTCATACTGCACGCGGTTGGTGTCCTGGTACTCGTCCACCATGATGTATTTGAATTGGTTTTGATAGTAGCCGAGGATCTCGGGATTTTGGCGGAACAGCTCCACCGCCTTGCAGAGCAGATCGTCAAAGTCCATGGCGTCGGCGGTTTGCAGCCGCTTTTGATAGATCTCATACGCCTTGGCTATCGACTGCTTGCGGTAGTCGTGGTCGGCTTCGCGCAGCATCTCGGCAGGCGTCTGCATTTTGTCCTTCGCCTTTGAGATCTCGGAGAGTACGCTCTTGACGGGCAAAATCTTTTCGTCGATGTTGAGCTGCTTGACGATCTCCTTCATCAGCCGCTTTTGGTCGTCGGTGGCGTAGACCGTAAAATGCGACGAATAGCCCAGCCGGTCGCCGTAGCGGCGCAGGATTCTGGCGCAGGTGGAGTGGAAGGTCGCTGCCCAGATGTCGGCGCCTCCCTCGGGAACGGCGCTGCAAATGCGCTCCTTCAGCTCGCCTGCCGCCTTGTTGGTAAAGGTGATGGCGAGGATGTTCCACGGACGGCACAAGCCCGACTGCAAGATATACGCGATGCGGTTGACGAGCACGGTCGTTTTGCCGGAGCCTGCGCCGGCGAGGATCAGCAGCGGTCCTTCGGTGGCAAAAACCGCCTGCCGCTGCATGGGATTCATATGAGAAAACTGTTGCTGTATTTCACTTTGTGTCATAGTCATGATCCTTTATACAGAAAAATGGGCGAACCGCGTCCGCCCTGTAGTGACTTCTATTATAATCGACTTTCCGCCGCTTGTCAAGACGACGGGCACACAAAAAAGGACTGCCGGCTGACAGTCCTTCTTTTCTCTAACAAACAACGTCGTTAAAGGATTGGGTGCAGCGACACGCTGCTGTCTGTTGGAAATTTCGATGTTTGACCCCGCCGTTGATGGCGTTTTTCTAACACACAACGTTTCCAAAGGCGGGATTGGGTGCAGCGACTCGCTGCTATTTGATGCTGTTCTGGAAGGTGGTGACCATGGCAGGCGCATTGTCCGCGATGATCAGGGTAACATAGTTGCCGTCCTTGGTGACCTTGCAAGCCTTGACCATATCGACCTTTTCGGGCGTGTATGAGGTGTAGGTGCTGAGCACGGAATTGTAACGGGTGTTGAGTGCGGTCTCGACTCTGCCGGCAGCGTCGGCGTCCTTTGCCTCGACCAAAACGATTTCAACCGGTGCGTTGGGGTTGGACTTGTCGCTCTCGGCGGCGAACTGCTTCATATCTGCCTCCGCAATGCCGTAGTACAGATTGAGCTTGTTGGCGTCGGTGATCTTTTCGAGTGACAGGCTGTTTTCGCTGTTGATGGTGTCGAGCACCTTGTTGAGGTCAGCGTCCTTGGTCGCATTGTTGCCGCCGCAGCCTGCGAACACTGCAACCGCCATCAGCGCAGCCAGTACGAGTGCAATAACTCTTTTCATTGGTTTGCCTCCTGTATTTTATTTTACGTACTTATTATAGTATAAAATAATCCGTTGTCAATATGCATGTGGATTTTTTAATGGTTTTACCGAATAATTTTCGAAAGTTGACCACGGTTTTGGGTATTAATAGCGCACACGAAAGCCGCGTTCATTGGGTACAAGCGCGATCGCCTGACATTCCTTGCCGTAAATGCGGATGTAACGCGCGTTTTCGAGCGTCTGCACCACACGGTCTATCACGGCTTCGGTGCCTTGGATCTCCATGGTGACGGAGCCGTCATATTCGTTGCGCACCCATCCGGTGGCGCCAGCGCCGGACGCCGCCATCTGTGTAACATAGCGAAAGCCCACGCCCTGCACCCTGCCGTAAAAGCGGTAGCGGCGGCGGAGTTGTTTTTCTTCCATAGCCGCCTCCCCTACGCTTCCGTCATGCGCAGCAGCTCTTCTTCCGACAGGATCGGCACGCCGAGCGCCTGCGCCTTGGTGAGCTTGCTGCCTGCTTCTTCGCCTGCGACCACATAGGTGGTCTTTTTGGAAACGGAAGAAGCCGTTTTGCCGCCGTGCGCCGCGATCAGCTTTGCCGCCTCGCTGCGCTTCATGTTGGGCAGCGTGCCCGTGAGCACAAAGGTCATGCCCTCAAAGACGCCGCCCTGCGGCTTTTGCGGCGAGGGCTTCATTTGCAGCCCCAGCTCCTTGAGCTGCGCGATCAGCTCGTGCGTGCTCTCCAGCGCGAAATAATCGACCACGCTCTGTGCCATGATGCTGCCGAAGCCGTCGATCGCGGCGATCTCCTCCGCATCTGCCTGCATGATATCGTCGATCGTGCGGAACCGCTCGCAGAGCAGCCCGGCGGCTTTGAGCCCGATATTGCGGATGCCGAGCGCAAAGACAAGGCGATACAGCTCGTTGCCCTTTGATTTTTCGATAGAAGAAATAAGATTCTGTGCCGACTTTTCCGCCTTGCGGTCGAGCGCGGCAATATCCTCCGCCTTGAGACGGTACAGATCAGCCGGTGAATGCACCAAGCCCTCCGCCGAAAGCTGCTCGAGCACCGCAGGACCCAAGCCGTCAATATCCATCGCGTCGCGGCTGACAAAGTGGATCAGGTGCCGCATGAGCTGCGCCGGACAGTCGGTGTTGGTGCAGCGGATCGCCGCCTCGTCATCCTGCGAGACAGGACTGCCGCAGGACGGACAGACTGTGGGAAAGACAAACGGCTGCGCGCCCTCTGCGTGCTCGCTGACAGAGAGCACCTCGGGAATGATCTCGCCTGCCTTGCGGATGATCACGGTGTCGCCGACGCAGATGCCGCGCTCCTCGATAAAATCGCGGTTATGCAGCGTGGCGCGGCTGACAGTGGTGCCGGCAAGCGTGACCGGCTCAAAGACGCCCACCGGCGTCAGCACGCCGGTCCTGCCGACGTTGATCTCCACCGAGAGCAGCTTGGTGGGCTTTTCCTCGGGAGGATACTTGTATGCCTCCGCCCACTTGGGATATTTGGCGGTGCTGCCCAGCTGTTCGCGCACGGCAAAGCTGTTCACCTTGACGACCGCGCCGTCTATCGCGTAGTCGTAGCTGCCGCGGTTGTCGCCGATGGCTTCGATTTGGGCGATGGCGTCCTCGATATTATCGTAGATATGATAAAAGGCGATCGGGAAGCCGAGCTTTTTCAGGTAGTCCAGACTCTCGCTGTGTGAGGTGAGGGTGACGCCCTCAGCCTGCTGGATATTAAAAACAAAAATATCAAGACGGCGCTCGGCGGTGACGGCGGCGTTCTTTTGGCGCAGCGAGCCTGCCGCCGCGTTGCGCGGATTTTTTGCCGGCTTTTCTTCATTTTCTTCCTGCCGCTTCACCAGCTCCTCAAAGCTTTGGAAGGACATATAGACCTCGCCGCGCACCTCCAAATATGCCGGCGCACCGGCAATGCGCTTGGGAAGCGAGCGGATGGTCATCAGGTTGTCGGTCACGTCCTCGCCGGTGGTGCCGTCGCCGCGCGTAGAGCCGCGCACGAACACACCGTTGCGGTATTCGCAGGAGACCGACAGACCGTCAAACTTCGGCTCCACCACATACTGCACCTGCGGCGAGACCTCCCGCACACGGCGGTCAAAGTCGCGCAGCTCATCGTGCGAAAAGCTGTCGTGCAGGCTCTCCATCGGCACGGCGTGCGTCACGGGTGAGAACTTCTCTCCGGCGCTGCCGCCGACGCGGTTGGTCGGCGAGTCGGGACGCCTGAGCTCCGGAAAAGCCGCCTCCAGATCCTCCAGCTCGCGCAGCAGCCGGTCGTATTCAAAGTCGGAGATCTCCGGCTCATCTTGGTTATAATAGAGATTATTGTGGTATTCTATGGCGGCGGTCAGCGCGGCTATCCGCTGTTCTGCCGTTTGCTTGTCCATGCAATCACTCCCGGGCACCTCAAAAAATATAGGGTCGTTCAGAGGTGCGGATATTTTATAGTAGATACTTGTCAAAACGACGCAGTCATACTGACGTATAACGAGGAGTTTTGGCAAGAAGTTGCTGTGAAAGATGTGTGCCTATGGGCAGCCATATATTTTTTGAGGTGCCCCGTTACTTGTTGACCGCAGAGGTCCCCTTTTCTCTCAAAAAGGTGGATTCGAGGTCGGCAAGGTGCAGCTTGACCGCAAGCGGATACATGTCGTATGCCTGGCTGATCTGGTTGCTGTTTTTGTCGCCGAACTCGCCCATATGCCAGCGGATCGCCATTGCCTCGTCGAGCTTGAGGCGCATCTTGCGCTCGATCAAAAAGACCGATTTTTCGCCGTGGCCGTAGGGAAACTGATCCTCGATCGCATAGTAGGGCACCTTTTCCCACTGCCCTGTCTTGTCGTTTTTGACATTGCGGCTGCTGACCTTGTAGAACTGCGCCTTGCACAGATCGTGGAGCAGTCCGCAGATGGCAAAGCTCTCCACGCTGTCGGTCTCCTCGTCAAAGTGCTTTTCCATCATGGTGTTGAACACGCTGACAGAGTGCATCACCAAGCCGTTTTCGCAGGAGCAGTGGTAGCGCGTGCTCGCCGGAGCGGTGAAAAAATCCGTGCGCAGCAGCCATTCGAGCAGCTCGTCGGCGCCCTTTCGCGTGATGTGGGTTTTGTATATCTCCAAAAATTCTTCTTTTGCCGTCACAAAATCACTTCCTTTTAAAACAAAAGGGCACTCCGGTGAGAGTGCCCCGTATGTATCAGAATTACTCAGCCTCTGCCTCGGCAGGAGCAGCCTTTACGGGAGCCTGCTCATCCTCGGGAAGCAGCGCGCGCATAGAAAGGCTGACGCGCTTTTTGTCAAAGTCGATAGCGGTGATCTTGACCTGAACCTCTTCGCCCACGGACAGAACGTCGGCAGGCTTTTCGATCCTCTTGTTGGCGATCTGAGAAATGTGGATCAGACCGTCAATGCCGGGAATAATGTTGGCAAATGCGCCGAAGTCGGTCAAGCCTACGATCTTGGCGGTGACAACGGTGCCCTCGGGATAATCTCTCTTGAGAATAGCCCACGGATTGTCGTCGGCATTCTTGAAGCCGAGAGAAATCTTTTTGGTCTCCTCGTTGATGTCCTTGACATAGACTTCAACGGTATCGCCCACATTGACGACCTCGCTGGGATGCTTGATGTGCGTCCAGCTCAGCTCCGAAATATGAATCATACCGAATACGCCGCCCAGGTCTACAAACGCACCATAGCTTGTGAGTGACTTAACAACACCGGTGTAACGCTTGCCGATTTCGCAGTTCTTCCAGAATTCCTCGCGCTGTGCCGCTCTCTGCTCCTTGAGCACGCTGCGGATGGAGCCGATGGCTCTCTTGTATCTGCCGCGCTGGGAGACCTCGATCAGACGGAAGTTCACGTCCTGACCTACCAGGTCCTCGAGCTTTTCGTCGCGGGTCGCAGTTGCCTGTGACGCGGGAATAAAGACTCTGATGCCGTTATAGATAACGATAACGCCGCCCTTGACTGCCTCTGTTACCTTGCTGGAAAGAATCTCCTGAGAATCTACCTTTTTTTGCAGCTCCTCCCAACCCTTCTGCGCATCTACTCTGCGCTTGGAAAGCATGATGGTGCCCTCCTGGTCGTTGGTCTTCATGATGAGCAGCTCGATTTGGTCGCCGACCTTAACTACATCCTCAGGCTTGACGCTGGGATCGTTGGACAATTCACCCGCAGGGATGAAGCCGGTTTGTTTTCTGCCGACGTCAACCTGTACTTCATTCGGCGCAATGCTGATGACAGTACCCATTACCCTCTCGTTTGTATTTAAGTTTTTGAGGGATTCCTCAAGCAACTCCTCAAAAGATTCTTCCAAATTTGTTGTTTCACCGGATTTGATTTCTTCACTCATTATATCCAGTACCTCCTTTATTATCCTTGCAGGCGTTGATGCACCCGCAGTTACGCCTATGCGCCGGGCAGCGCGAACCTGTTCCAAGTCCAGCTCAGCCGCGGTTTCGATGAGCACCGTGCCGGGACAGCGCCTCTGACAAATGTCAAACAGCTTGCCTGTATTGGAGCTGTGGCGGTCTCCGATGACGACCATGAAATCCGACTGCGCAGCTATGGCGTCGGCCTCGCTTTGCCTAACGGACGTAGCATTACATATTGTATCAAATATTTTTGCATTTGTACATAGTTTTTTTATCTTTTTTACAGACTTTTTTAATTCTTTTGTGTCAAAAGTTGTCTGTGCAACCATTTTGACCTGTTTATTATTCTTTTGCAGAACAATAGGCAAGATTTCGTCTAATTCCGCCTCGTTGTTAAATGTAAAATACTCGCAGGCACAGTTGCCGATGATGCCCTGCACCTCGGGATGACGGCTGTTGCCGGCGATCAGCATGACGTCGTTTTCGGGGTCGGTCTGCGCGACGATGCGGTGGATCTTTTTGACGAACGGACAGGTCGCGTCGCGGAAGGTGATGCCCTTTTCCGTCAAGCCGTCGATGACCGACCTGGGGACGCCGTGGCTGCGGATGACAAGGATCTCGTCCGCGCCCACCTCGTCGGCGCTCTCCACCGGACGGCAGCCCTTTTGACGCAGCTCCTCCACCATCTCCATATTGTGGATGATGGGACCGAGCGTGCAGACGCGCTTTCCCTCGGAGAGCAGGTCGTTGACCATATCGACCGCACGGCTCACACCAAAGCAGAAGCCTGCGGAATCAGCTGTTTTTAAGCTCGCGTTCATCCTCTTCCCTCATTTTCTTGATTTCGCCCATGATCATGCCGGTGGCGTTTTTCAGCTCGCGTCTGCCGCCGTCGGGCGTGAGTCCGAGCTGCTCCGGTGTGAGCACATCGCCGAAGTGAATGATCGTTTTGGAAAACTTGTGAAAAAAGTTCTTTTTGGTGATGCAGCACGGCACGACCGGCAGCTGCATTTGCTGCGCCAACAGCGCACAACCGCTGCGCGGACGGAGCAGCTCGCCCGTCTTGGTGCGTGTGCCCTCGATGAAAATCGTCATCACATTGCCCTCGCGGAGAATATCCTCGCCGTTTTTGATCGCCCGGCCGTCGCCTGCGCCGCGCTCTACCGGAAACGCGCCCAGCGCACGGATAACCGCGCCTGCAAACTTGTTGCGAAACAGCTCCTGCTTCGCCATAAAATAGAGCCTGCGCTTTTCGGAAAGACCGAGCAGCACCGGGTCGGCAAAGGACATGTGATTGCTGGCAAGGATCACACCGCCCTCCGGCGGAACAGCGCCCTTGTTTTTGACCTTAAAGCGGTAGAGCAGCTTGTAGGCAGGGAACAAAATCGTCTTGCCAAAGGTGTATAACAGCTTATTTTGCGCCATAAATCTTCTCCTTAATAACAGCAATAATCTTTTCCACGCTCTGCTCAAAATCAAGCTCGGTGGTATCGACCGTGACGCAGCCCTCGGCAGGCTTCAGCGGAGCGGTCTCGCGGTGGGTGTCATTGTAGTCGCGCGTGATAACATCCTGCAAAACATCCTCAAAGCGCACGTCCATGCCCTTTTCTATCAATTCCTTGTAACGTCTGCCGGCGCGTGCCTCGGGAGCGGCTGTCAAAAAGATCTTGACCTGCGCGTCGGGCAAAACGACCGTGCCAATATCTCTGCCGTCCATGATGACGTTGTGGGTCTTTGCCATATCGCGCTGCAGGTCGAGAAGATAGGCGCGGACAGACGGGATCGCGGAGATTTTGGAAGCCGCCATCGACGCCTCGGGCGTGCGGATCAAGCCGGAAACGTCCTCGCCGTCAAGGAGCACCACCTGCTCGCCCTTTTCGTTGAAGGTGAGATCGACCGCGATCTGACCGAGAAGCGCGTCCACCTCGGGAGACGCCGCCGGCTCCACACCGCGACGCGTCGCCGCAAGCCCGATGGTGCGGTAAAGCGCGCCCGTATCGACATAAATAAAATCAAGCGCCTTCGCCGCGCGCTTGGCGATCGAGGACTTTCCCGCGCCGGCAGGACCGTCCAAAGCAACTGCTATACTCATAATGAATATCCTTCCTTTTATTGGTTAGTTTTTATAGAGATGAGCGTTGAGAGTTGAGTGTTGAGTGTACGTCGCCAAGAAAAATCAGCACCAAACCAACAAACCTTTCCTCTCAGCCAACGATGCATTACGAATCAAG
>ONGI01000037.1 GCA_900317315.1 uncultured Eubacteriales bacterium
AAAAAACGAAAAGAATATCGTTATTATGAGCTTGGAACAATACAATTCCATGTTGAAAGCGGCTCAAAACGCTGAATATCTTGCCAAGCTTGACAGAAGTCTTGAACAGCTTGAAAAAGGACAGGGTACTGCGCATGAGCTGATCGAGGCTGACGATGAATAAGCTTTGGTCGGATATAGCTTGGGATGAATACTTGCAGTGGCAAATGCTCGACAAAAAGACGCTGAAAAAAATCAACGCGCTGATCAAGGATATCGAGCGCAACGGTCTGTCGGAGGGGATCGGCAAGCCGGAACCGCTGAAATACCGCAAGGCGTGGAGCCGCAGGATCGACCATGAGAATCGTTTGGTCTACAATTTTGACGCGCAGCAGAATTTGCTGATCATCTCCTGCAAGGGTCACTATGAGGATTGATGAACAAAAGGCTATCCCACCAAAATCGGGATAGCCTTTTTCATAGGAAATTATCTCTTTTTGACCCCGCCGTTGATGACGTTCTCCAAACCAAAAAAGCGTCTCAAAAGGCGGACTGGGTGCAGCGTCACGCTGCCTGCTTATTTGTCGATCCAGCCGTCGTAGCCGTCGGCGTATTGGCTGTCGGTGATGGGGGTGTAGCGGCTTTGGTCGCCGATGTCGTCCAAAAAGCCGTTATAGGCGCGGTAGATGTTGCCGGTCTCGTTGTCGTAGACGCGCTCGTATTCCTCCAGCATGTCCGAGCGTTTTTCCTGAATGATGGTGTCGGATTTGCTGCGCTCCTCAAACGCCTCCATCACGGGGTCGGGGTCGTTGACAGACGAGGGCGTTTCGGTGGCGCTTTGGGCGATGGCGCGCCATTGCTGCAAATAAAGGTCGGTGTAGGCAAAGGATTTGGCGATCGTCGCAATCACCGGCGCCCAGTCAACCAGCCTGCCCTGCGGCGCCCATTGGGTGAAAACGCAGTTGATCTCCCATGCGCCGTAGTTCATGCCGTTGAACAGGACGTCCTTGGAGTCCATCACCACCGCCGAATAAATGCCCTCGCCCTCCACATTGCTGTCCTTGAAGGTCGCGTAGAGAGACTGATAGTCGTGGATCGGCGTGTAGGGACGGATGGATTGCAGCAGCTCCTTGTTTGCCGGCACGCAGGCGTTTTTGACGGTAAAATATTCGGTGGAGCCGGCAAAGGTGTTTTCAAAAAATTCCTGCACCGTGCCCTTTGTCATCGAGATGTTGAAGCCGAGCGTCTGCTGCATATTGGGATCCTTGGCGGCATAGCAGTGGTCCATGTTGCTCATACCCACCGTGTTGTCGGGCGCGGTCACCATCCATTGCAGCTGATTGGCGTCTCCCTGCCACTGCACCTGCCAGCCTGCCGGAATGGAGAGCGTGAAGTATTCGCTGACATACGGCTGCCACTGCACCGCCGCCCAGTCGGCAGGGCGAACGGAAGCCTCGACAGGCGCCGCGGCCGTGGGCGCATCGGTTTCAACAGGCTCGGTATAGGGGATGTGCGGCATGTCTGTGACCTCCTCGGTAAAGAGTATCATGTCGGGTTCGGCGGTCGCGCCGCAGCCAGCCGCAGCGGCGGCAAGTACAGCGGACAGTATGGCGGCGATAGCTTTTTTCATATGTACAGCCCCTTTGGCGGAATGACGCTTCCGCATATGATACAAAAAGTATATAACAATTCGCTAAAAAATGCAAGCGTTTTGGAGAATATAACAAAAACCACCGCCGAAAAGCAGGCAGTGGTTTTTTGTCTTATCGGGCGTTTTCCGAGTAGCCGTGCGCCTTGTCGAGCAGCATGTCCTTGACCTTCATCAGTCGGGTGCGGCTGGAGCGGTCGTTTTCTTCGAGCTTCATGGAGATGTATTTGATGGTCTCCTGATAGCGCGGGATCATCACGTGCTCCAGTGAGTTGACGCGGCGGCGCGTTTTTTCGATTTCGGCGCTCATCAGCTCACAGCTCTTTTCATACTGCGCCAGCAAAATCAGGTCGGGCAGCACGCGGTTGAGCGCCATCACGGCGTCGTCCAGCTCAAAGGAGGTGAACGCAAAGCCGTAGGGGAAGATGTCGCCCTCGCTTGCGGTGCGCTGCTGTGCCTCAAACTGCGGGATCTCCACGCTCATCACGTTCTTGGAGCCGACCTCCAAATTGATCTGCTGCTTGGGCGAGAGCAGCGAGCCGTCCAGCGCCTCCTTGCTCATCACTGCGGACGCGTTGACAAAGTGGTCGTTACAGAGCTCCAGCTCGCGCTCCACCTTGTCGCGCAGGTCGCGCGTTTGACGCACCAAGTCCAAAAACCGGCGCATCAGCTCGTCGCGCTTATCCTTTAACATTTTGTGTCCCCTCACGGCAGTCACCAGCTGCTTTTTCAGCTTGCTCAGCTGCATACGCGTGGGGTTAACGTTCATTACAGCCATATATTACCTCAAATGCACAAAGTTCCGTTCACGGGACATCAGCCCTTCGGATAGAACTCATCGAGCATATCGTCCTTGATACGCTTCAATTCGCTTCTCGGGAGAATGGCGAGGAGCTTCCAGCCGATGTCGAGGGTCTCCTCGATGGAACGGTTGGCTTCGTAGCCCTGCGACACATATTCTCTCTCAAACGCTTCGGCAAACTCCGCGTACTTTTTGTCCATATCGGTCAGCGCCGCTTCGCCGAGGATGACCATCAGCTCACGGGCGTCCTTGCCGCGCGCATAGGCGGCAAACAGCTGGTTCATGGTTGCGGCATGGTCCTTTCGGGTTCTGCCGGGTCCGATACCCTTGTCCTTCAAACGCGACAGCGAGGGCAGCACGTCGATCGGCGGCGTCACGCCCTTGCGGTACAGCTCGCGGCTGAGGATGATCTGACCCTCGGTGATGTAGCCGGTGAGGTCGGGGATGGGGTGGGTCTTGTCGTCCTCGGGCATGGTGAGGATCGGGATCAGGGTGATGGAGCCGTCCTTGCCGCGCAGTCTTCCTGCTCTCTCATAGAGAGTGGCGAGGTCGGTGTACATGTAGCCGGGATAGCCGCGTCTGCCGGGGACTTCCTTTCTTGCTGCGGAAACCTCGCGCAGCGCGTCGGCGTAGTTGGTGATGTCGGTCATGATGACGAGCACGTGCATGCCGAGGTCAAACGCCAGATACTCGGCGGCGGTCAGCGCCATCTTGGGTGTGGCGATACGCTCGATAGCCGGGTCGTTGGCGAGGTTGACGAACATGACAGTACGGTCGATGGCGCCGGTCTCCTTGAAGGACTGCACGAAATATTCGGATTCCTCAAAGGTGATACCCATCGCGGCAAAGACAACGGCGAACTGCTCGTTTTTGCCTCTTACCGTCGCCTGACGGGCGATCTGCGCCGCCAGCTGCGCGTGAGGCAGACCGGAAGCGGAGAAGATCGGGAGCTTTTGACCTCTTACCAGCGTGTTCAGACCGTCGATGGCGGACACGCCGGTTTGAATAAATTCCTGCGGATAGTTTCTCGCGGCAGGGTTCATCGGGGTGCCGTTGACGTCCATGCGCTTTTCGGGGATCAGCGCAGGACCGTCGTCGATCGGGTTGCCCAGACCGTCAAAGACGCGCGAGAGCATATCGGGAGAAACGGGCAGCTCCATGGAGCGACCCAAAAAACGGACCTTGGAGTTGGCGAGGTTGATGCCGGCGGCGGACTCAAACAGCTGCACCAGCGCATTGGTGCCGTTGACCTCGAGCACCTTGCAGCGGCGTGTTTCGCCGTTGGGCAGCTCGATTTCGCCCAGCTCATCATACTTGACATCCTCAACGTCGCTGATCATCATCAGAGGACCTGCTACCTCTCGAATGGTACGGTATTCCTTTGGCATCAGTCATCACTCCTTTTCAAAACGTCGCTGATCTCAGCGTCAAGCTGGGTCTCGATCGACTCAAATTCAGCCTGAATTTTGTCCTCGGGCTCATATTTAAAACGTCCTATGCGCTCGCGCACGGGAATATTGACGAGCATTTCGATGTTCGCGCCCTTGCTCAGCGCCTCGCGTGCCTTGTCGTAGTAGCTGAGGATGGCGCGCATCATCAGCACCTGCTTGGGCAGGGAGGTGTAGGTGTCGGTGGGATCGAACGCGTTCTGGTGCAGGTAGTCCTCACGGATCGAGCGTGCGCTCTCAAGCTTCAAGCGGTCGGGAGCGGACAGCGCGTCCATACCGACGAGGTTCACGATCTCCTGCAGCTCGCTTTCGTCCTGCAAAAGCGCCATCATTCTGCCGCGCAGCTGCATAAAGTCGGGCGCCGCGTTTTCGGCAAACCACTTTTCGAGCTGGTCGGTGTAGAGGGAATAGGAGGTCAGCCAGTTGATAGCCGGAAAATGGCGCTTGTAGGCGAGGTTCGCGTCCAAGCCCCAGAACACCTTGACAATGCGCAGCGTCGCCTGCGAAACCGGCTCGGAGATGTCGCCGCCGGGAGGGGAAACCGCGCCGATAACGGACAGCGCGCCCTCGGTTTCCTCGGTGCCGTTGACGAGCACGCGGCCGGCTCTCTCATAGAACTGCGCCAAACGGCTGCCCAGATAGGCGGGATAGCCCTCTTCACCGGGCATTTCCTCCAGACGTCCGGACATTTCGCGCAGCGCCTCCGCCCAGCGCGAGGTGGAGTCCGCCATCAGCGCGACCGTGTAGCCCATGTCGCGGAAGTATTCGGCGATGGTGATGCCGGTGTAGATGCTCGCCTCACGCGCCGCAACGGGCATGTCGGAGGTGTTGGCAATCAGCACGGTTCTCTCCATCAGGGAGTTGCCGGTGCGCGGATCCTTCAATTCGGGAAATTCGTTCAAAACGTCGGTCATTTCGTTGCCGCGTTCGCCGCAGCCGATGTAGACGATAATATCGGCTGCCGCCCATTTTGCCAGCTGGTGCTGCACAACGGTCTTGCCGGAGCCGAACGGTCCGGGAACCGCCGCGACGCCGCCCTTTGCCAGCGGAAACATTGTGTCGATGGGGCGCTGGCCGGTGGTGAGCAGAATGTCGGGCGAGAGCTTCTTTTTGTAGGGTCTGCCCACACGGACAGGCCAGGTGGTGAACATTTTGACCTCGACGTCGCCCTTGTCGGTTTTGATAACCGCGACAACGTTGTCAACGGTAAAGCTGCCGCCGCTGATTTTGGCAACGGTGCCCTCCACCTTGTTGGGAACCATAATCTTGTGCAGCACGGCGGCGGTCTCCTGAACGGTGCCAAGCGTGTCGCCTGCCTTCACCTTGTCGCCGACCTTGGCGACGGGCTTAAAGTCCCATTTCTTTTTGTGGTTGAGCGAGGGAACGTCGATGCCTCTTTTGAGGTTGGTGCCGGCGACCTTCATAATCTCGTCGAGCGGACGCTGAATGCCGTCGTAAATCGCGCCGATCAGGCCGGGGCCCAGCTCAACGGACAGCGGCGCACCGGTGGATTCAACGGTTTCGCCGGGGCCGAGACCGGAGGTTTCTTCATATACCTGAATGGACGCGCGGTCGCCGTGCATCTCGATAATCTCGCCAATCAAACGCTGCGAGCTGACGCGCACAACGTCGAACATATTCGCGTCGCGCATACCCTCGGCGATAACCAGAGGACCCGCGACCTTTGTGATAATTCCTTTTTTCAAATATTACACCTCAATTGTTAAAGATGATGTCGGAGCCGACCGCCTTTTCCACAAAGGACGACAGGCGTCTGACGCCTGTGCCCTTGTTGCCGCTCACGCCCGGAATGGGGATGATGGCAGGCGTCAGCCGTTCCGCGTAACGCGCACGCGCCTTTTCGGTGGCAAAATACACGGCTTCGGTCACATAGATAACGGCGTAGCGGTCGCTGTCTGCGATACGGCGCAGCAGCGCTGTCACGTCGGTCTCTTCGTCAAAGGGATAAATATCCAGTCCCACAGCGGAAAAGCCCTTGATGCTCTCGGCGTCGCCGAGCACAGCGATATTTTTAGCCATAGATCTCACGCAGCCTTTCCCTGATTATTTCCGTATCGGCGCCGGTCTTGACGCCGCTGTAAATGATGTGCAGCACCTTGTTTTGCGCTTCCTCGCCCAGATAGTAGCCCAACAGCGGCTCGGCGCCTTCGCTGGTGCGCTTGCAGCTCTCCTTGGCGAGCATCATCAGCCTGTCGTCCACAAACTTTTCAAAGGCGGAGGGAGAGCTTTTGTACTGCTCCATCGCCTGCTTGCAGCCGTAGTCGCTCAGCTTGGAAAGCATATCGACGAGCGCGTCGTGGCCCTTGAGGGCTGCCTGCACGATCTTGTCGCGGTCAAAGCCCTCAAAGCGCGGCATGGCGCTTTTGTAGTAGTGTCTGTCCGCGCCGGTGCGCGCACCGCGCAGAGCGATCTTGATATTGTGATAGAAAACCTCCGTGCGGAAGTATTCCTTTAGGAATTTGGAGCGGAAGCCCTCGCTTTGGCGCAGCATTTCGAGCATGACCGCCTTATCGAGCACCGCGTCGGCAGCTCTTGCGTCGCCGGTGTGGGCGAGCAGGTCATACGCCATGGCGGCAGGCTCCTGCAGCCATGCCGGCAGGTCCTTCATGATCCGGTGCTCCACGGCGTCGATCATCAGCTTGTGCTCCACCGTGCAGGGTGTGAGCAGCAGCGCGGTGTAGTAGTCGCGCGCGGACATGGTGCCCTTGAGCACGACCTTGAAGTTGTGGGCGTCGTTTTGGATCAAAAACGGTGCGAACACCCCAAAGTCCGGCGCGATCCTGCGCAGGTATTCCCACACGCCGTCCATGTGCCGCTTGGTCATCTCGTCAAACGCGCCGACGGTGCCGTAGCCCTTGTCGCTCAGCGTCTGACACAGCTCGGCGGTCGTTTTGCAGCCGAGCAGCTGCTCCAGATCGGTTTTGGAGAAGAGGGCGTTTTCTTTTGCGCGGACGGAGCCGATGGAAAATTCATATGATAAAGCCATAAATCCCCCTTACCGCGCGAACAGCTCTCGATTGATTAGATCTTCGATTTCGTCGCGTCCGGCGCTGATAATGGCGGCAAATTCCATATTTTCTTCCACGTCGCCGCATTTGAGGATGAAGCCGCCGGTGATGTCCGCAGGCGTTTGGCTGACGGAAGCGTCCACGCCTGCCGCCGCCATGCGCTTGGTGAAGTTTTCGGGCAAGCGTTTCAGATCCTTTTTGCTGAGGAACAGCTCGCCGCTTTTGCCGCGCAGCTTGGCGGCAAGGCGATAGATCGCCTCAAAGTATTCGTTATCACCGAGTCCGAGCAGGTATGCCTCCAGCTCCTCAACGGTGGTGTCAATTTCTTTTCTGCGCTGCTTGAGGAGCGCGTTGCGCCGTGCGAGCTGCGCTCTGCTCTGCGAGGACGTCTCCAGCTGCGCACGCTTTTGCGCCGTCTTTTCGGCGACGGCAGCCGCCTGCGTGTCGGCGCGGTGCTGCGCGTCTGCGATGATGCGGTCGTGCTCATGCTGCGCATGCGTTTCGATCTTTCTTACGCTTTCGTCGCAGTCTGTTCTTATACGGCTCAAAATTCTTTCGCTGCCGTTCATGCAGACTCACCTTCCTTTCGTTGTTGTCAGTGGTTCTCCGGTGTGCCGGTCAACTCGTGTGAAAAATCAGCCGAAGTTGGGAACCTGGATAACAACGAGAAGGGATACGATGAACGCGAGCAGTGCGTAGATCTCTACGAGGGTAACGGAAACCATGCCCTTGGAGAAGTTCTTCTCATCCTTGGCGGTCATGGCGATACCGGAAACAGCCGCCTTTCCCTGTGCGATACCGGAGAACAGACCGCCGAAGCCGATAGCCAGCGAAGCGCCTGCATAGGCAAAGCCCTGCGCAACGGTCACGTTGGGAGCGCCGCTGAGCACGCCGCTGCTGACGAGGATCAAAAAGCCGACGATGAAGCCGTACAGACCCTGGGTACCGGGGAGAAGGGTGAGGACCAGCATCTTACCGAACATGGAGGAGTCCTCGGAGAGAACGCCCATCGCGGTCTGCGCCGCCGAGCCAACGCCCTTGGCGGAGCCGACGCCTGCCAAAACTGTTGCGATTGCCGCACCTAAAATAGCTAAAAAGATTCCGTTCATAATTATTTATCCTCCTGAATTTTAATGTATTTTGTATTGAGCGAGAACGGTTCGAATTCCTTGCCGCCGCCCTCATAGAATTTACTGAACATTTCAACATACTGCAAACGCATGGTGTGCACATACGCGCCCAGTGCGTTCAGACCGATGTTGACAAGGTGGCCGACGATGAAGATCACCACCATAAAGACGATGCCGAGCACGTTGGTGCCCATCATGGTCGCCAGCATATTGAACACCTGCGCCATGACGCCGGTCGTCAGACCCAGCGCCAGCAGACGCGAGTAGCTGAGCAGGTCGGAGATGTAGCCGGTGATGTCATAGAGCGAGGCGAGACCGCCGATCGCCTTGCCGACGATGCCCTTTTTGCCCCTGCCTTGGGTCAGCACCAGACCGACCGCACAGGCGAGAGCGATCACGGCGCCCACGGTGATCAGCACGGGCGTGGTGACCATGCCGGCTGCCAAAACCGCAAAGCCGATGAGCAGCAGCATCCACAGACCGGTGTCAAAGAACGCGCCGCCGTAATCCTTCTGCCGCAGGCAGACCACGAATTTGCAGCCCATGCCCACGAGGATATGCACCAGACCGAACGCGATGGAAATGATCATCAGCGTCAGGGCGTCCTTTTGCGGGTCGATGGTCGGCCACGGCATCAGCGCCGGTGTGGGGTCGCCCATATTGGAAATGGAATGCGCCATCACCCGTTCGGTGCCGGTGAACATGTTGGCGATCGCCGCCGGGGCGTCGCCGAAGAAGCTGCCGAATACCAAGCCCCAGATGGTGGTGGAGACGCCGCAGTACTGGAACAGCTTGAGGTTGTTGTACATTTTTTTGTCGGGCTTGAAGATTTTGATCATCAGTCCCGTTGCAATGACCATCAAAATGCCGTAGCCTGCGTCCGAGAACATCATGCCGAAGAAGAAATAGAAGAAGAATGCGAGGATCGGCGTCGGGTCAAGGTCGCTTTTGCCGGGTGCGGCATACATTGTCAGAATGCCCTGTGCAGGCTCCGCGAATTTGTTGTTCTTCAGCTTGACGGGCGCGTCGTCGCCTGCCTCGCCGAATTCGACCGTGCAGGTCGCCACGCGCGTGCACAGCGCTTCCAGCTTTTCGCAGTCCTCCTCGGGCACATAGCCCTCGATCACAAACACATGCTTGGAGTGGTCGAGGTGGTTGATCACGTTGTATTTGTCGCTGCGGAGCCGGAAATAGTCCTGCGTGACCTTGATTTTGTCACGCGCGTCGGCGTAGGACGCGATCTCCTCCTCCGCCTTTTCGGTGCTTTTGCGCAGCTCTTCGCTCTTTTGGCGCAGGCGCTCCGCCTTTTCCTTTGGGATCTTGTGCGTCGGCGACATCGGCCTTGCAAAGCCCAGCGCACGCAGCGCTTCCTCCGCCATCGTTTTTTGACTCTGCGGTGTGAACACCACCACATTTGTCACGGCTGCCTCGCTGTATTGGATCTCCACGGCGAATTCCAGCTTGGGATTCTCCTTGGCGAGCGCCTCCTTGAGCCGCTGTTCGGAGTATTGCTCCGGCAGCGAGCCGATGAACACCGCCGTCGATTTGGTGCCGGTCGTGTTCAGCGGAATGTCCAGCTTTTGCCAGCTTTCGAGCTGTGCGAGCTGTGTTTTGATGCGGATCTGCTCGGCGGCGTTGTCGGAGCACTGCTTGTCAAGCTCCGTGATGTTCGAGCAGATCTCGATGACCTCCTTGGCGTCCTTGGCGATCTCGCCGATTTCGTCGGGGTCGATTTCGCGTCTGCCCTTGAACGAGTCCAGCATGCTCGTTTTTTCGGGCTTTACGCTGTCGAGGATCTTCAGCGCCTGCTGTGTCAAATCGACGTTGCGCTCAAACACCTGCATCTGCGGCGTCACGTTGACGCGCCTAAAGCCGTCGCGGGACTTTTCCGCCTTGGTGAGCTGCACCAGGGCGCTGTCCTGCAAATGCTCCAGCAGCCGCTTGCGGTCTTGGCGCAGGGCTATGATCCTCACGGTTTTCATTTTCAGTTTTGCCAAATGTTATCACCCCCGTTGTCACGCGCGGCGATTGCCTGCGGTGACGACTTTGATTTAACTTAACAATGCTTCCGCCGCTTTTTTGATAACCGACGGACGGTTCTTTTTGGCGGTTTGGGCAATCTGCTTGCATTCGGCTTTTGCGTCGGCTTCCGCCTGCTGCATCAGCTTGTCACACGCCGCCTTTGCCTTTGCCAGCTCTGCGTCGGCGTCCGCGTTCGCCTTTGCCATGCGCGCGTCGATCAGGGCTTCCGCCTCTTTTTTGGCGTCGGCAACGGTTTTGTCCGCCTGCTTTTTTGCTTCGCCTTCACGCCTGCGGAATTCCTCTTCCGCCGCGTAAACCGCGTCTAACATATCCTTAGCCATGTTCTCTCCTTTCATAACGGAAAAATTAGGGCGATCGTTCGCTCCAATTAAACATAATCATACCATATTTCTGCCGTGATTTCAACAAAAATTTCATTTGGACGCCCTACAAATTTACACTTTTGCCGGTTTTCAAAAGAATGAAACTGAATTGACATTTTCGCGTTCCTTATATATAATAAATAGCAGAGAGAGAAAAACAGAAAGTGCTTTGAGGTGATCGTATGGCAAACGGCATGGATAAAAAAATCGACGGCATTGTCAATATGCTCATGGAAGATTACGCCAAGGGACGTGTGATCGACGAGGACAAAATGTTTGAGTACCCCGACAAGGACGTGGTGATCGACATTTTGGAAAAGCTCAAGGTCGTCATTTATCCCGGCTACTACCCCAACAACCATTACCGCACCTATACCGTGCGCAACAATATCTCCATTTTGCTGGAGGATATCATCTACAACCTGAAAAAGCAGACCGCCATCGTGCTGCGCTACACGCCGCGCTTTGAGGGCAGCGACGCGCAGACCATCGCCGCTGAAGCGGAGCGCGTGACCTTTGCGTTTTTGGAGACGATCCCCAAGATCCGCGCCTATATCGAAACCGACATCCAGGCGTTCTATGACGGCGACCCTGCCGCCTACAACAAGGACGAGATCATCTGTACCTATCCCGGACTCTATGCGATCTTTTCCAACCGCATCGCCCACGAGCTGTTCTTGCTCGGCGTGCCGCTGATCCCGCGCATCATGACCGAGCATGCCCACAGCCTGACGGGTATCGACATCCATCCGGGCACCACCATCGGCAAATATTTCTTTATCGACCACGGCACCGGCATCGTTATCGGCGAGACGACCGAGATCGGCAACAACGTCAAGATCTATCAGGGCGTGACGCTCGGCGCTCTGTCCACCAGAGGCGGACAAAATCTGCGCGGCCAAAAGCGTCACCCCACCATTCACGACAACGTGACCATCTACTCCGGCGCGTCGATCCTCGGCGGCGACACCGTGATCGGCAAAAATGTGGTCATCGGCGGTAACGCCTTCATCACCGCGTCCATCCCCGAGGGCGCCAAGGTCAGCGTCAAGAGCCAGGAGCTGATGTTCCGCTATGCCTCGGGCGACACCGTTGAAACACGCGAGATCGACCCCGAAAAAACCTGCTTTCAAAAGATATGAGAATGATGAAACGATCCCCGAACAGCGGCAGATTTGCCGAAAAAAAGCGATTCTTTGTGCTCGCCGCGCTGCTATTGCTGATGACGGCAGGCAGCCTCCTCTATATCACCGTTTTCGGCGGCACCTACACCGATCACATCCTTTATACTGCCGAACAGAATCCGGTTCCGGAGAGCCTGTCGGTGACAGTGGACAACGCGGAGGTCGTGGCTGCCGAACGGGCTTATATCGGCGCCGACGGCAACATCTGCGTGGATTTCCGTTCGCTCAGGGAGGGCAGCGCCACGGCGACGGTCGATTATACGGCGCAGCCTGACGGTACGACCGAAGGCTTTACCGCCTATATCCGGCTGTATGTCAACAGCTTCGGCACAATCGTGCAAAAGGACGATTTGAATTTTGACGGCTATATTATCGTGGAGTTTGTCATTCTTGCCGGACTGCTGCTCGTGTTTATCTTTACGCTCGTCACCTTTATCGAGTGCTTCCGCAAGGCGCGGTTTTCTTATTATATGGTCGCCTGCGGCGGTGTGGCGCTGTTTGCCGCGTTTACGATTGTGCTCGCCCTCTACGATATGCAGTGGTACAACACCTTCCGTTTCTTTTTGATGAACCTGTCAGATTCCGGATTTGTATTTGCCGTTTTGACAACGCCGCTGATGCTCGTGCTGTCCGCCGCGATTGCCGGCAGCAATATCTGGCTTCTGCGCCACGAGGGCAGGCGTCCGCAGAATATGCTGGGCATCGGGCTCGGTCTGCTGTGGGTGCTCGGCATAGCCGCCGTAATCGGCAGCTCCGTCTATTATTTCGGCTATTCGGACAACGGCGTGGTGCTGTCCACGCAAATCAGCTATTCCATCGCCTATGTGCTGAGCTATTTGGAGTGCATGCTCCTTTCCACGATCATCAGCGCCTTTCTTGCCACCAAATACAAGCCGCCGTTTGACAAGGATTATCTGATCGTGCTCGGCTGCGGTATCCGAAAGGACGGCACGCTCACGCCGATATTGAAGGGACGCGTGGATGCGGCGATCCGCTTTGAGCGCGCACAGTTTGCCGCCAACGGCAAACACGCCAAGTTTGTTCCCTCCGGCGGTCAGGGCAGCGACGAGGTCATTTCGGAGAGCGAGGCGATGAAGCGCTATCTGCTCGAACAGGGCTATCCCGAAGAACAGATTATCAAGGAGGACAAGAGCGTCAACACCGACCAGAATATCCGCTTTTCGCGCGAAAAAATCATGGCGGACGCCGCCGATCCCGAAACGGTCAGGGCAGGCGTGGCGACGACCAACTACCACATCTTCCGCGCCTACATTCTCGCGGCCAAATACAGGCTGGACGCGCAGGGTATCACGGCAAAAACCAAGT
Organism: uncultured Eubacteriales bacterium; assembly: GCA_900317315.1. GTDB lineage: Bacteria > Bacillota > Clostridia > Oscillospirales > Acutalibacteraceae > Ruminococcoides. Next base: position 12,952 of record ONGI01000037.1, read on the forward strand.
GGTATTTCTATCCCAACGCCTTTTTGCGCGAGTTCGCCGGCTTGCTGTATGCCAAAAAATGGTTTATTTTGGCGTCGGTACTGTTATTGGCATTGTGCGGCATGCTGAGCATGACGGTGCTGACCTACACCTATTTTGCGTTTTAAAATCGGACTATAATAAAGGTATATAAAAGGTATATAAAGAGGTATAATGATATGAAATGTATGTACTGCGGCGCCGATAATCCGCAGCAGGCGCAAGCCTGTTTTCGCTGCGGAAGGGAACTGCAAGCCGCCGGACCTGCCGGAAGGCACAGAGCCGACGACACCTACCGACCCGAGGAGGTGC
>ONGI01000001.1 GCA_900317315.1 uncultured Eubacteriales bacterium
CTACTGGCGGCTTGGGCGTTCGGCGTCTGGCGCGCTCGACGGCACGCCCATTATCGGAGCGGGGCACCTGACCGGCTCCCTGCTCGGCAGCGCGGAGAACTACATTACGACGCTCTTTGTGGAAGAGGACTGCGCCTTCACGGGGAATCCGCCGAACTCGACTGTCTCCCTCCCCGACGGCAATGTCGGCTCCTTCGCCGCCCGCCTCAACGACATCAGAACCTGTGGTCATGTGAAAAACCTCGGCAAGTTGCTGACGCTGACGAACGACTTCACAGTGGAAGGATGGATCAAGCCGCAACGCCGCAGTTCGTCTTGTCCGGAGAATTATCAGCACATCTGCGGTACACGATTCGACAGTGGAAACATCGGCTGGGTATTCCAAATGTACGCACATCCCACCTCTACTTCACTTGGACTTCATGTGCAGGACAAGAACGGGAATCTCTTCTCATCAGTCAATTTCGGTAACCTGACCGGGCGCGAGCACGAGTGGCACCACATTGCACTTTCGTATGACGCGGACGGTGGGCCGAACGGGCGCGGGTTTTGGACTTGCTACATCGACGGCGAAGTTTCGGGAACGCATGAGAACACCCGTACCGTCGATCCGGCCACGGTCTTTCAAGATGATTTCAAGTTCTTTGAAGTCTCCTCGCAAACTCAGGTCATGCACGGAAACCTCGACTGCTGGCGCGTTTGCGGGACGGTCCTTACCGCCGACCAGCTGATGTGCAAGGAGGGCGGAAGCGCGGCGACCGACGTGCTCGCCCTCTGGCCGATGAACGTCTCCGGCGGCGTCTACATGGACGGACGCGACGTGGCAGGCTCCTACTCGCTGGAGGCAACGCTCCGCCAGAGTCAGTACCGCGCCGTTCTGACAGACGATACGCCTCCGCAAGTCGGCATTCCCGCCGACAGCGGCTCTGCCGGATTCCGTGGGTTCGGCGGCAGCCGGGCCTGTCTGGTCACGCGCGATCCGGATGCCTTTCAAACGTTCCGCTCTACCTCCGGCGAGGGCTTCACCTTCGAGGCGTGGATGAAACTTGCCGTCGACACGCCCTCGTCGTGGAACGCGACGACCGCGATCACGTCGAGGTTCACCGCTGCCGCCAGCGCGCAGCCGTGCTGGTGGTCGGTGTGGTTGCCGCCGATCTCAGTCCTGCCGGGAGCGGAGAAGAGCTGAACGTCGTCACGTCCCGGAAAGATCTCGGCAAAGCGGCGAATGGCGCGCTGATAGCGCAGGCGCTGGGTCTGGAGAACCTCGGGCGAGGTGCCGTACAAAATGCCCAGCGGATTGTCTGTTTTTCCGGCGTCGATCGCCTCGAGTAAAAATTGAATGTTCATAGCAAAAACTCCTACATATCAAGCATTTTCATTTCTTCCAAGATCTCTGCTTCGGTCTTTTCACCGCCGGAGGGGTTTTGCGACGCAAAATATGCCTTTTCCTCCGGTGTGCCGGGCATGATCATCTTGCCGTCCTCGGTGAGGATAAAGTCGCCGAAGTCGTCCACCAGCGGCAGATATTTGTTATAGTCCTTTATCAGCAGCCGCGCGGTCAGCATGACGATCGCGCCGAAGCCGAAGAAGAACCAGCAAAACGCATACAGCGGCAGCAAATGCGGATCGCTGTAGGTGAGGTACAGCGGAAAGATGTGAAAGAACAGGTTCACCGGAATGAACCACGGTTTGTGGAACGAAAAATAGATCGCGTTGCGGATGTGCTCCTTGATTTTTCCTTCAAACGCCGCAATAGAGGGGAAGGTGTAAATCAAAACGAGCGTCAAGATCAGCGCGACGGCATAGGCGCCGTACTGGAAAAAGCTGATGGGCGGTCCTGCGTTGGCGCAGATCCTGACGTCAAAATACAGCAGCACCATCAGCGCGGCATACGCCACCCACACGATGGTGGACTGCAAAAAGTTTGTTTTGAAGCCGATCCAGAATTGCTTAAACGGATTGGTCACGCCGCCGGAGCGCATGGTTTTGAACATGACGCGGTAGAGCGCCGTAAAGGATGCGCCGATCGTCACAACGGGCAGGCTGAACAGGATGAACATCAGGTTGGCGCAGATGATGATGCCGACCTTCGTCATCAGCCTGCCAAAGGGGCTTTCGTTGCTCATAAATGAGTTGATTTTTTCGTGAATGACTCATCCCTCCCCAAAGATGAACCGGAGAAAATCTCCGACCTCTTTTATGTTTTTGCTCTGCGCGCCGACGCCCAGCGCACAGCTGCCGGAATACACGTGATATTCCGTTACGAGCCTGCTGTCGCTGATGTCGATACCGACAGGGATCGGCTGCTGCTTTTTGCCGTTTTCATCCACCGGCGTGTAATACACAAAGCGGTCGGCATACAGCTTTTTCAGCTCGGCGCATTTTTCATCATTTAAATCAAACAGTCTGCCGCTCTGACCGAGGGCTTGGAGCGAATCCGACGCCATCGTAACAGCGTCGATCTCGCCGGAATCCGTCAGCGAGACAAAGGCGTTGTAATACGCATTGCCGCGGCCTTCGTCCAGCTTGTAGTCAAAGTAGCTCTCGGCGTTGAACTCGACCTTCTTTTGGGTGAGGTCATAGTCCGCGTAAGCGGTAAAGTCCTCCCACAGCTGTGAGCCGGTGCCTGCCTTTGCCATGGTGTTGACGAACGTCACCATCAGCCAGTTTTCGGGAATGTTGGTGCTGATGCGGACGATCAAAAAGGTGCCGAAGCCGAGGACAAACACAATCAAAATGATCGGTATCTTAAAATATTCCCAGATATATTGCAGCTTTTCCTTAAACGGCAGCGACTTGATCTTTTCTTTTTCCTCAGACCATACGATTTTGTTAGGGTTCAATGTCGTTTCTCCTGTGTTGTGTTTCGGACGTTCAGCGGTCGATGCGGATAATATCCACCTGCATGGCAGGATAATCGCCCGTCAGACGCGGGAAGGTGTAGCCGCCGATCATCAGCGCGGAGCCGTTGCATTCAAATTCATCGTTGATGCGGTAGACCGCGTCGGGCAGCAAGCCCTTGAGCCTGACGTGAACAGGCGCGGAGTTTGCCAGCGGATTGGTGACGACGATATTCAGCACCGCGCGGTTTTGGTCTGCACTCACATATTCCCAGGAATAGTAGTGCGTGCTGTCGCCGGTTTGGCTCAGACGGTAGAGCTTGCCGTCGTGCACGATCGGCTCCAGCTCCTTGTAGCGCTTGACCTGCTCCTTGATCTCGGCGCAGTCCTCGTCGGTGAGGAGCGACAGATCCAGCTCATAGCCGAACGAACCCGACATGGCGACCACGCCTCTGGTGGAGAGCGGCGTCTTTCTGCCGGTCTGGTGGTTGGGCGAAGCGCTCACATGCGCGCAGACGGTGCACGCCGGATAGGCAAAGGAGGTGCCGTACTGGATCTTGAGACGCGAGATGGGGTCGGTGTTGTCGGAGCACCAGATCTGCGGCGAATAGGCGAGCATGCCGGCGTCAAAACGTCCGCCGCCGCCGGCGCAGCCCTCGAACAGCACATGCGGAAAACGCTTGGTGAGCATGTCATAGAGCTTGTACAGGTTGAGATAGTAGCGGTGCGCCACCTCGCCCTGACGCGGAGAGGGGAAGGAGTGGGAGTAAACATCCGAGATGGAGCGGTTGAAGTCCCATTTTATGTAGGTGATATTGTATTTTTCGAGCAGACCGGCGATCGTCTCATAGAGGTAGTCGAGCACCTCCTGACGCGACAGGTCGAGCACCAGCTGGTTGCGGCTCATCATCGGCGCGCGGTTCGGCGCACGCATCGCCCAGTCGGGATGTGCGCGGTAGAGGTCGGAATCCTCGTTCACCATCTCCGGCTCGATCCAGAGGCCGAAGCGCAGTCCGAGCGCGTTGATCTTTTTGATCAGCCCGCCCAAGCCGTTGGGCAGCTTGTTGGTGTCGGGGATCCAGTCGCCGAGACCGGCGTTGTCGTCGTTGCGGTTCTTGAACCAGCCGTCGTCGAGCACAAACAGCTCAATGCCCAGCTCCTTTGCCTTTTCTGCAATGGAGAGGATCTTTTCCTCGGTGATGTCAAAATATGTCGCTTCCCAGTTGTTGATCAAAACAGGGCGGTGGCTGAGCTTGTAGGTGCCGCGCACGACATTGTGACGGATAAGGCGGTGATAGTTGTGGGAGAGCTGTGTCAGACCGTTGGCGCAGGTCAAAATGACCTCCGGCGTATGGAACGACGCGCCGGGCTTGAGCTCCCAGCGGAAGCGGTCGTCACTGATACCGGTCACGATGCGCACGCCTTCAAACTGGTCGCGCTCGATCTCGGTTTTGTGGTTGCCGGAATACATCAGCATCACGCCGTAGCAGGCGCCGGCGTCCTCGGTGGCTTCGCGGTCACAAACGATCACAAAGGGATTGTGCTGGTGGCTGGACATGCCTCTGCCGGACACGATCGTGTGGATGCCGTGGAACAGCGGCACGCGCTCGGGCTGGCGCTCCATGCAGTGCCTGCCGTGGAAGTGCATCATATCCCACTTGCCGAAGGGCAGCTCCAGACACATGGAGGATGCCTTGCGCAGCCAGACGATGTCGCTGCCTGAGTTGAAGATCTCGGCGGCGCGCGTGATTATATCCTGTTCGGCAAAAACGCCGTAATAGAGCTTGATCTTGATATTCGCGGCGATATCCTTGAGCGTCACAACGAGTGTGTGCACTTCTTCGCCGTTATCATAAACAGACGGAAGCCCGGGGATCGCATATTTTCCGTCCAAGATCTCATGCGATTCATAGCGGAACTCGGCACAGCGGCTGCCGTCCGCAAACGACGCGCGAATGCTCGTCACCCTAAAATCGCCCACCCCGAAGGAGGTGTATTCCTGCGCCATGGAGTCCAGCGAGTAGGCGCGGTTGAGGCGCATATCATAGGGGTTGCCGGAGAAGCCGTGGTCGTAGGTGCGGAACGCATAGGACATATTGGTTTGTCCGACCTTGGGACCGTAATACAAATGCTGCAAATAACCCAGCTCGTCTACCTTCATCTGGTAGCAGCCGGTCTTGGTTTCCAGTGTGAATGCTTTGGTGCTCTCATCAAAACGAATACTCATAATCATTCTCCTTGTGATTTGGTTTTTTGTTGTTCGCGGAAGGTGCGGGGGCTGATGCCGTAATAAGATTTAAATATTTTTGAAAAGGTCAGCGGATTGTCGTAGCCGACGTTGCGTGCGATCTCCTGGATGGGATTATTCGTTTCCGACAAAAGCTTGCACGCGTGCCGCAAACGGCATTGCAGCAGATATTCCTGCGGCGAAATGCCGATCCGTTTCTTAAAAATGGTGGTCAGATAGCTGCGGTGGATGCCGATGTGCTTGGCGACGCTGCTGATGGTCACGTTCGCAAAGTTGGCGCAGATAAAGTTCGCGGCGTATTCCACATAGCCGTCCGCGTGGTACTCATGCGACTTGTGGACTTCCGCCTCGGAATCGGCGTAGGAGTCGATCGCCAGCCCGATATATTCGAGCAGCAGACCGGTGCGCATAAAGACAGAGGAGGTCGTGAGCTCCTCCTGGTTGAGCATGCGCTGCACCAGGGAGTAGAAGTTCTGCGGGTCCACATGGCAGTCGAGCACGTTGATACCGTCAAAAAAGCCTGCCTTTTCGGCGCATTCCCTGGCGCGGTTACCGTCAAACGCCATCCAGCAGTACACCCACGGATCCTCTGTGTCCGCCTTGTACCAGGTGTCCTCGCCGGGCTTTGTCATAAACATCTGCCCAAAATGCAAATGCTGCTCCTTGCCGTCTACACAGAGAACGCCCTTTCCCTCCAAAATCACGTGCAGGTGATAGCCGGAGCGCTCCAGCGTGGTGAATTTGTAATCGGCAATGCAGTGCTCCACACCGCACAGCCTCAAATATATATCGTCGCTGATCCGTTTGGAATAGACCAGACAGCGGTATTTTGTGGTTTCATACATTTTGGTTTCATCGTTCACGCGCATCACCTCGGCAGCTCCTATATCATTTATGAAAAACGGTTTTGGATTGTAATCGGTTTTCATAAATAATAACAGATTTTTGTCGTATGTTCAATGATATTTTGTATAAATTTTTGAATTTCTGTTAACAGAAAGCCGGAGATATCAAACCGATACCCCCGGCATTTTCTTTAATTCAGCATATGCAGCACGTCTGATTTTCCGGTTGTGCTTACAGCTTACCGCCTGAGGTTGCTATACCTTCAACAAATTGTTTCTGGAAGATAACATAAATGACGATCATCGGTACAACAGCCAATACAGCCGCAGCCATCATGGTGGGATAGTTGTTGCTGAACTGACCCTGCATCTTTGCAAGACCGGCAGAAAGTGTGGTAGTCTCAGCCTTGGTGCAAACAATCATCGGCCACATGAGGTCTTTGAACGCGAACAACGCGGTGAAGATACCCAGCGAAACCATCGACGAACGGGTCAGGGGCATCATGATGCGCAAAAAGCGCTGACCGATGTTACAGCCGTCGATGTCAGCCGCTTCTTCGAGGTCCTTGGGAAGACCTTCGTAACCTGTTTTGAGCAGGTAGGTGCCGAACGCGGTGACGATACCCGGAAATACAAGACCGGCAACGGTGTTGAGCAAGCCCAGCTTACTGACCATCAAATACTGCGGGATGATAAAGATCTGGGCAGGGATCATCATCTGAACCAAAACGAGGGCAAAGAAGAAGTTCTTGAGCGGGAACTTCAGTCTGCCGAAGGCGTAGCCCGCCATGGTAGCGGTCAGACAAGCGCAGATGACGCGGAACAAAATCATCAGCAGGGTGTTTTTGTAGAGCACAACAAAGTTATAGCTCTGCCAAACCTCGCCGAAGTTTTCCCAATGCCAGCCGTGGGCAGGGAAGATGTAGAACGGATCAACGGAGATTGCCTCCTGGTTGGTTTTCAGCGCCGTCAAAATCATCCAGACGAACGGAACCAACATGATAAACGCCATGATAATCAGGACAACATACATCACAACCTTGCTGGCGATGTTTCTGGCCTTGGCACTTTGCATAATTCAGCTCCCCTTTCTTACGGATGATAAACGAGCTTCTTCTCAACGCGCTGCAAAATGAAGGTGACGATCATAATGAAGATGACCAGGAACACAACGATGGTGGCGCCGTAGCCCTTGTTGCCGTTTGTGAACGCGTAGGTGTAGAAGAGATAAACGATGGATTGCGTATTCTCGAGCGCGAGGTTGGTTTTGTCCATGACCATGAACATCAAATCGAAGATGGTCAGCGCGCCGATGATACGGGTCTGGACGATAAAGAAGGTCGTCGGGGAAAGCAGCGGGACCGTGATGTGGAAGAACTGACGGATGCCGGTGGCGCCGTCGATCTCAGCCGCTTCGTAGTAGTCGCCCGGGATCTCCTGAAGGCCTGAGATAAACAGGACCATGTTGTAACCGATTACCGACCAAACACCGATGATACCGATGGAGATCCAAGCGATCTTGGGATCGGAGATCCATGCGATGTCGGTGCCGAAAATGTTGTTCAGCAGACCGAACTGCTGGTTATAGAGCCATTTCCAAACCATGGCGACCGCAGCAGGTGCGCAGACCATGGGCAGGAAGAAGATGGTGCGGAACACGGAGGTTCCCTTGAGCTTCTTGTTGAGGAAAACAGCCAGAACCAGCGCGATAACAACGCCGAACGGCACTTCGATCAGCGCATATTTGATGGTGTTCCACAGGGAGTGCCAGGTTTCCTCAGCGACAAATACTTTTGCGTAGTTTTCGAAACCGATAAAGATATTTCCCTTGCCGAAGTCACCTGTTTTGCAGAAGGATTGCCATAAGGTGTCGATCGCGGGGTAGAAGTTTAAGATGATCAAGCCGATAATGGTCGGTGCGATAAAACACAACGCCCATATGGCTTCTCGTTTTTGCGCCTTGGTACGCTTTGCTTTGGGCGCTTTCTGCTTCATAAGTTCCCTCCTTTGCAAGTTTCGGAAAGCGCGGATCCGTTCGGTGCACAGACCTCGCAGCCGTCGGGCGTGAACGGATCGGCGGTTCCTTTTTAGTTTAGCCGGCGAATCGCCGTAGCCGCTGCGATCCGCCGGAGTATTTACCAATGAAAAAGGTTATTTCAACACGTTTGCAAAAGGGGATTATTCTGCTGCGATAGCGTCTTCAATAATCTTCTGCGCATTGTCGCATGCCTTAGCCATCAGAGCAGCGTCGTCGGGCTTCTGCCAGGGATCGAGGAATGCGCCTGCCTGCTGGAGAGCGTCCTCCCAAACAGTGGTCTTGCGGGTGTAGGGACGGAAGTAGAGGCTGTAGTTCTCAGCGTCGAGGAAGGGCTTGATGTCCATGCCTTCAAAAGCATTGGCGAACGCGTCGGAAACGCCGGTCATACCGCCCATGGTAACGCCTTTTTCAGCCTGCAGCTTCTGGCCTTCTTCGGAGCAGAAGTATTCGATGAGGCTTGCGCAGGAGTCGGGATCCTTGGTTGCGGCGGAAGCAGCCCAGCCAAGACCGTTGTATGCAGACCAGCGCTCTTCCTTCTCGCAGGTGCCGTTGCCGTTGCGGTCAGCATAGGGAAGGAGTGCCCAAGCGTAGTCAGCGTGGTTTTCTGCGGTGAAGAAGCTGTTGATCATCCAGGAGCCCTGTGTGATCATGCCGACCTTGCCGGACTGGAACAGGGAGTCGGTGCCGGTCTCGGCAACAACAGACTGCGGAGCGCCCACGGTGAGGAGCTTACGCATCATTTCCATGCCCGCCTTGCTCTCGTCGGAGCCGATGGTGGTGCCCTTGTGATCGTCGGTGATGACCTGTCCGCCGTAGCTGTAGATCAGGTTGTACCAGCCGTCCTGGTTGTTGGAGGTGTTCATTGCCATGCCGTAGATGTCGCCGTTGGAATCCTCGGTGATCTTCTTGGCGGCCTCATACATGTCTTCCCAGGTCCACTTGTCGGTGGGATACTCAACGCCGTACTTGTCAAAGACAGCCTTGTTGTAGAGCAGTGCGATGGTGTCGTGATCCTTCGGCAGCGCATAGATGTTGCCGTCGGAACGGGTGTAGAGGTTCTTTACGCCTTCATAGTACTTGGACATGTCGATCTTGTCCTTCTCAATGTAGTCATTGAGCTTGAGCAGAACGTCGTTCTCCATGTACATCTGCGCGGTGTTGGAGTGCATCCAGAAAACGTCGGGCATGGTGCCGCCGGAAGCGCCTGCCTCAAGGAGCGTCCAGTAGTTGTCCCAGTCAACGACCTCGACCTTTACCTTAACGCCGGAGGTCTCTGTCCACTTGTCGGCGATCTCCTGAATACCCTTCTGCTGGTTGGAGTCCCAGATGTTAACGTTGATGGTGCCGGACTTGGAGCCGGAGTCCTTGCTGGCGCCATCGGAACCGCCGGAGCCGCCGCAGGCGGTGAGAGCGGTTGCTGTCATCATTGCTGCGAGAATGATTGCTGCTAATTTTTTCATTGCATTTCCTCCTATAATATTATTGTTATGCAATTTGCACTAAGCTTAGCTACATTAGTGCATCACAAGTTTATTCTACACTCTAATATAACATTTTGCTATAGAGCAATGTGAGCAAAACATGGCAAAATGTTAGAATTATTCCGTTTTTAGGTCAAAAAAGCGATATATTCAGTCAAAAATCCATTTATCATTTATAATACTTTATTAAAATCTGTTCTCATTATGAATAAAAAATAGAGAAATTGTCGGGATGGAATTATTGGCAACTTTCCCAAAAATAACCAAATATGATAATAGCTTTTTGAGATTCTGCATTTACGTTTGACAGGACTGACAAAATTTTAACAATCACAGTCAACATTTCGTAAATATGCATAAAACAACATAAGGCAAATTGGGAATATTACACAATGACATATTTGTTGAAATGAAATAGATAACATTTATCCATGTATTACTGACATTGTGCCATACAAATTTCTGCATTTTTCGTTTACACTAAAAGCAACCTTATGCGGAATGCACAAATGGGTAAGGTTATATTTCATCTCTATGGCGCCGTTTCACTCCACTGTATGAGCGGCGTACATCCAGAAGGAGGTCATGTCAACCCCGTTTAGACTCACGGTGCGGCAGCGTGGAGACCTGTCGTAATGCGGAGTGATTCAGCGCAATTGCCCGCGAGGCAGTTTGGCGGAGGCCATTCTGTCAGAGTCTGGCTTATGTCGGAAGTTATCTTAAAAGGGATCAAGAAAATCTATGACAACAAGGTCACTGCGGTCCACGACGTCAACTTGGAGATCGCCGACAAGGAATTCATCGTGCTGGTAGGTCCGTCCGGCTGCGGAAAGTCCACCACCCTGCGCATGGTCGCAGGCTTGGAGAGCATCTCCGAGGGCGAGCTGTATATCGACGGCAAGCTGATGAACGATATCGTCCCCAAGGACAGAGATATTGCGATGGTTTTCCAGAACTACGCGCTGTATCCCCACATGACGGTACGTGACAACATGGCGTTTGCGCTCAAGCTCAAGAGAACGCCCAAGGCGCAGATCACCGAAAAGGTAAACGAGGTCGCCAACATCCTCGGCATTACCCAGTACCTCGACCGCAAGCCGAAGGCGCTTTCCGGCGGTCAGAGACAGCGTGTTGCCATCGGACGTGCCATGGTCCGTAACCCCAAGGTTTTCCTGATGGACGAGCCTCTCTCCAACCTTGACGCAAAGCTCAGAAACGAGATGCGCGCGGAGATCATCAAGCTCAGAAAACGTATCGACACCACCTTTATGTACGTTACCCACGACCAGACCGAGGCTATGACGCTCGCCGACCGCATCGTTATCATGAAGGACGGCTACGTTAACCAGATCGGTACGCCGCAGGATCTGTTCAACAAGCCTGTCAACCTCTTTGTTGCGGGATTCATCGGCATGCCCGTTATGAACTTCTTCAAGGGCAGCAAGCTCCTGCTTGAGAACGGCAAGTATTATGCAGAGATCCGCGGTGTCAAATTTGAACTCAGCGACTTCCAGCAGAAGGCGCTCAAGTCCAAGGATCAAAAGCCTGCCTCCATCGTAGCAGGCGTTCGTCCGCAGCACATCACCGTCGGCAGCGGCAAGCTGTCCGCCAAGATCGAAGTCAGCGAAATGATGGGCACCGAGTACAATATCCATGCCGCCTCCGGCGATGACAGCATCGTGATGGTCATCCCGACCATCGGTCTCGGCGCGGATGTTTCCATGGGCAAGACTGTCAACTTTGACGTAGCTCCCGACCTGATCCAGCTGTTTGACGAGCAAACCGGCAACAACCTGATTTGGTATGACGAAGAGTCAGCCAAGGCGAACGCCCCTGTTTGTGCCGAATATTGATCACAGTGTATTAGAATGTCCTTCACCTTTTCATTTTAATGCATCCATTTCCACCGGCGCCGGCTCAAACGGGTTTTGAGCCGGCGCTGATTCTTGCAAGTTGTATCCTGTTGTGTTACTATATGATCGTCAGGCTTGCAGGCTGACGATCGTTATACCATATTATTTAGATAGGCGGCATGTTTATGAATCCCGATTTTGTCAGTCAGTTTCCGCGCGAATACCAAATCGAACAGGAGCTGTACCGTTATCTCTATCTCACCGCGCCGATGATCGTGGCGGTCTTTATCATTTTGGGCGTCGTGCTCGTTGTCAATCTGGTGTCGGTGCTGCTGTTCGGACTCCTCTATGCGAATATGGCGATTTTTGCCATGTGCGGCATCGTGCTGTTCGTGATGTTTTTTCGCTACTTTTCTGCGATAAAAACGAGTCAGGCGCGCTTTGCCGAGGACACCAACAACAAGGGGACCATCACCGTCACGGCGACGATCTGCGACGGCAGGCTCATCAGCGGCTCCTCCGACCGCGAAAAGCCGATCGAAGTGGCGTGTGAACACTTCAAAAAGGCGTTTGAAACCAAGCACTATTACTGGGTCTATACCGACGACAAGATGGTCTACGCGTTCAAAAAGGGCGCTTTTTCCGTCGGCAGGGAGGAGGATTTTCTCCCGTATATCGGCAAAGTCATTGAGAACAAAAAGCGCAAAAAGTGAGGAGAAGACCATGACGACGGTTTCTGTGCGTCCGTTCGGCTCGACCGGAGACGGCAAAGCGGTGACGCAATATACATTGAAAAATGAAAACGGCATGTGCGTGCAGCTCCTCAGCTACGCCTGTGCGGTGCAGCGGATGGTGATCCCTGACAAAAACGGCGTTCCGCGCGATGTGGTGCTCGGCTACGACACACTGGAGGGCTACGAAAACGGCAGCAGCTTTTTCAGCGCCTTCGTCGGCAGATACGCCAACCGTATCAAAAACGCAGCTTTTCCGCTCGGCGGCAAAATGGTCCGGCTCCGTCCGAACGCCGGTGCGCACCATCTGCACGGCGCTTTTGCACGCCGCGTCTTTGACGGCGAGATGGCAGACGGCGGCGTGGTGTTCCGCTATGTGAGTCCGCCGGAGGAGGAGGGCTATCCCGGCACGCTGACCGGCGAGGTGCGCTATACCCTGACGGCGGACAATGCGCTCGTGATCGCTTACACGGCGACAGCCGACGCGGACACGGTCGTGAATTTGACGAATCACGCTTATTTCAACCTCAACGGGCAGGACGGCTCCGACGTGCTCAACCATTTGCTTCAGATCGACGCGGACAGCTATACCGATATGGATGGATCTTTGATCCCCACAGGGAAAATCAACAGCGTAGACGGCACGGCGCTCGACTTTCGCAGCGAAAAGCCGATCGGTGCGGACATAGCACAGCTGACGCAGAGCGGCGGCTATGACCATAACCTGATCCTGAACGGCAGCACCGGCGCCCTGCACCGCTTTGCCACGGCAAAGAGCGGCAGTACCGGCATCATCCTGACTGCCTATACCACCGAGCCTGCCATACAATTATATACAGGCAACTTCATTCAGAACGACACGGCGGCTCACGGCAAAAACGGCGTGCGCTATCCGCGATACGGCGGCTTTTGTCTGGAGGCGCAGCATTATCCCTGCTCGCCGAACTATCCGCAGTTTCCGTCCACGGTGCTCAAAAAGGGCGAGACCTACCGCCAGACGACCGTCTATCAGCTTTCGGTTGCCGAGTAACAGGCGGTGATAGCTCAGCTTTTGCTGTTGCGCGGATCATTCCGGCAAGCGATGAAAAGAAGGATGATTTTTGATATTTTGTAATAATGCGCACCTTGTCCGCAAGATTTCACACTTGCTAAATGTGCCGATATATAGTATGATAAAGATGCAGAATAACCAACAAAAATAACTTTTCAGGTGATTGTATGACTGAAAAAACTGTTTTCCAAAAGATCGAACAGCCGCAGCTTGCCAGCGCTATGGGCAGCGGCAGTTTGGATGTGTTGGCGACGCCCGCCGTGGTGGCGCTGATGGAATATGCAGCCTCCTCGCTTGCCGACGAGCTTCTCGGCAACAAGGAGCTGACGACCGTCGGCACCCGCATCGCGATCGACCACACCAGCCCCACGCCCGTCGGTGCCGAGGTCACGGCGACGGCACGCCTGATTGCGCAGAACGGCAGGACCTTTGAATTTGAGGTGAGCGCTGCCGACCAAAAGGGCGAGATAGCACGCGGCACGCACACGCGCGTCAGCGTCAAGGCAAAGTCCTTCCAACAAAAAGCGGACACCAAGTTTAACCGTTACACCTATGTGCTGTTTGATCTGGACGGCACCATCAGCCGCAGTGCCGAGGGTATCCGCGCTTCGCTGGAGCACGCCATCAAGCAGCTCGAAGTGCCGATGCCGGATCTGGACGATTATACCGCCTATATCGGTCCGCCGCTTATCGACACCTTCAAGAATCTGGTAGGGCTGGACGACGAGCAGGCGGAGATAGGCGCACAGCTGTACCGCAGCTACTACCGCAGACGCGGCAAAAACCTCAACTATGCCTACGAGGGCATCGAGGAGCTGCTGAACGCGCTGAAGGAAAAGGGCTGCAAGCTGGCGGTATGCACCTCCAAATACGAGCCGTTTGCCCGGGAGATCGTGGAGATCCTCGAGCTGTCGCAGTATTTTGATGCGGTTTGCGGCTCCAATCTGGACGGCAGCCGCAAGGACAAGCGCGACTTGATTCCTTATGCGGTGGCGTCTCTCGGCGGCAATTTTGAGCGCGACCGACAAGCGACCGTTTTGCTCGGCGATACCTATTTTGATACAAAGGGCGCTGTGGAATGCGGCGTGGACTTTATCGGCGTGGAATACGGCTACGGCACCGTGGAGGAGATGAAAAGGGAGGGCGCCAAGCTCTTTGCCAAAACGCCTGCCGACATCCTCACGCTTTTGAACAGCTGATAGCTTGTCATAATTCACCCGTCATTTGCATATAAATAAGATATATGCTTATCTATATGCTTATCGGACGGGTGATGTGATGTTTGCGCTTTCTGTTTCGTCAAAACAATCCAAAAGGCTGCTTGCCGTGGTGTGCGCGGCTTTGACGGCACTTGCCGTTGTGAGTGTCATCGCCGTGGTGCGCCTGACAGACAAGCCTCCCGAAACCGCTGTTTCCGGAGGAAAAACCATTTCGCTCCAAACCGACGGCAACGATTGCGGCGCTTTTTTTCGGCAGCTTGGTTTGGATGCCGGCGAAGTGCCGGTGATGGAAAAAACCGTGCGCATCCCGGGAGAGTTTGACGAGGTATATACGCGCTACAATGCGCTGCAAAAACAGGCGGGGCTTGATTTGACGCCCTACCGCGGCCTGCAGGCAAAGCAGCTCACCTTTGAGCTGCAAAACGCCGAGGTGCGCTATGCGGTGCTTTTGATAAAAGAAAACCGCGTGATCGGCGGTCATTTGACAGACGGAGAGTACGGCGGCAGACTGCTGCCGTTGGGATGATTATGGAACGATTGGACAAATATCTCGCCTCACGCGGCACAGGCAGCCGCCGTGAGGTGCAGCAATTGATAAAGAGCGGCGCTGTCACGGTTGACGGCGCCGTTTGCAAAAAACCGGAAACAAAGCTCAGCGACGCGGCAGAGGTGCTGGTGAGAGGACAGGCCGTCGGCGAGCGCTTTGTCTATCTCATGCTCAACAAGCCTGCGGGCGTGGTGAGCGCCACCGAGGACAAGCGCGACAAAACCGTCATCGACATTTTGCCGGCTGAGTGGAAAAACCGCGGGCTGTTTCCGGCTGGCAGGCTCGACAAGGACACCGAGGGGCTGCTGATCCTCACCAACGACGGCGATTTTGCACACCGTATGCTCTCGCCCAAAAAGCATGTCGAAAAGCAGTACATCGCGCACCTCGACGGCGCGGTCACGGAGGAGATGGCAGCGCGTTTTCGCGACGGCATCGTCTTTGCGGACGGCACGCGCTGTATGCCGGCAAGGCTGCGTGTGGCGGACGGCGGCGATAAATGCGTCGCACAGGTCGGCATTTGCGAGGGAAAATTCCATCAGGTTAAGAAGATGTTTGCTATTTGTGGAAGAAAAGTTGTGCACCTTCAACGAATATCTGTCGGAAATTTGTATCTTGATAGCAATTTGCCCATAGGAAGCTGTAAATCTTTGACAAATTTGGAAATTTCTCAGATTTTTTTCGGCAATATGTACTAAATTTAATCCAAAATTTTTACTTTGTAATTAATTTAAATAAAATACAGACGAAATATTTAGTTAAAATCAGTATAGTAAAAACTTGCGAAAAGTGCTATATTTATATATGTAATAAATCTATTACAAATAACGGAGGTATTTTTAAATGGCAAGTTTATCATTAAGAAACGTGTACAAAATTTATGACGGCAATGTAACCGCCGTTAAGGATTTCAACCTTGAAATCGCTGACAAAGAGTTTATCATCTTCGTAGGTCCTTCCGGCTGCGGTAAGTCCACAACCCTGAGAATGATTGCAGGCCTCGAGGATATTTCCAAGGGCGAGCTGTACATCGGCGACACCCTCGTAAATGACGTTGCTCCCAAGGACAGAGATATCGCAATGGTATTCCAGAACTATGCTCTGTATCCGCATATGACCGTTTATGATAACATGGCGTTTGGTCTGAAGCTCAGAAAGATGCCCAAGGACGAGATCCACAGAAGAGTTGTTGAGGCTGCCAGGATCCTCGGTATCGAGCAGTTCCTCGAGAGAAAGCCGAAGGCTCTGTCCGGTGGTCAGAGACAGCGTGTTGCCATGGGTCGTGCCATCGTTCGTGATCCCCGCGTATTCCTTCTCGACGAGCCGCTGTCCAACCTGGATGCAAAGCTCCGTGCACAGATGCGTACCGAGATCTCCAAGATCTATCAGAGACTGGGCACCACCTTCATCTATGTAACCCATGACCAGACCGAGGCTATGACGCTCGGTACCAGGATCGTCGTTATGAAGGACGGCGTTATCCAGCAGGTTGACACCCCGCAGAACCTCTATGATTATCCCTGCAACATGTTCGTAGCAGGCTTCATCGGATCGCCTCAGATGAACTTCATCAACGCGACCGTTGACAAGAAGGGCAACAACTTTGTCCTCAAGTTCGACAAATACGAAGTTCCCGTTCCGGCTGACAAGTGCCGCGGAGACAAGCTCCATCCCAACGACAGCAAGGAGAATCCTCTCGAGAAGTATGTCGGCAAGGAAGTCATCTTTGGTATCCGTCCCGAGCATGTTCACGACGAGCAGGAAGAGCTGGACAAGGCCATCATGCAGTTTGACGCTACCGTTGACGTAACCGAGCTGATGGGTGCTGAAATTTATCTGTATGTTAATATCGCAGGTCAGCCCATTACCGCGCGCGTTGCTCCTACCTCCAAGTCCAAGGTCGGCGACAAGATCAAGGTTTGCTTCAGCCTTGACAAGCTCCACATCTTTGATAAGGACACCGAGGAAATCATCGCTAACTGATTCTTTTAGCACAGGGCAGTTATCTGCCAACATAAAGATTGATTCAAGACACCCGTTATCGGGTGTCTTGTTTTTTAAATGCAAAAGCAAGGAGGGTAACTCATACTTAACTCAAATAAAAAATTGATCGCAAAGATTGTCCGCTTTTTATCTGAGATTAGTATAACCCCAAAAAACAACCAGCTCCTCGTTTGACGGTTATATCAAACGGGGAGCTTTTTGAAAACAGAAACAATTGTCGGATCACCGGTCGGGTGTTGTTGCAGCTATATTAGCAGCGTCAAGACGCGTTTTTGATCTGCAGGCGCAGGCGGTCGGAGATCATGGCGATGAATTCGCTGTTGGTGGGCTTGCCGCGGTCGTTGTGGATCGTGTAGCCAAAGTAGGAATTCAGCACGTCGATATCGCCTCTGTCCCACGCTACCTCGATCGCGTGGCGGATCGCCCGTTCCACACGCGAGGATGTGGTGTCATACTTTTTGGCGACGGCAGGGTAGAGCTGCTTGGTGACCGCGTTGATGATCTCAGGGCGCTCCACCGACATAATGATCGAATCGCGCAGATAGTGATACCCCTTGATATGCGCCGGCACGCCGATCTCGTGGAGGATCTCCGTCACCTTCAGCTCAATGCCGAACGCGTCCACGCTGATCGGCATGCGCAGCAGGCGCTCGCTCTTTTTCGACATCAGGCGCACCGTCTCGCAGAGCTGTGCAATGTCGTAGGGCTTGAGCAAAAAGTAAGCCGCGCCGCTGTTCATGATCTCGCGTTCGAGCACCGCAGAGTGATAGGCGGAAAAAACCATAAAGATCGGCTGCCTGCATTTTTGTCGTTTGATGCTGCGCATCACGCCGATGGCGTCCAAACGCGTCATCAGCGCCTCCATCAGCACCACGTCCGGCTCCTCCTGCATGATGCGGCTGCAAAGCTCCTCGCCGTCCTTTGAGCAAAAGCTGATAGAAATATTAAAATTTTGAAACTTTTCAAGATTTTCTCTATCAAATTCGGCAGCGTCCTCGGTGATCATCAATTTAATACTATTGTCCATGTTGAGTCTCCCATCAAAATTTTATTGTGAGAATATATTACCACAAAATGGTAAACTTGGCAATAGTTTCCAGAAACTTTTTTAAATTTTTTTCAAAAATTTTTTTACAATAATAGTGAAAAATACAAAAAAGCACCATATATTGTGCTAACTCTGATAATTCGACACCATATTTTGCGCCATAATACCATAACCTTCCTCGGGGGTTTCGAGAAACACATGGGTCACGGCACCTGCCAGCTTGCCGTCCTGCACAATGGGACTGCCGCTCATGCCCTGCACGATGCCGCCGCAGCGCGACAAAAGCTCCGAATCTGTAACCTTTATGACAAAATTTTCATTTGATTTTGCGTCACAGTTGCAGATCCTTGTGATCTCCGCCTCATAGCAGGCGCAGCTCTCGCCGCTGACGGTGGTAAAGAGCTGTGCTTTGCCGACGTGTATCTTGTTGTTTTCGGCGATCTCAAGCGTCGAGCCCTGCTGCAAAAGATTGTCGTTTGTTGTTCCGTAAACGCCTGTCTCGGTGTTTTGTGTCAGATTGCCGAGGGTTTTGTCGGAAAAACAGCCGTTCAGACTGCCGGCAACGCCCGGCGTGCTTTTGGTGACGGAGTGGATGCTTGCCTCCACCACCTCCGCGCTGCCGAGCGGCATCAGCGCCGCCGTGTCCCTGTCGCAGATGCCGTGACCGAGTGCGGCAAAGCTGCCGTTTTGGGGGTCGTAGTAGGTCACGGTGCCGATCCCGGCGCAGCTGTCGCGCACCCAAGCGCCGAGCAGATACACACCGGTGGCGTTTTGCTGCGGCACAACAGTCTTGATCAGCTCCTTGCCGCCGCGCAAAACCGTAAACCGTACCGCTTCGCCGCCGCAGCCGAGCGTCGCCTGCTGCAGCTCCTCGTTGGTTTTGACCTCGGTGCCGTTGACGCGTTTGATGATATCGCCGACCTTCAAGCCGCCGTCCTCCGCCGGACAGACGTAGCGTCCGCCGCTGAAAAATTCCTCCGTCTGCACCACCATCACGCCGTCGCCGAAGAACCGCACGCCGAACGGCTGACCGCCGAGCACCACGGTTTTTCCTGTCGCGGCGTGCGCCGGCAGGGGAGAGCCCGTCATGACTGCCGCCAGCACGAGTGCGAGCCATGCACGCTTTGCCTTTTTTTGATAAAGATTCATTAAAATTTCACCTTCTTTCTGTTGCCTTTTTTATCATTTCCGTTTATAATAAAAAAGACAGGCTTTTTGAGTTATTAAAAAAGATATTGGCAGCCGGATGCCGTTTTTGCGCTGAACGGCTTGTGAATACGCAATATTTTTATAATTATTCAATATTTTCAAATCAAGAGGGTTACTATGGAAGAAAAACAGAGAGAATTGCGCGGCTTGACGTCGCAAGAGGTGCAGGAGCGAAAGGAAAAGGGCTTGATCAACACCGCTTCCACTGTCAAAACCAAATCCGTCAAACGGATCTTTTATGACAATATCTGCACGGTTTTTAATATCATCAATGTGATTTTGTTTATCGCGCTGTTGTGTGTCGGCTCCTACAAAAACCTGCTGTTCATGCTGGTCATTGCCGCCAACACGATCATCGGCATCGTGCAGGAGCTGCGCTCCAAAAAGAGCGTGGACACCCTGACGATCCTCACCGAGAGCAAGCTCGATGTGCTGCGCGACGGCAAGACCGTGCAGCTCTACAAGGAGGAGCTGGTGCTCGACGACATCATCGTCCTTGCGCGCGGCAATCAGGTGCCTGCCGACTGCATTTTGATCCGCGGCAGCTGCAAGGCGAACGAAAGCCTGCTGACCGGCGAGTCCAATTTGATCGAAAAGCAGGTGGGCGACGAGCTGCTGTCGGGCAGCTTTATTGCCGCCGGCTCCTGCTACTGCCGTGTCAACCGCGTCGGCGCGGACAGCTATGCCGCAAAGATCAACAACGAAGCCAAATACATCAAAAAGAATAATTCACAGATCCTCAAATCCTTCAAATTTATTATCAGCATTTGCTCCGTTATTATTTTCCCTGTCGGCGCGGCGCTTTTTTCCAGCAGCTATTTCGTTCACGACCGCGGTTTTCAGGCAAGCGTGGTGACAACGGTCGGCGCGTTGGTCGGCATGATCCCGGCAGGCATGATCCTGCTGACCAGCTCGGTGCTGGCTGTGTCGGTCATTCGCCTGTCGCGCAAAAAGGTGCTTGTCAATGAGATGTACTGCATCGAAACTCTGGCGCGTGTGGATGTGCTCTGTCTCGACAAGACCGGCACCCTCACCGCCGACTGCATGAATGTCCATGAGGTGATCAACCTCAACACCAACGACGACAAGATCATGACCGCGCTGGCGTCCATCGTCGCGGCAAGCGACGAGAGCAACGCCACCTCCGAGGCTGTCGGCGATTATGTGCAGGGCGTGCAGCCGGTCGCCTGCAAACAGTTTGTGCCGTTCTCCTCCGAAACCAAGTGGTCGGGCGGCGCCTTTGCCAACGGAAAAACCTATATTATGGGCGCGGCGGAGTTTGTATTTTCCGATAAAGAAAAATATCCCGAGATCTATGAAAAGATCAATCAAATCACCGAAACCGTGCGCATTTTGGTGCTCGGTTCCTCCGATCTGCCTGTTGACGCCAATGCGATCCCCGAGGATCTGCACCCGATGGCGCTTATCCTCATCAAGGATAAGCTGCGCGACAACGTGTGCGAGACCGTTGATTACTTCAAGGAACAGGGCGTGACGCTCAAGGTCATTTCGGGCGACAGCGTCAAAACCGTCAGGAATATCGCGCTCGACACCGGCATCGAAGGCGCCGATCAGGCAGTCGATATGACGACCGTCAAGACCGACGAGGAGCTGGAAGAGGTGGCGGAGCGCTGCAATGTGTTTGGCAGAGTGACGCCTGCGCAAAAGAAAAAGCTCGTGCTGGCTCTCAAGAAGAACGGTCACAAGGTCGCCATGACCGGCGACGGCGTCAACGACGTTTTGGCGCTCAAGGAAGCGGACTGCTCCGTCTCGATGGCGTCCGGCAGCGAAGCGGCACGCAACGTCTCACAGCTGGTGCTTGTCAATAACGACTTTGCCGCCATGCCGCATGTGGTCGCCGAGGGCAGACGCACCATCAACAATATCGAGCGCAGCTCCTCGCTCTATCTGGTAAAAACGATGTATTCCATCGCGCTGGCGGTGTTCTTTATGTTCTCGCCGCTGAGCTATCCGTTCCAGCCGATCCAGCTCTCCCTGATCAGCACCATGACGGTCGCGCTTCCGTCCTTTGTGCTCGCGCTGCAGCCGAACAAAAACATCGTGCGCGGCAACTTTACCTATAATATCATCTCCAGAGCGGCGCCTGCGGCGATCTGCGTCATTCTGAGTATCATCACCACGGCGCTGCTGAGCGGCGTGCTGGGCATATCGCAGGAGCAGCTTTCCACCATGGCAGTCACCATCACTTCCTTTGTCTGCCTGCTGCTGATCGTGCGCCTGTCCATTCCGTTCAACGCGCTGCGCGCCGCCATGATGGCAGTCAGCGTAACGGGCGTCGTGATCGCTTTTTCGTTCTTCCACAATTTCTTTTCACTGGTGCCGCTGGAATTTCCGTCGCTCATGCTGCTGCTCGGTCTGTGCGCTGTGTCGGCGGTCGTGTTCAATCTGCTCTACAACGTAGCGGATCATTATATAGAAAAATCCAAAAGACTGTCCGCTGTTTTCAGAAAAAAGTGATATGGTAAAACTGACGATCAAACCCGAAGCAAATCAAATCATTCATCAGCTGCAGGCGCACGGCTTTGAGGCGTTTGCGGTCGGCGGCTGTGTGCGCAACGCGCTGCTGGGGCTTTGTCCGCACGACTGGGACATCTGCACCAACGCCAAGCCCGAAGAAATGCGCGCGGTTTTTAGCGATCATGTGACGCATGACTTCGGTCTGAAGCACGGCACCCTGGTCGTGATGGTCGGAGAGGAGCCGTATGAGGTCACCACCTACCGTGTTGACGGCGTGTATGCCGACAACCGCCATCCCGAGCAGGTGAGCTTCACGGATGATCTGGCGCTCGATCTGTCGCGGCGCGACTTCACGGTCAACGCCATGGCGTATAACGACGAACAGGGCTTTTTTGATCCCTTCGGCGGCAGGGAGGATCTGAAAAACGGTCTCCTGCGCTGTGTAGGCGATCCGGACAAGCGGTTCAGGGAGGATTCCCTGCGCATTCTGCGCGGCGTGCGCTTTGCCGCCACCTACGGCTTTGCGGTCGAGCCAAAAACCGCCGCCGCGATCCACCGCAATGCGGCGCTGCTGCATCATATCGCAGCCGAACGGATCCGCGTTGAGCTGACCGGCGCCGTCTGCGGCGAGCATGTTCTGCCGGTTTTTGATGCGTTCCGCGATGTTCTCGCCACCGTGATCCCGGAGCTGCGCGAGGCCTTTGATTTTGAGCAGAGAAACAAGCATCACTGCTATGACGTTTGGGGACACACCCTGCATGCCGTGGCAGCGATCGAGCGCGACCCCTTGCTGCGCGTCACCATGCTGCTGCACGACATCGGCAAGCCGCGTGCCTGCACGACAGACCGGTACGGCAGCCGTCATTTTAAGGGACACCAGCAGATCAGCGCGGACATGGCGTCCGTCATCTTGAAGCGCCTGACCTTTCCCAACGCGTTCACGGCGGATTGTCTGCAGCTGATCATCGCGCACGATATCCGTTTTGACGGCACCCAAAGGCAGGTCAAGCGCGTTCTCCAAAAGCTCGGCGAAGCCAATACGCGCAGGCTGTTTGCCGTGCAGAGGGCGGACGTGGGCGCACAGTCGGACTATCACCGCGCCGAAAAGCTTGCGGCGACCGCGCTGGCGCAGCGGCAGTTTGAGGAGCTTATCCGCAGCCGCGCATGCGTCACGCTGCGCGATCTGGCGGTGAACGGCACCGACCTCATGGCGCTCGGCTACAAGGAGGGGAGAGCCGTCGGCGCAGCGCTGGACCGTCTGCTCAACGAGGTGATAGACGGACAGCTGCCCAATGAACGCGAAAAACTGCTCCAAAGAGCGCAACAAATCAATACGAAAGACAACAAATAAGGGCACGCCGGTCGTGCCTTTTGTCATATCACGAAAAAAACCGCGCATCCTTTTGCGTGAAAAACGTGTGTGCATTCAGAAAATATTTGGTGTTTTGTCTTTACTTTATTTCTGATATATTGTATAATATCATTAATTATGAATAATGAGGTGTTATGTATGCAACCCAAATATAAGAGAGTATTGTTGAAGCTGTCCGGAGAATCGCTCGCCGGTGAAGCCAAGCACGGCATCGACTTTGATATCGTCACCAAAATCTGTGAGGCGATCAAGAAGTGCGCGGATGCCGGTGTGCAGATCGGCATCGTGGTCGGCGGCGGCAATTTCTGGCGCGGCAGAAGCTCCGGCGAGATGGACAGAACGCGTGCCGACCACATGGGCATGCTGGCGACCACCATCAACGCCCTCGGCGTGTGCGACGCGCTCGAGCAGCTCGGCGTCAATGTGCGCGTGATGACCGCTATCGCCATGCACCAGGTAGCGGAGCCCTATATCCGCAACAAGGCGGTCGCCCATCTCAACAGGGGCAATGTCGTTATCTTCGGCTGCGGCACCGGCAACCCGTTCTTCAGCACCGACACGGCGGCGGCGCTGCGTGCGGTGGAGATCGAAGCGGACGTCATTTTGAAGGCGACCATGGTGGACGGCGTCTATGACAGCGACCCCAAAAAGAATCCCGACGCCAAAAAGTTCGAGACCATCTCCTTCCAGGAGGTGCTTGCAAAGGATCTGGCCGTCATGGACAGCACCGCGTCCGCGCTCTGCAAGGATAACGATCTGCCGATCCTCGTATTCAGTATCGACGACCCCGAGAACATCTACCGCGCGGTCTGCGGCGAGAATATCGGAACGATCGTAAATAACGGATAAATCATTCATTTTTCTACATCAGGAGGCGTAAGCATGAAAGAGCAATTAAAAAAAGCAGAGGAAAGAATGAACAGACGCGTTGACCACATGTGTCAGGAATTCGCGGAGATCAGAGCCGGCAGAGCCAATCCCGCGGTTCTCGACAAGGTAAAGGTTGACTACTACGGCGCACCCACGCCCGTCAACCAGCTGGCGGCTGTTTCGGTCACCGAAGCGCGCACACTCATTGTGCAGCCTTGGGACGCCTCTGTGTTAAGACAGATCGAAAAAGCGATCCAAAAGTCCGACATCGGCATCAACCCCAACAACGACGGCAAGGTGATCCGCCTGATCTTCCCGCCTCTCACCGAGGAAAGACGTAAGGGCATCGTCAAGGATGTGCAAAAAATCGCCGAGGAGACCAAGGTGCAGGTCAGAAACGTCAGACGCGACACCATCGAAAAGCTCAAGGCGATGAAAAAGGCAGGCGAGCTGACCGAGGACGACCTCAAGCACGGCGAGAAAAAGACCCAGGACCTGACCGACAAGATGACCAAGAAGATCGACAAGATCTCAGCCGACAAGCAAAAAGAGGTTTTGGAGCTGTAAAATGGCGCTTTTTGGTAAGAATAAAAAAGACGACTCCGGCGCCGGCGCGGCGCTCGCGCAGGAGCTGGTGCTGCCCAAGCATGTCGGCATCATTATGGACGGCAACGGCAGATGGGCAAAGCAGCGCGGTTTGCCGCGCAAGGCAGGGCACCGCGAGGGCGCGCAGACCTTTCGCACCATCACGCGCTACTGCTCGCAGGTGGGCATCCGCTATCTGACGGTCTATGCGTTCTCCACCGAAAACTGGAAGCGCCCCGAGGATGAGGTCGGCGCGCTGATGGGACTGTTCAAGTCCTATCTGAAAGAGGCGTTGGAGGACTTTCAGGACGACGATATCGTCGTGCGCTTTATCGGCGACAAAAGCGGTTTTTCACCGGAGCTGCAGGCGCTGATGGACGAAAATGAAGAAAGCTCCAAGAACAGACCCGGCATGGTGCTCAATATCGCCATGAACTACGGCAGCCGCGAC
Source organism: uncultured Eubacteriales bacterium (assembly GCA_900317315.1). GTDB lineage: Bacteria > Bacillota > Clostridia > Oscillospirales > Acutalibacteraceae > Ruminococcoides. The sequence continues at coordinate 24,872 of ONGI01000001.1, forward strand.
GAGATCGTGCGCGCTGTCAAAAATATTTGCGCAAAGGTGGAAGCCGGCAGCCTCCGCGCTGCGGACGTCACCGAGCAGCTGGTCGCGGATCATCTCTACACCGCCGGTCAGCCCGACCCGGATCTGATCATCCGCCCCAGCGGCGAATACCGAATTTCCAACTTTATGCTTTGGCAGTCGGCATACACGGAGTTTGTGATCATGAACAAGCTCTGGCCGGACTTTACCAAGGCGGATTTAGATGAGGCACTGCGTATCTACGCAAGCCGCAACCGCCGCTACGGCGGTGTCTGATTGAATGTGTGTTTTATCAAGGAGCCGCCGATCCGTTCACGCCTGACGATGGTGCGCCGAACGGATCAAAGCTTCCTTAAACGCTTTGCGCAGGAGCGGCGCCCTCGTCGCTCCTGCCCTCAAACAGTGAGGGACGGAGAGGGCAGAAAGGCATAGGGAGATTATTATGAAGTCATTAAAGCCGCGTTTGCTGACGGCGGCGATCGGAATACCGGCAGTCGTGCTGGTGATGATATTGGCGGAGCTGTGGCATCCGCTCATCGGTATCGTGGTAGGGTTGGCCTCCGCTTGGATGGTCCTTGAATATTTGGCAGCCAGAAAGCTCAACAGCATCGTTCCGCTCAGCATTGTATGCATGCTGTATGCATTGCTCATGCCGATCGTTGTCACCGAAGCTACCCTGACCTACATGCTGACCTTCTTGTTTTTGGTTTTGGGCTTTGTGGTGAGTCTTGTCTACCACAAAAAGCTCTCATACGGCATGCTCGCCTATGCTTTGTTCGGCACCCTTCTCATCACCTTCGGCATGAGCGCCGTGTCGCTTGCCTGCGTCGGCAACGGCTACAGCGTCAGCTTTTTCTTTGTATTGATATTCCTTCTTCCGTGGATGGCGGACGGCGGCGGCTATTTTATCGGCAGCAAGTTCGGCAGACGCAAGCTTTGCCCCAATATCAGTCCCAAAAAGACGGTAGAAGGCGTGCTCGGCGGCGCGGTGTTCTGCGTGGCGTCGGCAATGATCATGGGACTTGTTTTTCAGTTCGTCGTGTTCAGCGGCGACGAAGCCGCACATGTCAACTTTGCGGCGCTGGTCGTTCTTGCGATCCTCGATTCGGTTCTTTCGCTGATCGGCGACCTGAGCTTCTCCTTGATCAAACGGTACTTAAAAATCAAGGATTACGGCTCTGTTTTCCCGGGTCACGGCGGCATGCTTGACCGCTGCGACAGCATTATCTTCACGGCTCCGATGGTGTTGATTTTGGGACAGTTCATGCCGTTCCTGCAAATTTTGGTGTAATTATGAAAAATATCGCTATTCTCGGCTCGACCGGCTCCATTGGTACCCAAACGCTGGACGTAGTCGATAAGCTTGATCTAAAGGTGTCTGCGCTCACAGCGGCAAACAATATCACGCTGCTCGAGCAGCAGGTGCGCAAATATAAGCCCGCGCTGGCGGTCGTCTTTAACGAAGAAAAGGCAAAGGAGCTGCAAATTGCCGTTGCCGACACCGCCACCAAGGTGCGCAGCGGAATGGACGGTCTGGTTGAGGCGGCACAGCTGCCGCAGGCGGACCTGGTGCTCAATTCCGTTGTGGGCATGGTCGGTCTGCAGCCGACGATCGCAGCCGCGCAGGCAAAGAAGGATATCGCCCTCGCCAACAAGGAAACGCTTGTGGCAGGCGGCGATCTGGTGACAGACGCGGTCAGGGCGAACAACGTCCGGCTGCTGCCGGTGGACAGCGAGCACTCGGCAATTTTTCAGTGCTTGCAGGGAATGCCCGACAAAAAGGTGCTCAAAAAGCTGATCCTCACTGCGTCCGGCGGTCCCTTCTTCGGCAAGACGACGGAGGAGCTGCGCGGCGTGACGGTCGAGCAGGCGCTCCGGCATCCCAACTGGAGCATGGGCGCCAAGATCACCATAGATTCCGCCACCATGATGAACAAGGGCTTGGAGATCATCGAAGCCGGCAGACTCTTTGACGTCAGCGGCGACGACATCGACGTGGTGGTACACCGCGAAAGTATCATTCATTCGCTGGTGGAATTCACCGACAATTCGGTGCTGGCGCAGCTCGGTGTGCCCGATATGCGGATTCCCATTCAGTACGCCATCACCTATCCCATGCGCTATCCGTCTCCCGTGGCGGAGCTGGATCTCGCCCAAATCGGCAGACTCAGCTTTTTTGAGCCGGACTACGACACCTTCACCTGCCTGCGTGCCTGCAAAAAGGCATTCGCCATGGGCGGTGCGGCAACGGCGATCGCCAACGGCGCCAACGAGGAGGCAAACGCGCTCTTCCGCAGGGGAAAAATCAAGTTCCTCGAGATCGGCGAGCTGGTGATGGGCGCTGTGGACAGCATTCCGAACTTTTCACCCGCCTGCGTGCAGGATATTTTAGATGCAGACAGGCAGGCACGCGCCTTTGTGACGGAGCATGTCGGCGGATGATCGGTTGACGCCCGGGTAGAACGGAGGGCGGCGTCGTTGCTCAATTGCGGAAAACTATTTTGGAGTTGAATCATATTTGCAGGTCTTAATCACGATCGCGCTGATCATCATCGGCGTACTCTTATTTGAATTCATCATTTTTGCCCACGAGTTCGGGCATTTTATCACGGCAAAAAAATCCGGCGTGCAGGTCAACGAATTTGCACTCGGCATGGGTCCCAAGCTGTTCAGCTTTGTAAAGGGCGAAACACGCTATTCGCTGCGGCTCTTTCCAATCGGCGGCTACTGCGCCATGGAGGGTGAGGACCAGGACAGCGACAATCCGCGCGCCTTCAACAACGCCAAGGTTTGGAAGCGCATGATCATCATCGTCGCCGGTGCGGTGATGAATATCCTCGTCGGCTTTTTGCTGATGCTTATCGTCACGGCATTTCAGACGGAGTTTATCGACACCACGATCTCCGGCTTTGCGCCCTACGCCTACACCGCCAACGCCGGTCTGCGGGAGGGCGACAAGGTGGTTTCCGTCGGCGGCTATCCGGTCGCCAATTCACGCGACCTCGCGCTCGGCATCCAGCTTTTGCCCTGCGAGGAGGTGGATCCGCAGTCTGTCACGGTCTTTAAGCAGGACTGCTGCACCGACGCGACGAATTATATCTACACCATGCGCGATGAATTGAAGCTGATCGACGACGAAATAGCTTCCACGCTCTACTATCAGGTTTTGCCGCCCGGCGCCAAGCAGATCAACGCCGCGACCTCCAAGGAAGAGGCATATAACCTGTTCAAGGGCATCATCGACAGCTACTACACCGCAGCCAAGGTCGAAAAGCCAAAGGATTTTGCCTATCCGGAGATCGAGGTGCGCGACAAGCGCCTGCGCTACACCGGCGATGTGTCGGTTATCCGCGACGGTGAAAAGCAGGAGCTAAAGGGCGTGCAGTTCTACACCTACAAATCCGGCGAGGACAAAACCGCCGTCGGCATCGACTTTTATCTGCTCCCGAAGGAGAAGAATTTCGGCACCGTGATGGAGGAGACCTTCACCGGCACCGTCAGCCTTGCCAAGAGCGTGTGGAAGTCTCTGGAGCTGCTGGTGCGCGGACGCTTCCACCTCACGGACATGTCGGGTCCCGTCGGCATCACCAAAGCGGTTTCCGATGTGGCGGCTGTCGGCTTGCAGACAGGCTTCGGCGACGCAGTGCTCAACATCGTGATGATCATGGCGCTGATCACCGTCAACCTCGGCATCGTCAATATGCTGCCGTTCCCGGCGCTCGACGGCGGCCGCTTTGTGTTCCTGGTGATAGAGGCGATCACGCACCGCCACCTGCCGCGCAAGGTGGAATATATCGTCAACGGCATCGGCTTGGCGCTGTTGATCTTGTTGATCGTATTTGTTTCCTTTAATGATATTTTCAAGCTCTTCACAGGAGGGTTTGACAGCATGACCTAAAAGATCGGAGGCAGTTATGGGTAGTAAGATTCAGGTAAAAGCAGGCAATGTGCTGATCGGCGGCGGCGCTCCCGTCAGCGTGCAGTCCATGCTCAACGTTCCCTCGACCGACATTGAGGGCAGCGTGGCGCAGGCAAAGCGCTTGGAGGAGGCAGGCTGTCAGATCATTCGCGCCGCGATCCCGGATATGGACGCGGTCAGGCTGATCCCGGCTCTCAAAGAAGCGGTCAGCGTGCCCATCGTTGCCGACATTCATTTTAATTACAAGCTCGCGCTGGAGGCATGTGCCGCCGGTGTAGACAAGATCCGCATCAACCCCGGCAATATCGGCTCCGACGACCGCGTCAAGGCGGTCGCGGACGCCTGCAAAAGCCGCGGTATCCCCATCCGCATCGGCGTCAATTCCGGTTCGCTCGAAAAAGAGATACTGGCAAAGTACGGCCATCCCACACCGCAGGCGCTTTGCGACAGTGCGCTCTACCACGCCTCGCTGCTCGAAAAATTCGATTTTTATGACATCGTGCTGTCCATGAAGAGCTCCACCGTGTCCACCATGATCCAAGCGTATGAGCTGGCGGCGGCGCAGTGCGACTATCCGCTCCATCTCGGCGTGACCGAGGCAGGCACCGAGCGCATGGGCGTCATCAAGTCGGCGGCAGGACTGGGCGCGCTGCTCACCAAGGGCATCGGCGACACCATCCGCGTATCGCTCACCGCCGACCCGGTTCGTGAGGTCTACGCGGCGGACGATATTCTCCGTGCGCTCGATCTGAAGGAGGGCGGCGTGCAGTTTGTGTCCTGCCCGACCTGCGGCAGAACGCGGATCGACTTGGTAAAAATCGCCAATGAGGTAGAAGACCGTCTGCGCGGCTGCACCAAAAACATCAAGGTAGCCGTGATGGGCTGCGTTGTGAACGGACCCGGTGAGGCGAGAGAGGCCGATATCGGTATCGCAGGCGGCGACGGCTGCGGTCTGGTTTTCAAAAAAGGCGAGGTCATCGCCAAGGTCGATGAAAGCAGGCTCGTGGACGCGTTAATGGAAGAAATCGAAAAGCTATAAAAGAATATAAAAAACAAGGTATTTGAAAGATAAACAGAATTGTAACGGACAACAGATAGGAAAGGTATAGGAAAGAGCCGGCTTTTGTCCCGCCGTTCAGCTGCGGTGCATTTGTGCGCCCTGCTGCATGAGGCGGAGAGAGCGCCCGACGGCGCCTGCGCCGGTGAAAAGGAAGTTGAATGAAGACACTTGAAGAGATATTTTGTTCGCTTGTGACGGGCGGTGAGGTTTCGCCGCGGGTCGCAAGGGGAACGGTCACAAAGGCGACGATCCATAATGATGTGCGCCTGATCACGTTTTATGTGGATTTTCCCGAGCTGCTGCCGAGAGAGGAAATGCATAACGCCGAAAAAACCTACGGCAAACTGCTCGACGCGTCCGTCTGCATCATGCCGCACTTCGGCGCAGGGCTGTTTACGGCGGATTATTTTCCCCAGCTCTATGCGGCGGTCCGGCGCGAGACCCCCAGCATCAACGGCACGCTCAACAATGCCGACGTCAGGCTTGACGGCGATCTGTTGGTGATCGAGATGCATAACGGCGGCAAGGCGCTGCTCGACGCCAAAAATTTTGACGGCTTGCTCCGGGAACGGATCAAGCACGAATTCGACATGGAGGTGCGTGTCAAATACACCGGCACCTTTGAGATCGACACCAAAAGCGATGAATACAAGCAGGTCATCGAGAGCGCCAACAAGCAAATCAAGCGCGAAAAGCTGCAAAAGGCGGCGGACTTCTTCAAAGAAGAGGAGGAGATCGCCGAGACCATCCGCGAGCGCCAGGCTGAGGACGCCGTGACAGAGATCGAGATCCGCGAAGGCTCCTTTTTGACGCCGCAGATCCTGCGCTCCTCTGTCCGTCCGCTGTACGGCAGAAGCATTCGCGGCAAGATGACGCCGATCAAAACGCTCAGCGACGGCACCAAGGGCGCCGTGGTGTGGGGCGACGTCATCGAAACCGAAAAACGCATTACAAAAAACAATAAGAATGCCATCATCACGATCGACATTTCCGACTACACCGGCTCCATCACCGCCAAGGTCTTTTGCGGCGTCAAGGAGAGCGAGGCGCTCGATTCGCTCAAGGCAGGCAAGACGATCGTGGTGAGCGGCAATGTAGAATACGACGAATTCTTAAAGGAAGTCGTGCTCAACGCCTTTTCTATCGGCACCGCCGAAAAGATCAAGGTGGTCGATAAGGCGGAGACCAAGCGCGTGGAGCTGCACATGCACACCAACATGTCGCAGATGGACGCGCTGACGCCTGCCGGCACGCTTGTACAGCGTGCCTATGACTGGGGCCACAAGGCGGTCGCCATCACCGACCACGGTGTGGCGCAGGCGTTTCCGGACGCCATGAAGCAGGCGGAAACCATCAAATACAAGCTCGGCGGCGATATCAAGGTCATCTACGGTATCGAAGCCTACTTTATGGATGATTTGGTCGAGTCGGTTTCGGGTGAGCAGGACGAGCCGCTCGACGGCACCTTTGTTTGTTTTGATATAGAAACCACCGGTCTGTCCGCACTGCGAGACAGGATCACCGAGATCGGCGCGGTCAAGGTCGTCAACGGCGAGATCACCGACACCTTTTCCACCTTTGCCGATCCCGGCATGCCCATTCCGGCAAAGATAACCCAGCTGACGGGCATCACCGACGAGATGGTCAGGGGTGCGCCCTCTCAAAAGGAGGCTGTCTCCGCCTTTCTTGCCTTTGCAGGCGACAGCATTTTAGTGGCGCACAACGCCCCGTTCGATACCTCCTTTATCCGCAAGGCGTGCGAGAATATGCACGTGGCGTATCCCTACACCTCGATCGACACGGTCGCCATCGCGCGCGCGATCTTGCCCGACATCAAAAATGTCAAGCTCGACACGGTCGCAAATTATCTGCGGCTGGGCAGCTTCAACCACCACCGCGCGACTGACGACGCCACGATACTGGCAAAGATTTTTGTTTCGCTGTGCAACCGTCTGGGCGATGATTTCGGTATTTTCAACGTTTCCGAAATCAATACCAAAATAGCCGGCGGCGATTTTAAAAAGCTGCCGACCTTCCATCAGATAATTCTCGCAAAGAATCAAATCGGACTCAAAAACCTCTATAAGCTGATTTCCAAAAGCCACCTCGAAACCTTCTACAAAAAGCCGCGTATCGCCAAAAGCGATTTGGTCAGGCACCGCGAGGGGCTGATCATCGGCTCCGCATGCTGTGAGGGGCAGCTCTACAAGAGCATCTTAGGCGGCAAGCCCTGGGGCGAGATCAAGCAGATCGCGTCGTTTTATGACTATCTTGAGATCCAGCCCTCCGGCAACAACGAGTTTTTGATTCGCAACGGCACCTTCCGCACGCTTGACGAGCTGCGTGAGATTGACCGCACCATCATCAAGCTCGGCAAGGAGCTGAACAAGCCTGTTTGCGCCACCTGTGACGTGCATTTTATCGATCCGCACGACAGCGAGTACCGCAAGATTTTGCAGGCGGCACAAAAGTTCAGGGACGCCGACCAGCAGGCGCCGCTGTATTTCCGTACCACCGCCGAAATGCTCAAGGAGTTTGAGTGGCTGGGCAAGGAAAAGGCGTATGAGGTGGTCGTCACCAATACCAACAAAATTGCCGATATGTGCGAGGATATCCGCCCGATTCCAAAGGGCACCTTCCCGCCGTTTATCGAGGGCGCACAGGAACAGCTTATTTCCATCACATGGGAACGCGCCAAGAAAAAGTACGGTGATCCGCTGCCCGAAATCGTCAAGGCAAGGCTCGACAAGGAGCTGAACTCCATCACGACCTACGGCTTCTCCGTGCTCTATATGACCGCGCAAAAGCTCGTTGCCGACAGCGAGGCGCACGGCTATCTGGTCGGCTCGCGTGGTTCGGTCGGCTCGTCCTTTGTCGCCACCATGTCGGGTATCTCCGAGGTCAATCCGCTGTGTCCGCACTATGTCTGTCCTAAATGCAAGCATTCCGAATTTATCACCGACGGCAGCTACGGCTCCGGCTTTGACCTGCCGCCGAAGGATTGTCCCGAATGCGGCACGCATATGGATCAGGACGGTCACGAAATCCCGTTTGAAACCTTCCTCGGCTTCAAGGGAGACAAGGTGCCGGATATTGACCTGAATTTCAGCGGTGAGTACCAGTCAAAATCCCACCGCTACACCGAGCAGCTGTTCGGCAAGAATAATGTATTCAAGGCAGGCACCATCTCCACCGTCGCCGAAAAAACCGCCATTGGCTTTGCCAAAAAGTATTTGGAGGAGCGTGCGATTCCGTCCAACAAGGCGGAAATCAAGCGGCTCGCCAAGGGCTGCACCGGCGTCAAGCGCACAACGGGTCAGCACCCCGGCGGCATGGTCGTTGTGCCGCGCACCAACGAGGTCTTTGACTTCTGTCCGGTGCAGCACCCTGCCAACGATATGAAGTCGGACAACATCACCACGCACTTCGACTTCCATTCCATCCACGACACCATTACTAAGCTCGACGAGCTGGGACATGATGTGCCGACCATCTATCATTATCTCGAAGAATTCACCGGTATTCCGGTCATGAATGTGTCTATGAGTGACCCGGACGTGATGTCTTTGTTCACCTCCACCAAGGCGCTCGGCGTCACACCCGAGGACATCGACTCTCAAACCGGCACGTTCAGCATTCCCGAATGCGGCACCGGCTTTGTGCGCGGCATGCTGCTCGAGGCAAAGCCCAAGACCTTCACCGACCTGCTGCAGATCTCGGGTCTGTCGCACGGCACCGACGTTTGGCTGGGCAATGCGCAGGAGCTGATTCACAACGGCACCTGCACCATCTCCGAGGTCATCGGAACGCGTGACTCCATCATGACCTATCTCATGCACAAGGGCTTGGAGGACTCCATGGCGTTCAAGATCATGGAGATCGTCCGAAAGGGCAACGCCACCAAGCTGCTCACCGAGGAGCACTTTAAGGCAATGCGTGAGCACAATGTTCCCGAATGGTATATTGATTCCTGCATGAAGATTAAATATATGTTCCCCAAGGCACACGCCGCTGCCTACATGATCGCGGCGCTCCGCCTGGGCTGGTACAAGGTACACCGACCCACCGAATATTACGCCGCCTATTTTACGGTGCGCAGTGAGAACATCGACGGCGCACTGCTGATGCAGGGGCACAGCGCGGTCAAGACGCGCATGAACCAGATCAAGCAGATGCAGGCGGCACATGAATCCACCGACAAGGACGACAAGGATTATGCTTCGCTGCAAATCGTCAATGAGATGATGGCGCGCGGCGTCGAGGTCCTGCCGGTCGATATTTACAAATCCGAGGCGAAGATGTTTGCCGTTGAGGACGGCAAGATCCGCCTGCCGTTTTCTTCTCTCGCCGGCGTCGGCGACGCGGCTGCCGAGTCGCTGGCGGCTGAGGGCAAGAAAACAAGCGAATATCTCTCGATCGAGGATATACAGATCAAGACCAAAGTGACAAAAGCTGTCATAGAAACGCTGCAAAGCGTCGGTGTGCTCGCGGGCATCCCCGAAAGCTCACAGATGTCTTTGTTTTAAGGAGTGATTCATTTGAAAAGAAATTTTTTCCCGATGAGGAAGATCCTTTTGGCGATCACGTTCACTGTCTTTTTGATATTCTTCTTTATCAATCTCGGATGGTTTTGGGATCTGCTCTCGGGATTTGTCGGTATCATCACGCCGTTTCTCATCGGTTTTCTGATTGCCTATATCCTGAATTTTCCCTATAAATTCCTCTATACCAAGGCATTTGGAAAGATGGGCACCAAGCACGCGTTTCTGCAAAAGCTGCGCATGCCGCTGTCACTTGTCATCACCTATGTGGGCACCTTTGCCATTATCGTGGCGTTGATCGTCGTGTTGATACCGCAGATCATCAACAACCTGTCCAATCTGGTAAAGGAATTTCCGGGCTATGTCAACTCCGTGCAGGAGATACTGACCGTCCTAACCGCTCAGATCGCCAAGATGAACCTGCCGTTCCTGCAGGAGGTCTCAGCGGATGATATGGTCGCAGGCGTCACCAACTTCTTTATGGGCAGTCAGGATCTGACCAAGTCGGTGCTCGCGTGGCTGCAAAGCTTTTTCTCCAACGCGGCAACGGGCATCTACAATTCGCTGATGGGCATCGTGATCTCGATATACTTTTTGGTGTTCAAGGAGCAGCTCTGCCGTCAGGTCAAAAAGCTGGCGGTGGCGTTTATCCCGATAAAATATCTGCCCAAGGTGTACGAGATCGTTGACATCACCGACACCAAATGCGGCCGTTTTCTCGTCGGCGATATCCTCGACGCAGCTCTGCTGGGTGTTATCTTCTTCGTGGTGCTCACGGTGTTCAACTTCCCGTATGCGCCGCTGATCGCGGTGCTGTGCGGTGTTGCCAACATCATTCCGTTCTTCGGTCCGTTCATCGGCGCCATTCCCAGCGCGTTCATCCTGTTTTTGATCGACCCGTGGCTGGCGGTGTGGTTCCTGGTGATCGTGTTTGTCATCCAGCAGATCGACGGCAACATCCTCAAGCCGAAGATCATCGGCAACCAGGTCGGACTATCCAGCTTCTGGGTATTGTTCAGCGTCATCGTCGGCGGTGCGCTGTTCGGTATTCTGGGCTTCATTCTCGGCACGCCGATTTATGCGGTGTTCTACTCGCTGATCGCCAAGAAGGCGCGCATCAAGATCGAAGAAAAGGGCAAGATCGCGCAGGAGGCACTTGATTTCAAGGTGCTCAACTACGCCGAGATCGCCGAGGAACAGCGCAAGATCCGCGCCGAAAAGGAACAGGAGCAAAAGCGCCGTCTGCAAAAGCTGCTCCATCTCGACTTTGATGAAGACGACGATGATGACGATGACGATGACGGAGAGAAGGGCGCTTCCGCAGACGAAAAGGCAGAAAACTTTGCCGAAACACTGAACAAGCATTAAGGGGCGCCTCAAAAAGCGCTGTCCCTTCACGGATAAAATAGGGAATATGCCGCACAATTTCCGCATATGATGGAGATTGTGCGGCATGCCTTGACAAAAATAATTTATTATGGTAATATATTAGCACGTTAGCACACTAAAGTATATTGAGGGTATTATGAAACGATATTTAAAAATCACGCCGGAGGGCACCAAGGACTTTTTGTTTGCCGAATGCGCTGCCATGGACGACGTCTGCGGCAGGATCGAGACGGTTTTTGCCGGCAGAGGCTTCAAGAGGGTGATCACGCCCGGCATAGAATTTTATGATGTGTTCTCTCTGCCATGCAGCGGCATTGCGCAGGAGGATATGTTCAAAACCACCGACAACAAGGGCAGACTGATGGTGGTGCGTCCCGATTCGACCCTGCCGATTGCGCGTATGGTCGCCACGCGTTTGCAGCATAATCTTATGCCGGTGCGCTTGTATTACAAGCAGGCGGTCTACCGCAACCATCCCACGCTGACCGGCAGACGCAACGAGAACATGCAGATGGGTGTGGAGCTGCTGGGCGTCAAGGGGATCCGTGCGGATCTGGAGATCCTTACCACCGCCGTCGAAACGCTTCGGGCGGTCGCCACGGACTTTCGCGTAGAGCTGGGACACGCCGAGGTGTTTGACGCGCTGTCCGACGAGCTGCCTATTGATGATTCCTACAAAGAAAAGATCCGGCTCACGATAGAGGGAAAAAACTATTCGGCTCTCAACAATCTGCTCGACCGGCTCGCGCCGTGCCGCGCGGTCTCCGCGATCCGCAGCCTTCCCTCGCTGTTCGGCGGCGAGGAGGTGTTTGAGCAGGCACGCGCGATCTGCAGCGGCACCAAGGCGGCTGACGCGCTGGATTATCTGCACACCGTCTACAGCAGTCTGCGCTCTCTCGGTCTCGGCGACAAGCTGATCATCGACCTCGGACTCGTGCAGCGCAACGACTACTATACCGGCATGGTCTTTACCGGCTACATCAGCGGTATCGGTGACGCCGTGCTCTCGGGCGGCAGATACGACGAGCTGCTCTCCGAATTCGATATGCCGATGGGCGCGGCAGGCTTTGCGCTCGACACCGATGCGGTCACGCTCAAAACCCTTGCCGACGCCGAGGTCAGCTATTCCGACAATCCCGATGTGCTGGTCTATGCCGCCGACGGCTGCGAGATGCAGGCGATCGAACAGGTCGCCAAGCTCAACGCCACCGGCAAAAAGGCACAGTTTTCCGTGCTGCCCACCTTGGAGGAGACGCAGGCATTTGCGCAGCAGCGCGGTATCAAAGAAGTTTTGACGGTAGGGGAGAGCTGATGATGAAACCATTACGAATCGCCCTCACCAAGGGCAGACTGGAAAAAACCACGATCGAGCTGCTCGAAAAGATCGGCTACGATTGTGACGAAGTAAAAAACAAGGGCAGACGGCTGATTTTGCCCGTCGGCGACAACGATTTTGAGGTGGTGCTCGCCAAGGCGGCGGACGTGATCACCTATGTGGAGCACGGTGTCTGCGACCTCGGCGTCGTCGGCAAGGACACCATTCTCGAGAACGGCACCTCGTTTTATGAGCTGCTCGACCTCGGCTTCGGCAAGTGCCGCTTTGCGCTCGCCGCCAAATCCGGACAGGATTTTTACAGCGGCTACAACACCAAAACCATCGCCACCAAATATCCGAACGTGACGCGCGCGTTCTTTGACGACAAAAATATGGACGTGCGCATTATCAAAATAGAAGGCAGCGTGGAGCTGGCGCCGCTGGTGGGACTCGCCGACGGCATTGTCGATATTGTCGAAACCGGCTCCACCCTCAAGGCGAACGGCTTGGAGGTCATCGAATGGGTGACGGACATCTCGGCACGCCTGATTGCCAACACCGCCAGCCTGAAGCTGCGGAAGAATGAGATCGAAGCATTACAAAAGAAACTGGAGGCGGTCACCGCATGATAACGACTGTTTTTGCCGACGGCAAAAAGGAATATGAATTTATAGATTATCTCAAAAAGAGAGCGCAAAGCTCCGACAAAAACGTCATTCCCGTGGTGTCGGAGATCTTGGATAACGTGCGCGAGAACGGCGACAGCGCCGTGCGCGACTATACCGTCAAGTTCGACGGCAAGGCGCCGGAGCAGGCGGAGATCTCTGCCGGCGACATCGACAGCCTGATCGCCTGCTGCGATAAGGACTATCTCGAAACCGTCAAAAAAGCCGCGGCGAATATCGCGGACTTTCACCAAAGACAGGTGCAGCAGAGCTGGCTGACGACCAAGCCCAACGGCGTCATCATGGGGCAGCGCGTGCGCGGTCTCAAGCGTGTGGGCATCTATGTGCCCGGCGGCACGGCGGCGTATCCCTCCTCGGTGCTGATGAACGCCATTCCGGCAAAGATCGCCGGCGTGCAGGAGATCGTGATGTGCACGCCGCCGCAAAAGGATGGCACGCCCAATCCGAATATCATCGCAGCGGCAAAGCTTGCCGGCGTGGACCGCATCTTTTTGATGGGCGGCGCACAGGCGGTCGCGGCGATGGCATACGGTACCGAGACGGTCCCCAAGGTGGACAAAATCGTCGGTCCCGGCAATATTTTTGTGGCGACAGCCAAAAAGCTGCTCTACGGCACGGTCGATATCGACATGATCGCAGGTCCCAGCGAGATCCTGATCGTCGCCGACAAGACCGCCAATCCCAAGTTTTTGGCTGCCGATCTGATGAGTCAGGCAGAGCATGACAAGCTCGCCTCGGCGATCCTGCTGACCGATTCGGCGGAGCTTGCCGAGCAGACCAAGGCGGAGATCGCACGCCAGTCGGCAACGCTCGCCCGCAAGGAGATCATCGACGCTTCTCTCGACAACTTCGGCGCGATCATCGTGTGCAGCGATATTGCGCAGGTGATCGACTTTGCCAACGAGCTGGCGCCCGAGCATTTGGAGGTCTGCTGCGCAAATCCGATGGAGTACGTCGGCAAGCTTGACAACGCCGGCTCCGTGTTCCTCGGCAACTACAGCCCCGAGCCGCTCGGCGATTACTTTGCAGGTCCCAACCATGTGCTGCCCACCAGCGGCACCGCACGCTTCTTCTCGCCGCTCTCGGTTGACAGCTTCATCAAAAAATCAAGCTTTATCTACTACACCGAGGACGCGCTGCGTGCCGACGCGCAGGATGTGATCCGCTTTGCCGACACAGAGGGGCTGACGGCGCACGCCAATTCTATCAAGGTCCGCTTTGACCTCGATTAAGGACGGAAAACTATGTATGAGTTAAACGATAAAATCAAAAATCTGGAGCCGTATGAGCCGATCAGCGGCACCTATCAAATCAGGCTGGACGCGAACGAGTGTCCGGTGAATCTGCCCGACGAGGTGCGTCGGGAGTTTGCCGCGCGCTTGCAGGAGATCGCCTTCAACCGCTATCCCGACCCGATGGCGGGGCGCCTTGTTGATTCTTTTGCGGAATATTACAATATCAAGCCCACGCTTGTCACGGCAGGCAACGGCTCCGACGAGCTGATCTTTTTGGTCGAATCCGCCTTTATGCAAAAGGGCGACAAAATGCTCGTGGTGTCGCCTGACTTCTCGATGTACAACTTTTATTCCTCCATCTGCGAGGTGCAGAGCGCGTCCTTCTTGAAGGGCGACAGTCTGGAGATCGACGTGGACGCGCTGATCAGGACCATCAACCGCGACAAGATCGATCTGGTGATCTTCTCCAATCCCTGCAATCCGACCGGCAAGGGCATCACGCGTGCCGAAGCGGAAAAGCTTGTCAGCTCGGTGGAGGCGCTGGTGATCCTTGACGAAGCCTATATGGACTTTTGGACAGAGAGCCTGCTCGACAAGATCGAGGACTATTCCAACCTCATCATCTTCCGCACCGCTTCCAAGCTGGTCGGCGCCGCCGCGCTGCGTCTGGGCTTTGCCGTGGCGAATCCCGCCATTTCCAAGGCGATCAAGGCGGTCAAGTCGCCCTATAACGTCAACAGCGTTTCGCAGGCGTTCGGCGAGGTCATCTACCGCCAAAAAGAAACTTTAAAAAACCGTCAAAAAATGATTGTCAACAATAAAGAAATGCTGTATAATGGACTTGTAGAGCTCTGCGGCGCAAGAAATGATTGTACGGTATATAGCAGCGTCGCCAATTTTGTCTTTATGAAAACAGGCTGCTCCCGCGAGATCTGGGAGTATTTGAAGCGTCAGTCCATCGTTGTGCGCCTGATGGGCGAATACCTGCGCATCACCGCAGGCACGGCGGAGGAGGTCAACGCGGTTTTGCGTGCGCTGGGCGCGTTTTTTGAGAGGTAGCCTATGAGAACGGCAGCAATAGAAAGAAAAACCAAGGAGACGGACATCACGCTTTCGCTCTGTCTCGACGGCGGCGACGTGCAGATCGACACAGGCGTCGGCTTTTTTGACCACATGCTCAACGCCTTTGCCACACACGGCGGCTTTGGGCTGACGGTCAAGGTCAAGGGCGATCTGTATGTTGACGAGCACCACACCGTGGAGGACACCGGCATCGTGCTGGGGCAGGCGTTTGCCCGTGCGCTCAGCGACAAGGGCGGCATCGACCGCTTCGGCAGCTTTTATGTGCCGATGGACGAGGCGCTCGCCTTTGCTTCGGTCGACGTCAGCGGCAGACCGTTTTTGGTGTTTGACGCCGACTTTCCGCAGGCGCGCTGCGGCGGCTATGACTGCGCCATGACCGTGGAGTTCATGCGCGCGCTCGCGTTCAACGCCGGCATCACCCTGCACCTCAGATCCCTTTACGGCGACAATTCCCACCACATCACCGAGGCGCTCTACAAGGCGGCGGCGCATGCGCTCCGTTTGGCAGTGCGTCAAAACGGCAGCGGCAAGCCGCTTTCTACCAAGGGAGTGTTATAAATGATCATTTTACCCGCTATTGACATAAAAGACGGCAACTGTGTGCGCCTGCAAAAAGGCGACTACGCCACCGCGCACAAGGTCGCCGATTCACCCTACGAAACCGCCAAGCGCTTTAAGGACGCCGGCGCCGAGTGGATGCACATGGTCGATCTGGACGGCGCCAAGGACGCCAAGCTCATCAACGCCGATCTGATCGCCGACGTAGCCAAGTCCTCGGGACTGTTGGTGGAGGTCGGCGGCGGCATCCGCAGCATGGAGGCGGTGGCGTATTATCTCAGCCGCGGCGTCAACCGCGTGATCCTCGGCTCTGCGGCGGTCAAGGATCCGCAGCTCGTCATCGACGCCGTCAATGCCTTTGGCGACCAGATCGCCGTCGGCATCGACGCCAAAAACGGCATGGTGCAGGCGGAGGGCTGGCTTGACAACAGCGACATCCACTACATTGAGCTCGCCAAGCGCATGGAGGACGTCGGCGTGCGGACGATCATCTTCACCGATATTGACCGTGACGGCATGCTCTCGGGTCCCAATCTCAAGCAGCTCGACGACCTCGCCCATGAGGTGAGCTGCAACATCATCGCAAGCGGCGGCGTGACGGTGCTCAAGGATATCCTGAATCTGACCGAATTGGATATTTACGGCGCCATCTGCGGCAAGTCGATCTACAGCGGCACGCTGGATCTGAAACAGGCAATTGAAATGACAAGGAAAATCTGATGGACTTAGAAAAATACTTTGCAAAAGCCGACCTGATCCCTGCCATTGTGCAGGAAAAGTCCACCGGCGAGGTGCTGATGCTCGCCTATATGAACCGTGAAAGCATGCAAAAGACCTTAGAGACCGGCTACACCTGGTTCTGGTCACGCAGCCGTCGGGAGCTCTGGAACAAGGGCGCGACCTCGGGACATCTGCAAAAGGTCATTGACATCTTTGCGGACTGCGACGACGACACCCTGCTGCTCACCGTGGAGCAGACCGGCGCGGCTTGTCACACGGGCAATCATTCTTGCTTCTTTAAAAAAATAAAATAGGGAGGAATTCCACATGGCAGACCAAGAAAAATTAGTACTCACCAACCTTTACAAGACAATTGAGCACAGACGCGACCATCCTGTCGAAAACTCATACACCTGTTATCTTCTTGACAAGGGTATTGACAAGATTTTGAAAAAGGTGGGCGAGGAGTGCGCAGAAACCATCATTGCCGCCAAGAACGGCGACCATGTGGAGACTATCTACGAAATCGCCGATCTGCTCTATCACCTGACCGTCATGATGGTAGACCAGGGCATTCCGCTTGAAGAAGTGCTGGCGGAGATCGCCGACCGCAGCAAAAAGACCCAAAACCTCAAGCCCATTCATCAGGTAGACAAGAATTCCTGATGCTTGTCAAAGGCTTTTTTCGGAGCGTTTTCCGGTCACGGATGCGCTGACCGCAGCGCTTTTCGCGCCATGATGCGTGCTCCGAGGTTTTTACCCCAAACAAAAACGGCGCCGACTGCCTTCAAGGCAACGGGCGCCACGATAAAAGGGCTGACTCAAACGCCGCAGTGCGTTCTGAGCCAAGCCCTTGATTTTTGAAGCTGTGTGATCATTGTCAGGCGATAGCGGGCGTAAACCGGGCGATCGCGTTCTTGAATTCCTCATCCGGTTCCTCAGCCAGCAACAGCTCGATCGGTTTGTTGATGTCCAGAGAGAAAACGCCGATAAGCGAATGAGCGTCCACGGTGTAATCGCCGCTCTTTATCTGCATAATGGTGTTGGGAAACTGCGCCAGCGTCTCAAAAATATCAATCAAGCCGTTTTTGTTGATGGGGGAAATGGGTAAAGAAAACACAAAAATCACCTCATGTATATTGCGATAATAGAATTATTTACATTTCTGTAACTATATTTTATCATTTTTTCGACAGATAATCAATAGAAAACGGCAAAATAAAAGAATTTCAACATATTTAATAAAAAGGAAGAACAAAACCATGGATTTTAATATACTTACGCTCGGCTGCAAGGTGAATCAATATGAATCACAGGCGATGCGCGAGGATCTGCTGCGGCACGGCTTCACGCTCTCGCCGGACAAGGACAGGGCGGACGTCACCGTCATCAACACCTGCACCGTCACCTCGGTCAGCGACGCCAAGAACCGCAAGCTGATCAACCGCGTGCGCCGTCAGAATCCGGACGGCATCATCGTGCTGACCGGCTGCATGCCGCAGGCGTTTCCCGATGAAATGCAGGATTTTGCCGCCTGCGACATCATTCTCGGCAACAAGGAGCGCGCCGCGCTGGTGCCTGCCATCCGGCGGTTCGTCGCGGAGCGCACACCTATGCTGGATATCCCGGCGTATCACAACACCGGCGACGTATATGAAAATCTCACCGTGTCCTCCTTTGGCGAGCATACGCGCGCGTTTATCAAGATCGAGGACGGCTGCAACCGCTTTTGTTCCTACTGCATCATTCCCTATGCACGCGGCAGGGTGCGCTCCAAGCCACTCGCAGATTTGAAGCGCGAGATCGGGCAGGTCGCCGCCTCCGGCTACCGCGAGGTGGTGCTGGTCGGTATCAATCTTTCCGCCTATGGTCAGGGCGAGGACTTTGATCTTGCCGACGCCGTTGAGGCTGCCTGTGCGGTCGAGGGCATCGCGCGTGTGCGCCTTGGCTCCATTGAGCCGGAGCAGATGGACGAAGCGCTGATCGCGCGTCTGGCGGCACAGCCAAAGCTCTGTCCGCAGTTCCATCTTTCGCTCCAAAGCGGCTGTGACAAGACCCTGCGCGCCATGAACCGCCACTACGATACCGCGGAGTATGCGCAGATCGTCCAAAATCTGCGCCGTGTTTTCTCAAACGCCTCCATGACGACCGACGTGATGGTCGGCTTTGCCGGAGAGCGTGAGGAGGACTTTCAGGCGTCGATGGACTTTGTGGAGCAGATCGGCTTTGCCAAGGTGCATGTCTTTCCGTATTCGGTGCGCAAGGGAACGCGTGCCGAGCATATGCCCGATCAGGTCAGCCCAGCCGAAAAGGAGCGCCGTGCACACCGTATGGGGGAGCTGACCGACAGGTGCCGCCGTGCTTTTCTGCAAACGCAGGTCGGTTTGACCGAGGAAGTGCTGTTTGAGCGCAAGCGACACGGCTATTGGGAGGGCTATACCAAAAACTATACACCCGTTCACGTCGCTTCGGACGACGCTTCGCTATGCGGCGAGATCCGTCCGGTGCGCCTGACCGGCGTCGGTGACGATTGGTGTGACGGCGTGTTGGTGTAGTTAGGACAAACCCTTTTTCAAGTTTTGCATTTCATTCTTTGCGGCTTCGTCGTGCAGCGCGCTGTAGCTGTACAGCATAAAGCCGTTCACCTTTTGATTCGAATTTAGAATAATAAGCTCCTGCGACAGTATATCGTCATGCCCCTGCCAGGTGCCCTCGTCCGCGTCGGTGCCTGCCTTGTAGCCTGCCAAGCCGACATAGAGCTTCACATCTGCGGCAAGCTCCGTCGCCGTCCACTCGCCGAGCGCGTCCGCAAAGCGCAGCGCCGGATTGTCCGGGCTGAAATACAGCTGCGGACAGATATAATCCAAGTAGCCTTTGGCACGGCACCAGCTCTCTACATCCGCATACAGCTGCGCGTTGTTGCCGAGATTGCCCTGCGGCGAAATGCCGAAAACCGCCGTTTGACTGTAACGGTGCACCGTCAGATAGGTTTCGGCGATCAACAGATTCACATTCGCCTTTCGCCAGTCAGCCAAGTCCATGGCGGCGTCCTGCGGAACGGTTCGGCGGTAGGCTTCATAAGCGGCGCTGTCGGCGTCGCCGATGTCAGTCGGATAAAAATAGTCGTCAAAATGAATGCCGTCCACCGGATACTGCGACACGATCTCTTTTACTCCGTCCAAAATCAGTTGCCGCGCAGCTTCGTCGGCTGGATTGAGAATAATGCCGCTTGCGGTTTGGATGCCGATGGACGGATTTTTTCGGTAGGGATTGTCCGCACTCAGCTTGGCAGGCGTTTGGCTCGCGGTCACGCGATAGGGATTGATCCATGCGTGCAGGCTCAGACCGCGCTTTTGACAGCTTGCACACATGATCTGCAGCGCGTCATAGCCGGGCGCTTTGCCCTGCTCGCCCGTCAGAATATGCGAGGCAGGGTAGAGCTTGGACGGATAGAGCGCGTCGCAGAACGGACGCACCTGCACGATGAGCGTATT
Source organism: uncultured Eubacteriales bacterium (assembly GCA_900317315.1). Taxonomy (GTDB): domain Bacteria; phylum Bacillota; class Clostridia; order Oscillospirales; family Acutalibacteraceae; genus Ruminococcoides. The sequence continues at coordinate 44,890 of ONGI01000001.1, forward strand.
GAAGCCAAAGGATAGGCAGTCGTCTGCGATCGCCTCAAACTTCTTGCGAAAAGCCGCTTCGCTCTTGTCCGCTTCGTTCTCCATGCTCAATTCCATATAGGTGATCCACACGCCGCGCATGTCGTCCGGCGCGGTCGCCGGTGTGATCGCCTGCGAAGGCGTTGCCGCCGTCTGCACCGTCTTTTGCGGCTCGTGCCGGCGTGCGCTGAGCGCGCTGACCGCCAGCACGGATGCCAGCAGCATGACGGCTATCAGTATGGAAACGGGCTTGTTTTTTCTCAAATCTATCATCTCCGGAGAGTTTTATGCAACCGATATTTTTTCTTCTCATTTATCTGATCATCATCAACGTTTTTGCCGCCGTGCTGACGGTTTTCGACAAGCTCCGCGCCATTCATCACGGCAGACGTGTCAGAGAAGCAACGCTGCTGCTGGTCGCGGCTCTGGGCGGCAGTCCGGCTATGCTGGTGTTTATGCTGATGATCCGCCACAAAACGCGCAAGCCGAAGTTCATGGTGGGCATCCCGCTGATTCTGCTGGCGCAAATTGCCGTTGCTTTTATTGCTTGGAGGGTGTTTTATGCCTGAGCAGCTGCACTTCACCGTGCCTGCGGACTACGACCAAAAGCAGGCAAAGCTGTTTTTGAAGGGCTATTGCGGCTTGTCCACCAGAATGATAACATCTTTAAAGCGAGAAACAGAGGGCATTGTGTCGAACGGCAAAATTTTGCGCACGGTCGATACCGTCCGTGCCGGACAGGTCGTCACCATCACGCTGCCGGAGGAGGAGAGCCCCTACATCGAACCGACGGAGGGGGAGCTGGCTGTTGTGTTTGAGGACAGCCATTTGCTGATCGCCGACAAGCCGCCGTTCATGCCGGTGCATCCGGTCAAGCAGTATCAGACCGACACCCTCGCCAACCGCGTGGCAGCCTACAGCCTCAACCGCGGTGAGCGCTATGTTTTCCGTGCCGTGAACCGTCTGGACAGAAACACCTCGGGTTTGGTGATGATCGCAAAGGACCGCTTCACCGTTAACCGACTGAAAAACCGTGTCCACAAAACCTACCTTGCCGCCGTACACGGCGAAATGACGCAGGACGGCACCGTCAGCGCTCCCATCGGCTTGCATGAGGATTCCAAGATCGTTCGCCATGTCGCAGCGGAAGGTGCGCCTGCCGTCACACATTATGCGGTTATTTATTCTGATAAAGAATATTCTCTCCTCCGTCTGTGGCTCGAGACCGGCAAGACCCATCAGATCCGCTGTCATATGTCCCACCTCGGTCATCCGCTGTTGGGAGATGACCTCTACGGCGGCACGCGCGAAAAAATAAACCGCCATGCGCTCCACTGTGCCGAGATGCGTTTTCGGCATCCGGTCACAGGCGAGGACATAACGGTTCAGGCAGCGCTGCCGCAGGATATGGCGCCGCTGTTTGTCGCCGCAGGGCGTTCCATCCAAGAATGCTCCTGAATACTTTTTTCAGCAAGAAAAAACATAGCAAAAAAGAAGATCCTGCCACAACCGTGACAGGATCTTTTTGGCGGAGAGAAGGGGATTCGAACCCCTGGTACGGCGATTACCGTACACATGATTTCCAATCATGCTCCTTCGGCCAGCTCGGACATCTCTCCATGCAACGTTCATTATTATATCAAAACTCTTCCAAAAAATCAAGTCTTTTATTTAAAAAAATTCAAATTATTTTTACCCTTGAATAATTATTCGCAAAATACGATAATTATGTAGGAAAGTACTTGATTTTTCGGCTTTGGTCTGTTATATTATATAGGAACAAAAATGAAGGAGATGTCCAATTAATGAAAAAAATTATTTCGGCAATTTTAGCAGGCGCCGTCATGTGCACCTCAGCAGTCGCTCTGGCGGGCTGCGGCGGCAGCAAGACGGAGTCCAAAACCGAGAGCACGACCGCTGCGTCGTCGGCAGCTTCCGACAAAGCGACCGCCGACACACCCGAAAAGGGCGCCAACGGCGAGCTGCATATGGCTACCAATGCATTCTTTGAGCCGTATGAGTATTATGAAAACGAAAAGATCGTCGGCATCGACGCCGAGATCGCAGAGGCTATTTGCGACAAGCTCGGTTACACGCTCGTTATCGACGATATGGATTTTGATTCCATCATCACCGCTGTGCAGTCCGGCAAGGCTGATTTCGGCATGGCAGGCATGACCGTCACCGAGGAGAGAAAGCAGGCGATCGACTTTACCGATACCTACACCAACGCGATCCAGGTGATCATCGTCAAGGAAGGCAGCGACAAGGTGACCAAGATCGACGACCTCAACACCGCCTCCATCGGCGTTCAGATGGGCACCACCGGCGACATCTATGTGACCGACCTCGAAAAGGACGGCGCTGCTGTTGAGCGCTTCAACAAGGGTGCTGATGCGGTTCTGGCGCTCTCTCAGGGCAAGGTTGACGCGGTTGTTATCGACAACGAGCCTGCAAAGGCGTTTGTTGCCCAGAACGAGGGTCTGAAGATCCTCGAGGAGCCGTTTGAGAACGAGGAATATGCTATCTGCGTAGCCAAGGGCAGCGACCTGACCGCCAAGATCAACGCCGCGCTCAAGGAGCTCAAGAGCGAGGGCAAGGTTGACGAGATCATCAACAAGTATATCAAAGCATAATATTGCTGCAGCACGGGCGGGCTTTTGCCTGCCCGTGAAGTGTATATATAAGTATATAAAAGAAGGGTAGTGTTTATGCAGCAGTTTTTTTCCGATTTGTGGACAAGCTTTGAAAAAACCTTTATTTATGACGACCGTTGGAAGTTCTTTATCGACGGCTTGCTCGCCACGCTGCGCATCGCGTTTTTTGCGGCGCTGCTCGGCGTTCTGCTCGGCTTTTTGGTTGCCGCCGTCCGTTCTACCTACGACATGCGCCGGCAGTCCGGAAAGAGACCGCTTCGCTTTGGCGACGTCATCATCAATATTTTAAACGTTATCTGCAATATCTATATCACCGTCATTCGCGGCACGCCTGCGGTCATTCAGGTGATGATCATGTATTTTATCGTCTTTGCCAATTCGCGCAACAAGGAGCTGGCGGCGGTGCTCTCGTTCGGCATCAACTCCGGCGCCTATGTGGCGGAGATCGTCCGTTCGGGCATTATGTCCATCGACAAGGGACAGTTTGAAGCCAGCCGTTCGCTCGGCTTCAACTACACCAGCACCATGTTCCATATCATCCTGCCGCAGGCGTTCAAGAATATTCTGCCGGCACTGGGCAACGAGTTTATCGTCTTGGTCAAAGAGACCTCCGTGGCGGCTTATGTCGGCATTGCCGAGCTGACCTATGTGGGCAACCTGATCCGTTCACGCACCTACGAGGCGTTTTTCCCGCTCATAGCGGTGGCGCTGATCTATCTGGTGATCGTATTGTTGTTGACATTCCTGCTCAAAAAGCTCGAAAGGAGGCTGCGCAGCAGTGACCACTGATTCCAATGTGTTGATAAAGGTGCAGGGACTGGAAAAGTCCTTCGGCGACCTGCACGTATTAAAGGGTATTGACGCCGAGATCAGACGCGGCGACGTGATGGTCGTTGTCGGTGCGTCCGGCTCCGGCAAATCCACCTTTTTGCGCTGCCTGAACCTTTTGGAGCAGCCGACAGGCGGCACCATCACCTTTGAGGGCGTCAACATCACCGACCCCTCCGTGAACATCAACCTGCACCGCCAAAAAATGGGTATGGTGTTCCAGCAGTTCAACCTCTTTCCGCACAAGACCGTTCTCAAAAACATGACGCTCGGTCCCATAAAGCTTTTGCATCAGAGCAGGGCGGAGGCGGAAAAGCACGCCCTCGAGCTGCTCGAACGCGTCGGACTTGCCGACAAGGCAAACGCATATCCCAACCAGCTCTCCGGCGGTCAAAAGCAGCGTGTGGCGATCGTGCGCGCGCTGGCAATGAATCCGGACGTTATGCTCTTTGACGAGCCGACCTCGGCGCTTGACCCCGAAATGGTCGGCGAAGTGCTGGAGGTCATGAAGCAGCTCGCCCGGGAGGGCATGACCATGGTCGTTGTGACCCACGAAATGGGCTTTGCACGCGAGGTCGGCTCTCAGATCGTTTTTGTGGACGAGGGCGTCATCAAGGAACGCAATGCTCCCAAGGATTTCTTTGAAAATCCGCAAAACCCCCGCCTGAAGGACTTTTTGTCCAAGGTCTTATAATTCTATTTCAGAAAAACTGCCGTGGCTGAGGCTGCGGCAGTTTCATTTTGCAGAGAGTTCTTCCGACAAAAAATATTTTACAAAATAGTATTTTCATC
>ONGI01000126.1 GCA_900317315.1 uncultured Eubacteriales bacterium
CAGCGCACCGGCGCCGCCGCTGGCGATGACCGGAATGCCGACCCGTTCGCTGACCGCCCGGGTGAGCGCGAGGTCATAGCCCTTTTTTTGACCGTCCTCGTCCATGCTGGTGAGGAGGATCTCGCCTGCGCCGAGCTGTTCGCAGCGCACAGCCCATTCCACCGCGTCGAGTCCCACCGGCTTTCTGCCGCCGTTGATGTAGACCTCCCACGTGCCGTCGCCCTTGCGTTTGGCGTCGATCGCGGCGACCACGCATTGGCTGCCGAATTTGTATGCCGCCTCGCTGATCAGCTCGGGACGGTGCACCGCCGCCGAATTGACGCTCACCTTGTCGGCGCCTGCGCGCAGCAGCGCGTTGAAATCATCGACCGAGCGGATGCCGCCGCCGACGGTAAAGGGAATAAAGATGGCGTTTGCGACCTTTTCGACCATGTCGATCGTAATGGCGCGCGAATCGCTGCTCGCCGTGATGTCGAGAAAGACCAGCTCGTCCGCCCCTTGGCGGTCATACTGCATGGCGCTCTCCACCGGGTCGCCGGCGTCCACCAGATTCACAAAGCTCATGCCCTTGACGACCCTGCCGTTCTTTACATCGAGGCAGGGAATGATTCTTTTTGCGTACATGTTCAGCCCTCCGCAACCGCAACAAAGTTTTTGAGTATTTTCAGTCCCACGTCGCCGCTTTTTTCGGGATGGAACTGCGTGGCAAACACGTTGCCGCTCTCCACAGCCGCGTCGATCGTCACGCCGTACTCCGTCTGCGCCGCCACGATCGAGGGGTCGGCTGCGTGCAAAAAGTAGGAGTGTACAAAGTAGACATAGGGGTTGCCCTCAATGCCGTCAAACAGCCGCGAGCCCTTGCGGACCGTCAGGCTGTTCCAACCCATGTGCGGGATCTTGAGTCCTTCGCCGCCCGGAATGCGCGTGATGCTGCCCTCAAAAACGCCGAGTCCCTTGGCGCCCGGGCTTTCCTCACTGCCCGGAAAGAGCAGCTGCAAGCCGAGGCAAATGCCCAAAAACGGCTTTCCGCTTCGGATATAGTCCACCGCCGCCTGGCGGATGCCAAAGCGGTCGAGGCTGTCCGCCGTGTCGCCAAAGGAGCCGACGCCCGGCAGCACGGCGCCGTCGGCGCGCAGGATCTCGGATGGGTCACGGGTGACAAGACAGTCGCAGCCGATGTGCCGCAGCGCCTTGCTGACGCTCTGGATATTGCCCGCGCCGTAGTCAATAATTGCTATCATGTTATCATCTCCGGAATAGTCTGTATAGATTTTATCATATCGGCGAAGAATTTGCAACCGATTGCACCCTGTATTTCAAAAATATTTGTCAAAAATGGACGATTCCTGTAAAAATCATTGAATTTTGCAAGTTTATATGATAAAATGAAATGTAATTTTCAAGAAGGAGTGTTGGGTGTGATTACACATCTTCTCACGCGTATCGACCTGATGATGAACAGCTTTTCAAAGGGTCAAAAGCGCATTGCCCTCTACATTGAGGAGCATTACGACAAGGCGGCATTTATGACCGCTGCCAAGCTCGGCGAGACGGTCGGCGTGTCCGAGAGCACCGTGGTGCGCTTTGCCACAGAGCTGGGCTACGACGGCTATCCCAAGCTGCAAAAGGCAATGCAGGAGATGATACGCAGCAAGCTCACCAGTGTGCAGCGCATCGAGGTGACCTCCGGAAGGATCGGCGACGGCAACGTGCTCGACAGCGTGCTGATGCAGGATATCGAAAAGATCCGCCGCACCATCGAAGAAACCTCGCACGCTGATTTCAACCGCGCCGTGGACGAAATCTGCAAGGCAAAGCGCATCTATATTTTCGGCGTGCGCTCCACCGCCGCGATCGCAAGCTTTCTTGCTTACTATTTTCAGCTGATTTTTGACAACGTGACGGTGATCAACACCACCAGCTCCACCACGATGTATGAGCATATTTTCCGCATTTCCGGAGACGATCTGATTATCGGCATCTCCTTTCCGCGCTACAGCACCATGGCGGTCGAGGCAATGGATTTCGCACGCAGCAGAGGTGCACACGCCGTTGCCATAACCGACAGCATGGCGTCGCCTCTGGTGGCATCGGCAGACTCGATTTTGATCGCACGCAGCGATATGGCGTCGATCGTCGATTCGCTCGTCGCGCCGCTGAGCCTGATCAACGCCCTGATCGTGGCGACGGTCCTCAAAAAGAAGGACGAGGTGAGCGAGACCTTCCGTGCGCTGGAGCAGGTCTGGAACCGCGAGGGCGTCTATACCAACCACGAGGACGGGGTGAAGAAAAAGTCCCATGAACAGTAAAAAAGTAATTGTCGTCGGCGCAGGTGCGGCAGGCATGATGGCAGCCGGAACAGCCGCCGCTTGCGGCGCGTCGGTGACACTGATAGAGAAGAATCCCCGTGTGGGCCGCAAGCTGATGATAACCGGCAAGGGCAGGTGCAACGTCCTCAACAACTGCGACGTGACGACCTTTATACAGAATGTGCCCGTCAACGGCAGGTTCCTTTATTCTGCGGTCAGCCGCTTCACGCCTGCGGACGCCTACGCGTTTTTTGAAGAGATCGGCGTGCCGCTCAAAACCGAGCGCGGCAACCGCTGCTATCCGCAGTCCGACAAGGCGGTGGACGTGGTGGACGCCATGCGCCGCTTTGTGCTCGACAACGGCTGCAGGCTCGTGCAGGACACGGTGCTCTCGCTCGAAACCGAAAACGGCGAGGCAGTCGGCGTAAAGGGCGAAAAGCAGACCTATTTTGCCGACAGCGTGATCGTGTGCTGCGGCGGCAAGAGCTATCCGCTCACCGGCTCCACCGGAGACGGCTACCGGCTCGCGCAGCAGGCAGGGCATACGATCATACCGCCCAAGCCCTCGCTGGTGCCGTTGGAGAGCAGCGACCCCGAATGCAAGTCCATGCAGGGCTTGTCGCTGCGCAATGTGGCGCTGAAAATACGCGACAACAACACCCAAAAGGCAGTTTATACGGACTTCGGCGAAATGCTATTCACGCATTTTGGCATGAGTGGTCCGATGATCCTCTCGGCGAGCTCCCATCTGCGCGACATTGACGACGGACGCTACACGGCTTCCATCGACCTCAAGCCGGCGCTCGACGAGGAACAGCTCGACAAGCGATTGCAGCGCGACCTGCACGAAAACGCCAATCGCGACGTGGTGAACGCTTTTTCCAAGCTTCTGCCGCGCAAGCTGATCGTACCGGCGCTCAAGCGCTGGGGCGTTCCGTTTGACAAAAAATGCCATTCTGTCACCAAGGAGGAGCGCAGGCGACTGGTCCTGCTGTTGAAAAACTACACCATTCCCATCAGCGGCTTTCGCCCGATCGAGGAGGCGATCGTCACCTCCGGCGGCGTCAAGGTCAGCGAGATCAACCCCAAAACCATGGAAAGCAAGCTGCTGAAGGGCTTGTATTTCGCCGGTGAAGTCATCGACGCCGACGCCTATACCGGCGGCTTCAACCTCCAAATCGCATGGTCAACCGGACGGCTGGCAGGGGAAAGCGCGGTTTAAAAGCGGAAATTCTTGATTCGTAATGCGTAATGTATCATTGGCTGAGCGGAATGGTTTGTTGGT
>ONGI01000030.1 GCA_900317315.1 uncultured Eubacteriales bacterium
GAGCCCTCTGTGATAATGGCGCGAAACTGCTCGCTGCGCTCCTGCTTGTTGTCGTTCCAGTCGCCGCAAGGCGGCAGATTGCGCAAAATAGCCTCCGCCTCGTCCTCGGTGAGGATGCGGCGCATCTTACTGACGAGCTGCTGATTGGCAGTCGGCACAAAAAGGGTCGAGGTGTTGTTGCATAAGGGCTTCAGGACATAATACTGCATCTTGGTTTTGCCGATACGCTTCTCCGTAACATCGTCAACCATACACACGCCATTGGACCCATAGAGCACTGTCTGACCGACGCAAAACATTTTGTGACACCCCTTTATAAAATCTTAAATAACCGCATGTCTATGCGATTTTTCTATATTTATTATAGCATTTTCCTCCAAAATTTGACATAGGCAAAATGACTAAATATCCAAAAAAATTCTGTGAAAAGGAAACAGCCGAGGCAAGGACCTCGACTGCTTCAGGGGGTAAATTGGGTTATAGAAGGAATAAGCTGAATTATTTGGCAGAGATTTTGGGAATCTCTTGAAAACTCCTGAATTACCTAAAATCTGTCAATCTTCAAAACCCTTTATTTGGTTTTATTGTACTGCTTTTTTTCAAATATTTCAATTGCAAATGCAACGAAATCCTGATAACGACAGAAAATAATTCGGCAAATCTTTGTCTATTTTTAACAAAAGTCTCTTCATTCAAAGCAGGGACAAAAACAGGGACGGCGCACCGTCCCTGTCAAATGAGTCGATCAATAATCGTAATCTTCGTCGTAATCTTCCTCTTGGCTGCCGGAGGAAGAGGAGGAAGTGGAAACCTGCTTGCCCTTGCTGACAATGACAGACACATTGGTGCCGTATTCAACGGTCTCGCCCTTTGTCTTTTCGCGGTAGCCGACGACGACGCCCTCGGCGTATTTGTCGTTGTAGGCGTACTCGGGCGTCGCAAGCAAGCCCTGTGCGGCGATCAGCTCGCCTGCCTTTTCAAGGGTCTGTCCCTCAATGTCAGGCAGTTCGCGCATTTGCTTGCCGCGGCTGACGGTCAGGCTGATATTCACACCTGCGGCTGCGTCCTCGGGCGTTACACGGGTACCGGCAGGCGGATTCTGCACCATGATGCTGCCTTCCTTGACCTCGTCACTGAAATCATCGGTGTAGTTGCGGTGGATTTTGAGCGATTCATCCGCCTTTGCCGCTTCAACCGCTTGCTCGTAGGTCTTGCCGACAAAATTCGGGATCGTGGCGCCTGTCCATTCGGTGATCTTGGTCGCCTCGGGAATGTTGCTGTTATTGTTGCCGAACATGCCGCCCAGCGGATTTTGCATCAGCCAAAAAGCGCCGATGGTGCCGAGAACCAAAACCGTGATGGCAGCGGCGATGATCGTGACGGTCGTGTGCGACATGCCGTTTTTCTCGGCTTTTTTGTCGGTCGCAGCAGAAAGATTCATGCTCGCCGTGCGGGAGATCTCATCCTGGATCGCCTTGGCGGTATGCGCAACGGAAAGCTGTGAACGCAGGTCGTCAAAGTCCGCGATACGGTTCTCGCGCTCCACCTGCAAGCCGTTTGCCAGTGCCGAAACGACATGCGGCGGCAAACGCTTGACGGTGTTGGTGCTCATCAGCAGACGGCTGTCCTGCAGGCGCTCGGGTGCGCTCTTGGGCTGACGGCCGGTCAGCGCATAAAACAGCGTGGCACAGAAGCCGTAAATATCGGTCGCGTCATCGAGCGGAAAATTATCCTCATACTGCTCGGGAGCCGCCGCGCCGGAAAAGAGCTGCGACTTGAGAGCCGTGCCGCGCTTGCGCTCGTTTTCGGTGGCAAAGCCCGAGATCTTGATCTTGCCCTGCGCTGTGATGTACATATTTTTGGGCGAGATGGCGTAGTGACCCACGCCGCGCTTGTGCAGTGCTTCCATGGCGGAGATCACCGGCATGAACAGCGGACGGGCAATGTCCCACTCCAGACTGCCGTTGCTGCGCTCCACATACTCCTCAAACGGGATCAGATCCTCGTTTTCTTCCACCACATAGGCGGTCTTGTTTTCTTCGAAGATGTTGTGGATATTCATCAGCGCCGTCAGCTCGCGCAGCTCCGAAACAATGCGGTAATAATTGAGAAAATCCTCCTTGAGCTTGTCAAAGGTCTCTTTGTCGTCCAGCTTAACGCGCAGCTCGGTTTCGTCCTCACCGCGCGAGAACAGACCCATCGGCAAAAATTCGCAAACGATCACTACATCGCCGGTCTGCTTGTCATAGCTCAAATAACGGGTGCTCTCTCCGTTGGTGTCAATGCCTGCGCCGATAATATAGCGTCCGGCCAATTCGGTGCCGTAAGCCAAGAAAGGAGCCTGCTGTTTTTCTGTATTGTCAAATCCGCAGTTTGGGCAAATCTTCTCTTCGCCGATTTCCTGCATACAACCCATACATAATGGCATATTGCTGTCACTCCAATTCTATCTTGTTACTATAAATTTACTTTTTCTACAAAGAATTATATCACAAATAACCGTTTTTTTGCAAGGTTAGAAACCATCAATTTGTTTACAATTTTGTCACAAATCGTCTATTACCTCAACATACCACATAATTATAGCACGGTTTTTTCCAATTGTCCATAGCTTTTAAAAGATTTCGATAAGCTTTCACGATTTTGGGTGAATCGTACTGTGTTTGGGTGATTTTAGGAAATGCCGCCGGATTCGGGTGAGCAGATCGCGCGGTCAGATTTTTTCATACAGCACAAAAATTGAGGCAAGGCTTACGCCTTGCCGGGATAAGAATATTAGGACAGCTCGGCTTCAAATTCCGCCAATAGGCGCTGTATCAGCGTAGCGTCCTCCACGGTCACGGTGCCGTCGCCGTTGACGTCAGCCGCAGGCAGGGGAAGCTCCTGCTCCGTCTCCGCCAAAAAGCGCTGCATAACGGTCACATCATTTACCGTCACCGTGCCGTCGCCGTCCGCGTCACCCTTTGCAAAGGGCTTGTAATAGCCGGTCATCCACGTGTTGCGCTGACGGCACCAGTCCTTTAGATACGCATAGTTTTTGTCGTAGGTGAGCAGCGGCTTCATCTGGATATTGATCCACCACATGCCAACGTACCAGCCTGCTTCCCGATAGTTGCGGCTGAAAACGTCGCCGTACTGCGCATATGCGGAATCGAGCATGCCGCCGTCGGCGCTGACTGCGGAAAAATCGCCGTAATGCGCGCGATAGACCGACCGCACCGCATCGACAAACCAATCCTGACCGGCGAGGTAGCGGTAAATATTCTTGTTCGCATGGACGTTCTCAGGTGAGTGTGCTTCCAAGCCGCGCGGCAGGTAATCGGGATTGGTGTTGCCGGCGCTGAGGTCATAGTCCCAAACAGGACCGGCGTAGAGCTTGCCGTTCTGATAATAGAAGAACACAGAGCTCATATCAAAGTCAAAGGTTTTGAGAAATTCATTGAGCAGATAGAACTTGGCAAAGGACGGCACGTCGATTTTTTCGGCTATCTCCTCCGGATCGCCGCGGCGAATAGCGGATATGATCTCATCCATGGTGCTTTGGATATAGTCAAGCTGCGCCTCGTCCGGCTCCTCCGGTTCGCTTGCGATAAAGCGCAGACCCTGCACGATGAAATAGGTGACGTCGTCCTCCTGACGTCTTGCCTCATATTCGATCAAAAAGTCGTTTTTGCCATCGTTGCTCTTGATGTCGATATCGACCCTGTCCTTTCCCTCCTGCACCGGCTCGGTCAGAAAATAACAGCCGCGAAAAACACCGTCTACCCACAGCTCGGTAAAACGGAATTCGGAGGTGTAGGCAAGCCCCAGCTTCTTTGCCAGTGAAAACGCCATGTAATTGCGCAACAGCGTCGGGTCAAAGGCGTTGGCTACCAGCGCCCATTTTTTGCCCTTACCCATGCCGAGCACGTCTGTCTTTTTGTCAAACTTAACGGTGAACGCCTTTTTCTCTATCCAGCTGAGCGCGGTGGTGTTGCCGCGCACCTTGAGCTGACAGTTGTTAGTGAGAACGCTTCCGTCGGTGTCGGTGATGGTGATCTGCGCGTTTTGATAGCCGTCCTCCTTTTGGAGCGCGGTGCCGTTTCCGTTTTCGGTCGTCACGCGGATCTGCGGGACGGTCATCTCCCAAGTTGCATCAGTCTCCGCTGCAAAAGCGGTCAAGCCGCCGCCGGACAGCAGCAGCGCCATACATGCAACAAAGGCGAAAAAGCGTTTACAGGTCAATAATCGTTTCATCTAATCATCCTTTTCGTTTTATAGTAATACGGCCGCATTGTCAAAAATAGTTGCAAAAAAATGCTTTCCCATCGGCGGCATAATGCTTATAAAGAAAGATCATACCACGCAGGAAAGCATTTTTATATGTTTTATGTTTTTTTGTTGATAAGCAGCAGCGCCCTTCCGCTGTGAACAGTGATGTGTGCGCTGTCGGCTGTGAACACATTGGAAACACCCATCGGAAAGCTGTGGGTCAAGGTGCCGTTCGTCAGCGGATAATATGCGCCCTCATAGCTGAGCGTGACGCGCTGACAGCCGAACGGAAAGACCGAAAAGGTCAGACCGCGGCAGCCGTTCAGCGTACAGCGCCCCTCTGTGAGCAAACGGATCTCTTCGCTTCGTGATAGGAGCGTACAGCGTGCGCCGTGCTCCTCCAGATACTCTGCGATACAGAGGTTGGCGATGCTGTGGTCGAGCCTGCCGCCGAGGGCAGACAGGAGCAAAAACTCCCGAAAGCCGCGCTCCAGCGCCAGATCGACGCAGTGCATGGTGTCGGTGTCGTCCTTTTCGGGACAGAGCCGCACCACCTCGCAGTCGTCCGGCAAAGCGCCGCCGTAGGAATCAAAATCGCCGACGATCAGATCCGGCCGCAAGCCTGCCGCAGTTGCGGCGGCATAGCCCCGATCGGCACAAATCAGATAATCCTCCGGCTGCACCGTTTGTGCGAGAAAAGCCGTGTCGGCGTTTGGTGCGCCGGCGATGATCACACAGCGCCGTTGTTGGTTCATTTCAGCTGCCAATGCTTGATATCCTTTACTTCGTTATACATCGCCACATAGCTGTCGTGGCGCGATGGTTCGATACTGCCTTCGCGCAGTGCTTCGAGCACGGCGCAGCCCTTTTCGCACACATGGGCGCAGGACGTGAACTGACACTGCCCCAGATACGGCTCAAACTCGGGGAAACAGTATTGCAGCTCGTTTTTGTCGATGATCTCGTAGCGCTGCAGATCGACCGTTGAAAAGCCGGGTGTGTCGGCTACATAGCAGCCCTCCAGCGCAAACAGCTCCACCACACGCGTGGTGTGCCGTCCTCTGCCGAGCTTTTCGCTGATCTGACCCGTCCGCAGGCTGAGCGTCGGAAAAAGGCTGTTGAGCAGCGTAGACTTGCCCACGCCGCTGTTGCCGATAAACGCCGTGACCTTGCCCTGCAAAAACGCGAGCAGCCGCGCGGTCTCTTCCCTATCCTCCGGTGCGCACTGAAACACCTCAAAGCCCGCGCTGCGATAGATCCGCGCCACCTCGTCGCCGTTTTTGATGTCGTTTTTGGACACCACGATCACCGGCTCCATGCGGTTGTTCACCGCCGCCGCCGTCATTTTGTCGATCACCTGAAAATTCGGCAGCGGATCCACGGTGGAACAGACGATGACGAGCGCGTCGATATTGCAGAGCGCGGGACGCAGGAGCTTGTTCTTGCGCGGCAGGATCTCCTCTATCGCACAGTAGCCGTCGTCATCGGGCACAGAGAACACGACCCTGTCCCCTACGACAGGAGAGCTTCCTTTTTTTCGGAAGCTCCCCCTTGCTTTGCATTCAAATTCTTTTGCGCCGCTGCGAACATAATAAAATCCGCCGATGGACTTCATCAAAAGTCCGGTTCTCCGTTCCATCATTTAGTAGCTATACAGATAGGCGTTGGGATCGTACACAGTGGAATCGTACGCGTTCGGATCCACATATCCGCCGCCGCTGTACGGGTCAACATACTCGGTGTACGGCTCCACGTAATAGGTCGGCGCCTCGGTTACGGGAACATATTCATAAACGGTCGTGTTGACGGTACCCAGCGTAAAGTCAAGCTTGTATTCACGATAGGGCTGGTTGTCGAGCAGCACTACAACGGTCTTGGTGCCGGAATTCTCGATCTCTATCTTGACGGTGGGCGTCTCGATCGGGTTGACCTGCTGGGTCTTTTCCTCATCGCGCTCGCCGTCTACGGTGACGGTCAGCTCAATCATCTTGTAAACATTCTTGGGCATATCGACGTTCAGCGTCACCTTGCTCTTGTCGCCCTTGCCGGAGCTGACGGTCAGCTCCACAACGGTGCCTGCCTCCACCTTGCCGTGCGGCAGAGGTGTGGCGGCGATGACGGTATCCTTCTTTTCGCGGCTCTCGTCGTCAGACCTGGTCTGCACGGTGATGCCGAGATTCTCGAGGGATTCCTCCGCCTCGCTGAGCGTCATGCCGATAACGGAGGGAATCTCCACCACGCCGGGGCGCTCGCCGTTGGAAACATAGATATAGACAGTGGAACCAACGGGCGCTTTGGCGCCGGCTACGGGGAAGGTGCCGACGACATAATCCTTTGCCGCGTTGGCGTCCTCCACCTTGACCTCCTCGGGAACAAGGCCGAGCTCCTTGATCTTTTTGACAACATCCTCCTTCTTGAAAGAGGAATTGAAGAACGGAACCGCGATCTCATCGTCGCTGCTGTTGACGGTCAGTGTCACAACGGAACCGCTCTTGACGGTCATATACTCCACCGGATCCTGCGCAAGCACAACGCCCGGCGTCTGGGACTGGTCGTAACGGCTCTTGATCTCAAACTGGAAGTTCTCGGGATTGTTCTCCTTGATCTCCATCAGCGATTTGCCGACATAGGCAGGCACCTGCACATCCTTTGCCTGGTTGGAGGTGATACCGCGTACGATCGCCAGCACGCCAAAGATCAGGGCGAGCAGAACGGCGGCGATCAAAATGCCCTTGAAGGCATAATAGCCGTTGCCGTGCTCCTTGTATTCCTCGTCGGCATAGGTCACGGTCTCTGTTTTTTCAGCCTTTTTCTCCTCGGCTGCCTTGCGCGCCTCTTCCTTTTCTTTTGCCTTTTTCTCGCGCCTTTCAGCCTTTTCTTTTTCTTTTTTCTCTTTCTTTTCGCGCTTCTCTTCCCTCGCCTTTTCCTTTTCCAGTTCCTTTGCGGCGTCCATTTCCTTATCCTTGTCCTTATCTTCCACAAACTTGGTGGGCTGGTCATCGACGTAGGAAGAACCGTAGTCAAAGACGATAGAGGGATTCAGGCGGAAGCGGTCGATGTCGCTGAGCATTTCGGCTGCGGAGGTGTAGCGCTTGTTCGGCTCCTTCTCCATGGCGCGGATCGTGATCTGCTCCAAGCCGACAGGAATGGAGGGATTGATTTCGCGCGGACGCTTGGGCTCCTCGTTGAGCTGCATCAGCGCCACGCTGACAGCGCTGTCGCCGTCAAACGGAAGCTTGCCTGCGAGCATCTCATAGAGCATAACGCCCACCGAATAGATGTCGGTTTTGCCGTCGGTCACATCGCCGCGCGCCTGCTCGGGCGCGATATAGTGAACCGAACCGATCGCCTGATCGGTCATGGTGCGCGTCGCCTTGTCGGAGAAGCGCGCAATGCCGAAGTCCGTCACCTTGATGGTGCCGTCCTGCAAGAGCATGATGTTCTGCGGCTTGATGTCGCGGTGAACGATGCCGCTCTCGTGGGCGTGCTGCAGAGCGCGGAGCACCTGTGTGGTGAGATGCAACGCATCCTTCCACTCGATCACGCCCTGGCGCTCGATGTATTCCTTCAGGGTGATACCGTCGATGTACTCCATCACGATATACTGGATCATGTCGCCGAAGCTCACGTCATACACCTTGACGATATTCGGGTGTGAGAGCATGGCGATCGCCTTGGATTCGTTCTTAAAACGGCGGATAAACTCCTCGTTGTTGAGAAATTCGTCCTTCAAAATTTTGATGGCAACCTCGCGGTCATCGAGGGTGTCGGTGCAGCGATAGACGTTAGCCATGCCGCCGATACCGATCAGCTCGTGGATCTCATAGCGTCCGTCCAATCGCTTGCCAAGATATTTATCCATTTGAGCCACTCCTTATTAATAGATGACGGTGGCGGTGATGTTGTCGGAACCGCCTGCCGCTTTTGCGCTGTCGATCAGCTTATTGACAAGATCTTCTCCCCGGTTTTCGTGGCAGATTTTGACCATCTCGCCGGTCGTCACATGATTGGACAGACCGTCGCTGCAAATCAGCAGCACGTCGCCGTACATAAAGCTCGCCTCGATATAATCAAGGCGCACCGAGGTCTTGATGCCTAACGCGCGTGTGATAAAATTCTTGTTGGGATGGCGCTGCGCCTCTTCATAGGTCAGCTCGCCTCTGCGCACCATCTCCTGCACCACCGAGTGATCCTCGGTGAGCTGCTTGATTTTGCCGCCCCGAATGGAATAGGTGCGGCTGTCGCCTACATGCACCACCAGCACGGTGGTATCCTTGACAAAAACAAATTCGCAGGTGGTGCCCATGCCTGCCAGCTCCGGATCATGTGACGCCTGCTCAAAAATCTGATTGTTGGCATTCAACACGATCTCTGCCATCAGCTCTCTGATTTGTTCCTTTGTCATGTCGCTTTTGTACAAGTCAGTGATTTTGGTGCTGATATAATCCACAGCCGTGGCGCTGGCGATGTTGCCGCCATTGGCGCCTCCCATGCCGTCGCACACCACTGCCCAAACGCAGTTGGGAGCTATAACCCCGAAACGGAAGTCGTCTTGGTTTTGAGCCCGCACAAGACCCACATCACTTTTACTGAAAATTTCCAAGTGACTGTCCTCCTTTTGATAAGTGTTTCCGCCTGAGCTGACCGCAGGAAGCGTCGATGTCGCTGCCGAGCGTCCGCCGGACGGTTGCCGTTACTCCGTTAACGGCAAGTATATTTGCAAAAGACTGCTGTCTTTGTACATTGCTTTTTTGGTAGCCAGTTCCCGCCACCGCATTGACGGGGATCAGGTTGACATGGCAGTTCATGCCGCGCAGCCGGTGCCCCAGCTCGCGTGCACAGGCGTCGGAGTCGTTGACGCCGCTGATGAGCGCATACTCAAACGTGACGCGCCTGCCGGTCGTCTCAAAATAGTCGCGGCATGCCTGCAAGAGCTGCTCCATCGGATAGACACGCGCCACGGGCATGGTCTGCGAACGGATCGCATCGTTCGGCGCGTGCAGCGAAACCGCCAGATTCACCGGCAATCCGCACTGTGCCAGTTCATAGATTTTGGGAACGATGCCGCAGGTCGAGAGCGTGATATGACGCATGCCGATATGCAGTCCCTTTTGGCTGCCGGCGAGATGCAAAAACCGAACCACGTTGTCAAAGTTGTCGAGCGGCTCCCCCATTCCCATCAGCACCACATTGGAGATGCGCACGCCTTCGTCGCGCTGCGCCGCTTCGATCTGTGCCAGCATTTCAGAGGCGGTCAGGCTCCGCGAAAAGCCGCTTTTGCCCGTTGCGCAGAAGGTGCAACCCATCTTGCAGCCCACCTGTGTGGAGATGCAGATGGAATATCCATGGTGATAGGACATCAGCACAGCCTCAACACATTCGCCGTCGTGAAACGAAAAAAGGTACTTCACTGTTTTATCATACCTTGAAACTTGTTTTTTTGCAATAGTTGCAACAGAAATGTAACAACTTGTTTGCAATTTTTTTTTCAAATCGGCAGGCAAATTTCGCATTTCGTCAAAATTCGTCACGCCTTTTCCCAGCCAGTCACCGATTTGGACGGCGCGAAAGGCAGGAAAACCGTTGTCGGTCACCCACTGCCGCAGCTCCTCACCGGTCATGGATTTGATGTCGCGTATGCCGCACCACCCCTTTTTGGTAGAGTTGAGAGTTAAGAGTTGAGTTGCTATAGCAAGTTAACGCTTCTTTAGTTTTGCCAAATAGAAGCCGTCTGTGGCGGCGGTGTGCGGCATCAGCGTGATCTCATAGGGCTGCTCCTGCACGGCGCGCTGCACCGTTTGCGGAAGTGTCAGCGGTTCGCCGGCAAAATCGGGGTGCTCCTCCAAAAAGCGCCTGACGTTGTCGCCGTTTTCGGCAGGATGAAGCGTACAGGTGGAGTAGACCAGTGTGCCGCCGCTCGCCAAGCGTTCGGCGCTGTGGCAGAGGATTTGGTATTGCAGCTGCGGCAGATCCGCCGGAAGCAAGTCTTCCTTGGAACGGATCTCGGGCTTTCGGGAGAGAATGCCCAGTCCGCTGCACGGCACGTCGCAGAGGATGCGGTCAGCCAAGGGCAGCGGCATGCCGGTGGCGGCGTCGCGCTTGCCGGCGAGGATATTGGTCACGCCCAGCCGCCGGGCGCCCGTGCGCATGAGCTTGATTTTGTGGTCGAACAGATCGCAGGCGTAGATCTTGCCGCGGTTTTGCATGTACTGCGCCGCGGTAAACGCCTTGCCGCCGGGCGCCGCACAAACGTCGTGCAGCACCGTGTCGGGCTGTGGCGCCAGACACGCCACACAGAGCTGCGAGGACAAGTCCTGCACATGGAACCAGCCCTTTTTGTAGGCGGCAAGCCGCTCGATCGAGCCGGTATGCGACAGACTGAGCGCATTTTCGAGCGCGGGCACGTCCTCACAGACAACGCCCTCCTGCTCGAGCGCCTTTTTGAGCGCCGCTTTGTCGGTTTTGAGCGTATTGACGCGGATATACAGCTTCGGTCTGCCGCCGAGCGACTGCAGCAGCTGCTCGGTGTTTGTCTCACCGTAGGCAGCAAGCCACAGCTTCACCAAGCTCTGCGGCACAGCGTAGCCTATACTATAATAAGAAAGGATGTCTTTTTTGTCGGGCAGCGTGTAGGGCGGCTGCGTGCGCGTGATCGAGCGCAGGATGCCGTTGATAAAGCCGGCTGACTGCTGCAGGCGCTGACGCTTGGCGAGATCGACGCTCTCGTTGACCGCTGCGCTGTCCGGCACCTTGTCCATAAACAGGAGCTGAAAGACGCCCATGCGAAGGATCGTTTTGGTCTTGGTTTCTATTTTCCTAAAAGGAATTTTGGAATACTGCTTGATGATATAGTCAAGGGTGATCTTGCGTTCGAGCACGCCGTACACCAGAGCCGACACAAAGGCGCTGTCCACGCCGCTGAGCTTGTTTTCGCGGATAGCGTGGTTGAGCGCGAGGTTGGAATAGGCGCCGTCCTGTTCGATTTTGAGCAAAACGCGGAACGCGACCGCACGTGGATTCGGCATACGATCACCCTTATCTTTTTCGGTTGGCGAGCAGCAGCAGACGGAGCAGCTGCATGATCGCGGTCAGTGCGGACGCCACATAGGTCATGGCAGCGGCGGTGAGCACGCTCTTGCAGCCCTTGTACTGCTCGTCGGGCAGAAGCTTGGTTTCGCGGATACACTTGAGCGCACGGCGCGACGCGTCAAACTCCACCGGCAGGGTGATGACGGTGAACAGCACCGAAGCCGCAAAAAGAATGATGCCGCCGTAGAGCAGGTACTGACCAAAGGAATTGGGTACGCGGTAAGCGAACAGAAAACCGGCAGCGATCAATATCCAGCTGAACGCCGAGCCGAACCGCGCAGCAGGAAGGATCGCGCTGCGAAGCTTATTCGGCAAATAGTTCATGGCGGTCTGTACGGCGTGTCCGGCTTCGTGTGCCGCGACGCCGATAGCCGCCACGGAGCTGACGTTATAAACCGCGTCGGACAGGCGTATCACATTGGTACGCGGGTCGTAGTGGTCGGTCAGATTGCCTGCCACATGCTCGATCCGCACGCCTGTTACGCCGTTATGGCGCAGCACATACTCCGCAGCCTGTGCGCCCGTCATGCCGCGCGCGTTGGGGATCTGTCCGTATTTGGAAAACGCCGTCTTGACGCGCACCTGACAAATCAGCGAAATAACGACGCAGGGCAATATGAACAGAAGATAAGTGGTGTCAAAAACAAACATAATTTTCTCCTACAGAATTATAATACCGAATCGCCCTTTTGCAGACGATGACCCAGCGCGAACGCCTCGGCGGTCATTTTCTTCTTGCCCTCGGGCTGCAGCTCCGTGATCTCTATGGCGCCCTCGCCGCAGGCGATCACCAGCGGCTTGACGCTCAGGACGGTCCCTGCCGCTCCGCTGCCCTGTGCCAGACGCGAGCCGTGGAGCTTGACGCGTTTGCCGCCGATAACGGCAGTGGCGACCGGCCACGAATAGAGTCCGCGGATCTGGTTATGGATCTGCTGTGACGGCTGTGTAAAGTCAACCGGACAGCGCGTTTTGTCGATTTTGGAGGTGTGGGTGGCAAGGGCTTCGTCCTGCTTTTGCGGCGTGACGGTGCCCTGCTCGAGCGCTGCGAGCGTGTCGAGGATCAGCTCTCCGCCCAAAATAGCCAGACGGTCAAACAGCTCGGCGGCGGTCTCGTTCTCACCGATGGGCGTTTCCTTTTTCATCAGGATATCGCCGGTATCGAGCCCGACGTCCATCAGCATGGTGGTGACGCCGGTGATTTTGTCGCCGTTGAGCACAGCCGCCTGTATCGGCGCCGCGCCGCGGTATTTCGGGAGCAGCGAGCCGTGGATATTCACGCAGCCGTAGCGCGGCACGTCCAATACCGCCTTGGGCAGGATCTGTCCGTATGCCGCCACGACGATCACCTCCGGCGCAAATGCCTTGAGCTGCGCCAGCGCCTCGCCGGTTTTCATGGAGGCAGGCTGACAGACGGGAATGCCCAGCTTCTGTGCGCACACCTTGACGTCGGGCGGCGTGAGGATCTGTTTTCTGCCGACGGGCTTGTCGGGTTGGGTAAAGACAGCCGCGACCTCGTGCACCTGCGCCAGCTTTTTGAGCGCGGGCACCGCAAAATCGGGCGTGCCCATATAAACAAGTTTCATTGCCGCCTCCGTTATTTTGCGTTCATTTCCTCGATCTCCTTCGGCGTGAGCATGCGTTCGGCGACCTCTTTGAACACAACGCCGTTGAGGTGGTCGATCTCGTGACAAAAGGCACGCGCAAGCAGGGCGGTCCCCTCCATCTCAAACTCTTCGCCAAAGCGATCCTGCGCCCTCACCTTGACATAATCGGGGCGCTTGACGATGCCCCACTGTCCCGGAAAGGACAGGCAGCCCTCGTTGCCCTCCTGCTCGCCGCTGTAGGCGATGATGCGCGGATTGACAAGCTCCAGCACCTCGTCTTGGTCGGGGCTGATGTCGATCACCACAACGCGGCGCAAAATGCCGACCTGCGGCGCTGCCAAGCCGACGCCGTTGGCACGGTGCATGGTCTCCGCCATATCGTCGAGCAGCGTGTGGAGCTTCTTGTCAAATTTGACAACGTTTCTGCATTTTTTGGTTAAAACTTCGTCTCCGTCCTTCACAATATTGCGAAGTGCCATCTTTCATCATCCTTCTGAATCATACTAACACACCAAAGCGTTCATGTCGGCGTAGGCTGTCACCCTGGCATAGGCGCGCAAGCCGTCAAAGGCGACCAGCGCAGACGACAGCAGCGCACGGAACGCGCGGTTATTTCTGCATTTGATAATCAATTTGTAGCGATATTTGTTGCTGACCTTGACGACGAGCGCCGGTGAGGGACCCAAAATGCGGATCGGCAGATCGGGATATTCTGTCCGCGCCAGCGCGGTGAAGGTCTCCAAAAACGCGTTTGCCGCCCGAAGCGTAAGCGCCTGATCCTGACCGACAAAGCCGACCAGACAGATGTCGGCGAACGGCGGATAGAGCATCGCCTGCCGCATGGTAATCTCGGCTTGATAAAACGCATCGTAGTCCTGCCGCGCCGCCATGGCGATGATCAGGTTGTCGGGCGTGTGTGTCTGAATGACCGCCAAGCCCTTGCTCTCTCCCCTGCCGCTTCTGCCGACCACCTGCGTCAGCAGCGAAAAGGTGCGCTCATAGCTGCGGTAATCATCGGCATAGAGCATTTGGTCGGCGTTGAGCACACCCACCAGCGTCACGTTGGGAAAATCAAGTCCCTTGGCGACCATTTGGGTGCCGACCAGAATATCGTAGTCTCCGCGCGAAAAGGCGGAGATCATGCGCTCATAGCTCGATTTGGAGGAGGTGGCGTCGGTATCCATGCGCAGAATGCGCGCATTCGGAAAAATCATACCGATGTCCTGCTCCGCCTTTTGGGTGCCGGTACCGCCGAGCCGCAGCGATTTGCCAAAGCAGGTGGGGCACTCGTTTTTGTAGGGAACGGAATAGCCGCAGTAATGGCACATCAGGCGGTTGTTGCGGCTGTGATAAGTCAGCGAGATGGAGCAATTGGGACACGTGACCGGCTCGCCGCACTGCGTACAGGTCACAAAGGAATGGTGACCGCGCCGGTTGAGCAGCAGAATGGACTGCTTGCCCTGCTCCAGATTGTTTTCTATATTTTGCAGCAAAACATCGGAGAAGCCCGAGGCATTGCCGCCCTGTATTTCCATATTCATGTCCGCCGTGACAACCTCGGGCAGCACTGCCGCGCCGAAGCGTTGCGTGAGGACATTGAGCGAATAGCGCCCGTTTTGGGCGTAATAATAGGTTTCGACACTCGGCGTCGCCGAGCTGAGCACCAACAGCGCGTTGTGCTGCGCGCAGCGGAACATGGCGATTTCGCGTGCATGATAGCGCGGCGCGCTCTCGGACTTGTAGCTGTACTCCTGCTCCTCGTCCATGATCACCAGACCCACGTCGTCAAACGGCGCAAATACGGCGCTGCGTGTGCCGATAACGATCTGCGCCAAGCCTTTTTTGACGCGCTTGTAGGCGTCGAGCCGTTCGCCGAGCGAAAGCGCACTGTGAAAAACGGCGATTTTGTCGCCGAAGCGCCGCGCAAACTGCTCCACGAACTGTGGCGTCAGCGAGATCTCGGGCACCATGACGATGATGCCTCTGCCCTCGTCCAGCACGCGCTCGATCAGCTTGAGAAACACACTCGTTTTGCCGGAGCCG
>ONGI01000101.1 GCA_900317315.1 uncultured Eubacteriales bacterium
GCGCAAGGATATGGAGTTGGTGCAGCTGGTGTCCTTTGGCTGTGGCGTCGATGCGATCACCACCGACGAGGTGCGCGAGATCCTCGAAGCCGAAAACAAGATTTATACACAGATCAAGATCGACGAGATCACCAACCTCGGCGCGGTAAAAATCAGGATCAGAAGCCTGCTCGCCGCGATCGACGTTTGATTTTTATAATAAAGCGGAAAGTGGAGCGTTATTTAATTCATAATGCGTAATGCGTAATTGACCGAGAGGAAATGTTTCTGATTTTTGATTTTTCCTTGTGACCCATGTGTTTGCCCGAGGACGTTTTCCTAACTAACCGTATCTGTCACGGAAATAAACGGTTTCCTGTCCGGACGCTCCTATTTCTTTTCCAAGGGTAATGGCAATATTAACGCAAGGTATCGACACGCCGTTGCAGGTGTTTTCCTCCAAACCAAACGCTTCAATAGGCGGACTGGGTGCAGCGTCACGCTGCCGACAAAAAAGGGATAAGACTATGGCTGAGTTAAAATATGACAAAAAAACCGGACGCTTGATGTTTACCAAGCAGATGAAGCGCGAGGGGTATAAGGTTTTGATGCCGAATATGGCGCCGATCCATTTTCGGATCCTCGCCAATGTGTTCCGCAGCTTCGGCTATAACTGCGAGCTGTTGGAAACAACCGGCCCCGAGATCGCGCAGACCGGACTCAAGTATGTACATAACGATACCTGCTATCCGGCGCTGCTGGTCATCGGGCAGTTTATCAACGCCCTCCAAAGCGGAAAATACGACGTGCACAAGGTCGCGCTGATGATGACCCAGACGGGCGGCGGCTGCCGTGCGTCCAACTATATCCACCTGCTGCGCAAGGCGCTCAAAAAGGCGGGCTTCGGCTTTGTGCCGGTCATCTCGCTGAGCTTCGGCATGGAGAAGAACAGCGGCTTTTCGCTCACGCTGCCCCTGATTCGTCGGTTTGTCGGCGGCTTGGTCTACGGCGATCAGCTGATGCTGCTGTCCAACCAGACAAAGCCCTATGAGGTCAACAAGGGTGAGACCATGGCGCTGGTGGAGCGCTGGAGCGACAAGATCTCCGCCATGCTGATCGAGGGCAAGGGCTATTCGCTCGAGGAGATCGACGAGAACCTCCACAAGCTGACAAAGGACTTTTCCAAGATCCCGCTCAACCGCGTGCCCAAGGTCAAGGTGGGCGTCGTGGGCGAGATCTATGTCAAATATTCCAAAATGGCAAACAACGGCTTGGAGGACTTTCTTGCCGAGCAGGACTGCGAGGTCTGTCTGCCCGGACTGATGGGCTTTGCAAGCTTCAAGGTCGATAACCGCATCGAGGATTACAAGATGTTCGGCGGCAACCGCATCAAATACGAGTTCTGCAAGCGGCTGCTCGACTATGTGACCAGTCTCGAAACGCTGATGATCGAGTCGGCGGAGCGGTTCCATTTTGTGCCGCCGCACTGCTACGCCCACACCAAGGAGCTTGTCAAGGGCGTGATCGGCTACGGCAGCAAGATGGGCGAGGGCTGGCTGCTTACAGCGGAGATGCTGGAGCTTGCCGAGACCGGCTACGAAAACATCGTCTGCACGCAGCCCTTTGGCTGTCTGCCCAACCATATCAACGGCAAGGGCGCCATCCGCAAAATCAAGGAGGTCAAGCCCAACGCCAACATCGTCACGATCGACTACGACCCCGGCGCGCCCAAGGTCAATCAGGAAAACCGCATCAAGCTGATGCTCGCCGTCGGCAGGGAAGAGCTCAAAAAGAAGATCGAAGCCGAGCAGGCGAAAAAAGAAGAAGAAAAAACAGCATAAAAAACGAATCTCCCTCTGCAACGGCATGGGGAGATTTTTGATTAGGACAGGAAAATGGATCACAAGATTATCGAGCTTAAGCCGTCGGATTACGAAAAATGCGGCAATATCCGGGATATGCAGCGCCATAGCGACTTGGAGGCGCAGCTGTATCAGCGCCTTTTGACGGGCAACCAAACCACCTTTGTATATACTGTTGACAGCGCTTTCGTCGGCGAAATTTCCCTTGTCAGGGAAACAGACGACCCGGACTACACGATACCGGGCAGGCGCATTTACGTGTCGCGCCTGATCGTCAAAGACACCTACAGACGGCAGGGGATCGGCAGACAGTTGCTCGGTCATGCGGTGGAGATCGCCAAGCAAGCAGGCTTTTGTGAGCTATCGGTCGGCGTGGATCTGGACAATTACGCCGCCGTCCGACTATATGTGCAGGCAGGCTTTGACCGGATTTTGTTCGCCGGAGAGGACGCATACGGACGGTATCTGAAGCTGTTGAAAACGTTATAACAAGCGGCTGCCAATGTGACAGCCGTTTTTTATAAACTATTATATAGTGAGATTTTGTGATATTATGTAATGAGCAAGTTTGTTCGGCTTTGCGCAGAAATGTATAAGTGAGCGAAAGCCTTCTCCTCGGGGGAAGGCTTTCGCACAACCGGACGTTTTCTGCAACACAAAACTTTTTCGTAGAACGATGACCGCCTGCCGCTGCTGCCTGACAGGGGCAAGCCCTGTCACTGCAAGCTTTTTCAAAGGGTGACAGCGAGTTCATCGCAAGGCGTCGCCACGCCGTTGCAGGCGTTTCCTTTCAACAAAACGCTGTAACAGGCAGATGGAACGCAATATCTACCGCAAGGCGTCGCCACGCCGTTGCAGGCGTTTCCTTTCAACAAAACGCTGTAACAGGCAGATGGAACGCAATTGATGAACGTTTCCTTTCAACAAAACGCTTCAATAGGCGGATCGGATGCAACGTCACGTTGCTCACGTTGCGCGTTCGAATTGGATCTCGGTGCCTTGGGCGTTCATTTCGAGTCTGCCGTTGTCGAGCAGGTTGGCGTAGACGGGATTTTTTTCGCTCTCCTTGGCGTCCACGGTGCGCTCCTGCATGACGCGGCTCGTGGTGCCGTCGAGCTGCTGCTGCGTGACCACATAGAGCACCATGCTTTTTTCGCCGATGTTTTTGGCGGTGCCGGTCATCACGGTGGTGCTCTTCTCGGCAACAAGGGTGTAGGTGAAGCTTGTGTCGGTCAGCTCCAGCCGAATATCGCTGTATTTCATCTGAATGGGCGCCGAAACACATTTCCATTTGCCGGCGCAGGCGTGACTGCCGTAGCTGTTGCCGCAGGCGCAGAGCGCTGCCGCAAGCGCAAGCAGCATGATAACAGATAGTATCCTTTTCATTGTATTCATCCTTTTCTTTGGGCTGTTCCTATTATACAATACGGCGCGGCGCAAGTCAACACAGCGGCGGCGTTTTTCCCTGCTGCGCATATTTTCGCTTGGTCGCCATGCCGCCGCGAATGTGGCGCTCGCTCTTGTTGCGGTCGAGGATCGCGCGCACACTTTGATAGAGCGTCGGATTGAGTCTGCGCAGCCGTCCTGTCACGTCCTTGTGCACCGTGCTTTTGCTCACGCCGAATTTTTGCGCAGCGGCGCGCACGGTGGCGCCCTCCTCTGCAATGTAGAGTCCCAGCGTCAGCGCGCGGTCTTCTGTTTGGTCTGTCATGTCAACTGCCTCCCAGTTTTGGTTTGTCCCATTATATGTGCGCCGGGTGCCGCATATGCATTTGGGTATCCTGCACAGTTATTCCGCGCAAAAAACGGCAGATTTGTCAATTGCGGAGATGCGTCCGGAATGTTATAGTGAAAAAAACCACATACGGAGGGGTATGTATGAAAAAATTTTTGACCGGAGTTTTGATGCTGATCATGATAGTGACCGCCGCGGTGATCCCATGCGAGACGGCGACGCTCCAAGATGATATGACCTTTGGGCACATTTCGCGTCACAAGGATTTTTATGAAAATCATAAGGAAGCGGTAGACAGGACCGCGCGGGCTATTTACGACCTGCAAACAGAGATCAAGCTCTACGACTGCAAGCTGCCCTATGCGGACGTCGATACGCTCTTTGAGACCGTCATGCGCACGCATCCGGAGCTGTTCTATGTGTCCTCGCGTTATTCCGTGACCGTTGCCCCGGGCGACGGCGGCGCCGAAATGATCTATGCGCTCAAGGTGCATTGGGGCAAGATGTGTTACAACGACGACGGCACGCCGATGCTCGATGCGTCGGGCAGACAAACGGAGGAGCTTTATACCGACGAGCAGGTGAGCCAAATGCGCAGTGAGTTCCGCCGCAAAGCGCAGTGGTACCTCGACAAGGTGGACGACAGCATGACCGATTTTCAAAAGGCGCTGATCCTCCACGACGAGCTGGCACTCAACGGCAGCTACCTGATCTCGGGCGAGATCTATGATTTTATGGTGCACGATCACGGCAAATGCTACGGCTATTCCGAGTGCTATGCCTATCTGCTCGCGCAGGTCGGCGTGGACAGCGAGATCGTGGAATCCGACGCGATGTTCCACCAGTGGAACAAGGTCAAGATCGACGGCGCCTACTACCATGTGGATGTGACATGGGATGACCCGGAGCCGGACAGACCCGGACTGGTGCGGCACACCTTCTTTTTGCTCAGCGACAGCGCCGCCGAGAATATGACGGGTCACAGGCACTACGACTACGAGAGCGACTTTCCTTCCCTCGATACGCGCTACGACAACCGGCGCTACCACACCTTCAATGCGCAGATGTGCTATGTCGGCGACCGGCTTTATGCGATAGACGGCACCGTTGAAAGGGCGCTCGGCACCTATGACCTGATGTCCGACAGCTTCACACCGGTGTATGACTTTTCCGGTGAATACTGGAACGCGGGCGACGGCTATGTGTGGAGCGGCATGTATATGTCTCTGGAAACGCGCGACGGCTATTTGTATATGAATACAGCCGATAAGGTGATGCTCTATGACACCGAGAGCGGCTTGATGACGCAGTTTTCGTCCCATTATTACAGCAAGGAGTTCTACGGTCTGCGCGTGACGGGCTACCGGGTCTTCGGTATTTTGGCGGATGACCCTGCCCACACCGGTACGCAGGTGTATGTCGGCGAGTGCCTGCGCCGTGAGCCGCCGGTCACCGAGCCTGTCACCGAACCCGTTACGGAGCCGGTCACGGAACCTGTCACCGAACCGGTCACGGAACCTATTACCGAACCTATCACGACAGAGCCTGTCACCGAGCCGCCGCTGATGGGCGACCTCGACGGCGACGGTGTGCTGACGATCGCCGACGCCACGCGGCTGCAAAGAGCGCTGGCAGAGTATGAGCCGCTCACCGAAGCGCAGGCAGCGCTTGCCGATTTGAACGGCGACGGCGTGATCAATGTCCGCGACCTGACCTGCTTGCAGCGCATAGCCGCCGAACTGTTATAAAACCACCCTTGACCCGCAGTCTGTGCAGATTGCGGGTTGTATTTTTGGCAAAATGATGGTATAATAAATCATTAAGCGCATTCAAAAGCTAACGAAACAAGTAGATTATTGCAAGTGAGTGGATACTATGAAGATAAATACACTGTTCAAACGGAACAAGGCGGTCTTTTCGTTCGAGGTGTTCCCGCCCAAAAAGGATTCGCCGATCGAGTCGGTCTACGGCAAGCTCGAAGAGATCTGCGCCCTGAAGCCCGACTTTGTCAGCGTCACCTACGGCGCGGGCGGCAGCGGCGCACACAGCCGCACCTGCGAGATCGCCGCCAAGATCAAACACGATTTCGGTGTGGAGTCCGTGGCGCACCTGACCTGCGTCAACAGCACGCGCGCCATGATCGACGAGACGCTGGAGGATTTTCGCCAAAACGGGATTGAAAACATCCTCGCGCTGCGCGGCGACTATGCGGAGGGCGTGCCGCCGCAAAAGGATTTTCGCTATGCGAGCGAGCTGTGCGCCTATATCCGTGCGCACGGCGATTTTGACGTGAGCGGCGCCTGCTATCCGGAGGTGCACGTGGACGCAGCCGACGCGGCAGAGGACGTGCTCAACCTCAAAAAGAAGGTGGACGCCGGTGCGCAGCACCTGATCAGCCAGCTGTTTTTTGACAACGCGGTGTTCTACCGCTTTTTGGAGCGCACCAAGATCGCCGGCATCGGCGTGCCGATCGAGGCTGGCATCATGCCCGTCACCAACAAAAGGCAGATCGAGCGCATGGTCTCGCTCTGCGGCGCAAGCCTGCCGCCCAAGTTTGTCAAGATCATGCAGCGCTATGAGAGCAAGCCCGAGGCGCTGCGCGACGCCGGCATCGCCTACGCGGTGGAGCAGATTGTCGATTTGCTCGCCAACGGCGTGGACGGCATTCACCTCTACACCATGAACAACCCCACTGTCGCCAAAAAAATCACACGCGCGGTGGAAACCCTGTTATGATAACACTCACGCCGCTTGACCGCCGCGAGGCCGTCCGCTATTTGGGCGGCGCAGGCGTGCAGATGAATGCTGAAATGGAACGGCTGATGGACGTTTGCGAAGCACAGCTGCGCGGCGCGGCACAGCCGAAGGTCGTGTGGAAACGGATAGATTTGCCCTGCGAGGAGCTGACGGCAGGCGAGGACATTGTGCGTCATCTGTCGGGCTGCACGCAGGCGGTTTTGTTGGGCGCCACCCTCGGCGCAGCGGTGGACAGGCTGATCCGCGTGGCGCAGATACGCGACATGGCGCAGGCAGTGGTGCTCGACAGCATGGCGAGCGTCGCCGTGGAACAGGTCTGCACGCAGGCGGACGCGCTGCTGGCACGGCAGTTTCCGGACATGTATATGACCTTCCGCTTCAGCCCGGGCTACGGCGACTATCCCATCACCCTGCAAGCCGACTTTTTGCGCCTGCTGGACGCGCCGCGCAAGATCGGGCTGACCGCCACCGAACATTATTTGCTCACGCCTGCCAAGTCGGTGACGGCGATCGCCGGACTGTCCCCCGAGCCCATCGAAAAACAGCGGCGCGGCTGCGCGGTATGCAGCCTGCGCAATACCTGTCAATACAGAAAGAACGGTGAACACTGTGGATTTTAAAGCTTTGCTACAATCAAAAGAGATGATCCTGCTGGACGGCGCCATGGGCACCATGATCCAAAAGAGCGGCGCAGGCTACCGCCATTCGCCCGAGACGCTCAACCTCTCGCGGCCGGAGCTGATCACCTCCTTTCACCGCGCCTATATCGAGGCAGGCGCGGACATCGTCTATGCCAATACCTTCGGTGCTAATTCCTACAAGCTCGCCGGCAGCGGTTTTTCAACGGAGCGCATCATCAAAGCGGCGATCCAAAACGCCAAAAAAGCCTGCGAGGGCACCGATGCGCTGGTCGCGCTCGATATAGGTCCCGTCGGTATGCTCACCGAGCCGGCAGGCGCTATGCGCTTTGAGGAAGCGTATGATTACTTCAAGGAGCAGGTTCTCGCCGGAGACGAGGCGGACCTGATCGTGCTCGAAACCATGACCGACCTCTATGAGCTCAAGGCGGCGGTGCTGGCGGCAAAGGAAAACAGCGACAAGCCCGTTCTGGCGACCATGACCTTTGAGCGCGGCGGCCGCACCTTTACCGG
>ONGI01000067.1 GCA_900317315.1 uncultured Eubacteriales bacterium
TTGATAGGGAGATTACCTGCATAGCCGCGCTCAAAAGGGGAATAGCGACATCACCGCAATTGCCTTTTTTGATGCGGCGTTGATGATACGTTATCTTACTATCCTACTGTCCAAAGCCGCGCTAAAAGCCGCGGCAGCGGCTAATCAAAATCTTTTTCGTTGTAGCCGAAGTTTTGCACGAGCTGGGCGCGGTTGCGCCAGTCCTCCTTGACCTTGACCCAGGTTTGGAGGTAGACCTTGCAGTCAAAAAAGCGCTCGATGTCCTGACGTGCATAGGTGCTGATCTTTTTGAGCATGGCGCCTTGCTTGCCGATGATGATCCGCTTGTGGGTCTCGCGCTCGCAGAAAATCGTCGCCTCGATGTCGAGCACGCCGTTGTCGCGCGTTTTCATGCGCTCGATCAGCACCGCCGTGCCGTGCGGGATCTCCTTGTCGCAGAGACGCAGGATCTTTTCACGGATGATCTCCGCCACGATCACGCGCTCCGGTTGGTCGGTCAGCGTGTCGTCGTCAAAAAAGTGACCGCCCTCGGACGCCTGCTTTTTCAGCTCGTCAAGCAGCTCGGTCATGCCGCTGCCGTCCTGTGCGCTGACAGGCACGATCGCTTCAAAATCGTAGAGCTGCGTGTAGGCGAGGATCTGCTTCATCAGCACTTCCTTTTCGCGGAGCATGTCGATTTTGTTGATGGCGAGGATCGCCGGCATGTTTAGCGACTTGAATTTTTCTATTAAATCCAGCTCGGTCTGTCCCGGCTCGCGGTCGGCTTCGACCACCAGCAGGCAGCAGTCCACGCCGCCGACGCTCTCGTTCACGGAGCGCACCATATATTTGCCGAGCGTGTTTTTTGGCTTGTGCATGCCCGGTGTGTCGAAAAAGACAAGCTGGTATTCGCCCTCGGTCAAAACGCCCGTGATGCGGTTGCGCGTGGTCTGCGGCTTGGACGATACGATGGCGATTTTTTGCCCGAGCAGACGGTTGAGAATGGAGCTTTTGCCGACGTTCGGTCTGCCGACAATGGCGACAAAAGCGGATTTGTCATGTTGGTTCATGGTGAATATGTCTCCTGTTGATAAAAGGGGACGGCAAGTCGCGTCCCCTGAAACGAATCTCAGATAAAGATTGTTTATTTTTTATTTTTTCTTTTTTCCGCCGCCGAACAGCACGAACAGCAGGCAAAGAAGCGCCAGCGCGCCCAGCGGTATGGCTGCGAACGGATAGCGGCAGAAGAACTGCACTGCCGCGTTCCATGCTTCACCGTTCAGGAAGAACAGCGCCGCCACTGCCACCGCCGCGATCGACGCTGCCAGAACAGCGCCTGCCGCCATGTCCTTGGCGAGCTTGATATGGGCGTTGCAGTCGCGCGTCACCGCGTCGCAGGCGTGCTCGATCGCCGTGTTGACCAGCTCCAGCGCGATGACCAAGCCGCTGAGCACCCACAAAACGGCGAGGCGTTCGGGCGAAAAGCCGCAGATAGCCGCCGCCGTAAGCACCAAAAGTGCCGCGGCAAGATGAAAGCGCAGATGGGCTTCGGTGCGCAGGGCATTGCCTATGCCGGCAAACGCGTGTCCAAAGCTGCGCAGCTGCTTTTTCATGCGGTTATATATCGAGAATGTAGCTGGAGGACGCAGGCAGTCCGAGCTGCTCCATCACCAGCTCCTCTTTTTCGCGCATCCTGACCTTTTCGAGCTTTTCAACATGGTCGTAGCCCAAGAGGTGCAGTACGCTGTGCGCGGTCAGATAGCCGATCTCGCGCTGGAAGCTGTGACCGTAGAGCGCTGCTTGGTCGCGCGCCTTTTCGACGGAGATCACCACGTCGCCGAGGATCTTGGCGCCGGTCTCCATGTCAACATCATAGACGCCGTTTTCGCCCATCGGAAAGGAGAGGACATCGGTTTCAATATCCTTGTCGCGGTATTGCTTGTTCAGCTCACGGATGCCGGCGTTGTCGGTAAAGGTGACGCTGATTTCGGCAGGTCCCTGAAACTTCTCCAGCTGCAGAACAGCATTGCAGCAGCGGCGCACCAGCATGCGGATACCGGTCGGGATTTTGACGGTTTTTTGCTTGTTTGTGATGATTACTCTGATTTTGTCTGCCATGTTACCACCTTTTTCTCGATATTATTTTCTCGCATTGGCGTCGAGCTTGGCGTATGCCTTGATGATGTCCTGCACCAGACGGTGACGCACCACGTCTTTTTCGTCAAAGGTGCAGTGCCCGATGCCCTCGATATTCTTCAAAATTTTGATACAGTCGCGCAAGCCGCTTTTGGCGCCGTTGGGCAGGTCGATCTGGGTGATGTCGCCCGTGATGACCATTTTGGAGTTGAAGCCCAGACGCGTCAAAAACATTTTCATCTGCTCGCGCGTGGTGTTTTGCGCCTCGTCGAGAATGATAAAGCTGTCGTCGAGCGTGCGGCCGCGCATGTAGGCGAGCGGCGCCACCTCAATGTTGCCGCGTTCCACATATTTTTGGTAGGTCTCCGCGCCGAGCATGTCAAACAGCGCGTCGTAGAGAGGCCGCAGGTAGGGGTCGACCTTGCTTTGCAGATCGCCCGGCAAAAAGCCCAGCTTTTCGCCTGCCTCCACCGCCGGACGGGTGAGAATAATGCGGTTGACCTGCTTGCTGCGAAACGCCGTGACCGCCATGGCGACCGCCAGATAGGTCTTGCCGGTGCCGGCGGGGCCCACGCCGATGGTGATGGTGTTTTTGGCGATGAGGTCGCAGTAGCGCTTTTGCCCGATGGTTTTGGGCTTGATGGGCTTGCCCTTGGAGGTGATGCAGATGCAGTCGCCTGCCAGCTGCTCGATTTTGTCCTCGCTGCCGGCGTTCACCAGCGAAATGCAGTAGCGCACGTTTTGTTCGCTGAGTGCTTCGCCGCGGCTGATGAATTGCAGCAGGCTCTCGATCACGGTGGTCGCCTTGGCGGCAAATTCCGCCTCGCCCTCCACCTTCAGCTCGCTGCCGCGGCAGGTGATGCGCACGCCGAACTCGCGCTCGATCAGCTTGATATTGCTGTCAAAGCTTCCGAACAGCGCAACGGCGTTTTCCATTCTGTCGATATTGATGATTTGTTCCGTAAGGCAGGACTCCCCCGATTATTATCACTCTGTTAATTATAGCATATATTAACCATATTTTCACGCAAAAATTAAAAAAACTGTTGGAAATTCACATTTTTGTATGAACGCACAATTTCGGGCAAGGATTTTTTATTTCATTTGTAGCTGTTGCTGTCCGTAAGATAGCTCTATAAAATGATATTTGTTAAATTTTTGTCATTTGGCTTTTCAGCAGCTCAATGACCGCTTCCAGATTTTCCGCTTTGGCAAAGAGCAGTTCCTTCAGCTCCTCATAGGGGTCGTCCAGATCCGGCACCAGCACGGTCTTGCAGCCAGCCGCCGCAGCCGAACGGACGCCGTTGGGCGAATCCTCCAGCGCAAGACATGCCTGCGGCAAAACGCCCAGACGGTTTGCCGCGAAGAGATAAATATCCGGCGCCGGCTTGCCGTGCGGCACCTGCCGTGCGCTGCAAATCTCATCAAAATAGCCGAGCAGTCCCACGCGCTTCAAATAGCCCATGGCGAGCTGCGGCGCGGTCGCCGTCGCCAGCGCCACGCGGTAGCCGTTCTGCTTGAGCCAGCGCAGCAGCGTGTCGGCGCCCTGCTTTGCCTCGATGCCGTGCGCCGCGATGTGGGCGCTCATCAGCTCCACGCGCTTGTCGCGCACCATGTCATAGTCAAACGAATCGCCAAACCAGCTGCGGAGCTTGGCGATGGCAAAGGGTCTTGCCATCGAGCGGATCCCGAGTGCGTGCTTGGTCTCCATCGGGAAGCCGTAGAACTGCCCGGCTTCGCACCAAAAGCGCACATAGAGCTTTTCACTGTCGAGCATCACGCCGTCCATATCCGAAATGACCGCTTTTATCATGTTTTTTGCCCCCTTTTGAAAAGTTTACGAGTAAGATCCCCGCCGCGATCAGCAAAAGCGAAAGCAGCGTTTCGATTTTCAGTATGTTTTCGCCGAGCAAAAGCCCCGAGAGCACCGTTCCGAAAATCGGTACCAAAAGGTTGAACACGGAAATTTTGCTCGCCGGATGGATCCGGAGCAGCGCCGTCCAAACGGTGAACGCCGCCGCCGAGACAAACGCCAGCCAGAGCAGGATCAGCACGCCCTGACCGCTCGTCATATTCAGTCTGCCGCCGCAGACAAGTCCTGCCGCACACAGCGCCGCGCCGCCGAACAGGAGCTGATAGGCGGTGATCTTGACGGGACTTCTGTCTGCGGAGATCTTTTTGGCGATCAGGTTGCCTGCCGCCGCAAAAACCGTGCTCAGAAAAATAAACGAATCGCCGAACAGCGTTTGCAGCGCAAAGCCGCCGGTGCCGTTCATCACCAGCACGCCGCCGAAGCCCAGCACACAGCCGAGAATCTTGAGCACGGTCAGCCGGTCTGATTTAAAGAAAACCGCCGCACCTGCCACCGTGAGAAAGGAGGCGCAGGCGGTGATGATGGAGGTGTTGGCGCCGGTGGTGAAGCCGATGCCGATATAGGTGAACAGATACTGCCCGAAGGTTTGCACCGCGCCGAGGGCGGCAACGGGCAGCAGCGCGGACTTTTCGGGCAACACAAGGCGCTTTTCACGCGCACACAAAAACACCAGCACCATCAGACCGGCGATAAAAAACCGCAGTCCGGCAAAGAGCAGCTTGGCGCCGATGTCATCGTCTGTTACCGCAAACGCCGCGTAGCCCAGCTTGATGAACGGAAACGCCGTGCCCCACAGCAGCGTGCAAAATATTGCCGCCGCAGCCGCAAAGCCGCGTTTTTGCAAGAATTGATTTTGTCGCATATGCTTAACCTATAAAACTCAAATAGCTCAGACCGAACTCTGCGGCGCTCAGCAGGGTCAAAAATATGATGTGCTTCCACTTTTTGTCCACAATCAAGCCCACCAGCTCGCGCAGAAAGGCGTTGGGATAAAAATACCATTTTGTCTTGGCGGAAATCCCCTGCGCGTCCTGCATGCCGACCTTTTGCGCCAGCACATAGCCGCGAAAGACGTGATAATTTGTGGTGGCAAAGGCAGGCCTGCAGCCGCCGTGCCTGTCCATTAC
Source organism: uncultured Eubacteriales bacterium (assembly GCA_900317315.1). Classification (GTDB taxonomy): domain Bacteria; phylum Bacillota; class Clostridia; order Oscillospirales; family Acutalibacteraceae; genus Ruminococcoides. The sequence continues at coordinate 5,116 of ONGI01000067.1, forward strand.
ACGCTTGGAAAACAGCATGTTTTGGTAGGTGTTGACCGACTTGTCCTCACACCAAATCCGTTCCTCGGGCACGCCGTTTTCCATCAGATAGCGCTTCATTGCTTCGCTCTCGGAGATGATTTCATCGCTGCCCTGACCGCCGGACGGCACAAAGCAGGCGTGCCGTCCGGTGCTCTTGAACTGCGCCTGCTCAAAGGCGAGGGCGCTGTCCGCACGGCCGCGCAGCAGCGGCGTCAGCGTGCCGTCACCGCGAATCGCACAGCCGAGAATTGCAATGCAGTCGCGGTCAAACGGCGGCTTGTGACGCGTGGAGAGCCACGCCGCCGCAACGGTCGCCATGAGCATGCAGACAAAATAGCTGATGACCAACGCCATCACGTTGATGACCGCGCCGGACATGCGCACATATTGGCTGGAGCCGGAGGCGCCGATTTGCTCCGCGAAAAACAGCACCTGCACGCCGGTGAACCAGACAAAGCCGAAGATAACGCCGAGCAGATTCTGCACGCGAAAGCCCTCGTGCCGAATCAGCGCGATATTGCTGACGGCGACGGCGAGCGAGAACAGCAGCATGACCGGTACGGTCAGCGTCGCGAAAAAGATGACCGCGCTTGACGCGGTGCTGAGAAAATTGCCCAGCGTCATATATTCCCAGCCGCCGGACGAGACAAAAAACAGCGCTGTGACTGCCAAGAACAGAAGAAAAAAGATGCCGATACCGCCGCAGATAATCATGCCGTAGCCAAAGCGCGCCTGTCTGCGGTAGACAAAAAACGCAGTCAGCATGACAGCAGTCACCAGCACAGCGTCAAATGTCAGTATCAGGGATACGACGTGGCTGTTGGCAAAGTCAAAGCCCCTGTTGGTGGAATAAACGGTTCCGAGCGGCGAGACAAGCACGTCCTCATATTCGAGATAATTGCCGGCGCCGTCGGAAAAGAGGACGCCGTCCCTGCCGGGACTGACGGCCTTGAGGGTGAAGGTCAGCACCTCGCCGTCCCATTGGCATGCCGTTACAGCCGCGTTGCCGTTATCTGTCTCATAGCGCACGCCTGCTGTGCGGGGCTCTCCCATTATGTTCAGCCGCAGTGCTTGGTGGTAATCGCCTCCAAACAGCACCACTCCGGCACTGACGCAGAGCGAAACCGCCAAAATGACAGCCGTGATGATAAACGCTTTTTTCATAAGAGCACTCCTAAGAATTGATGGTTTTATTGTAGCACAAGGATGGGGCAAAGTCCAGATTTAAAGCAGGGTATTTCTTTCGATTGACTGCCAATCACTAAAACATTCAAAAATCCCTTGAAAAAATCAGAAATTATAGTATAATAGAAATGTTATACTAATCACAACCACGGAGGCATTCATATGGCTGGAAATAAAAAGATGGTCGAGGCTATCACGAGCCGCGACGAGGATTTTGCAAAATGGTACACCGATATCGTCAAAAAGGCGGAGCTGGCTGATTATTCGGGCGTCAAGGGCTGCATGGTTATCCGTCCCTACGGCTACGCGATTTGGGAGCTGATGCAGGCGGACATGGACAGACGCTTCAAGGAGACCGGTCACGAAAATGTTTATATGCCCATGTTTATTCCCGAGAGTCTTTTGCAGCGCGAAAAAGACCATGTGGAGGGCTTTGCGCCGGAGTGTGCGTGGGTGACGATCGGCGGTCAGGAAAAGCTCACCGAGCGTTTGGCTGTGCGTCCGACCTCCGAGACCCTGTTCTGTGAGCACTACAAAAAGGTCATCAACACCTACCGCGACCTGCCCAAGCTCTACAACCAGTGGTGCAGCGTGGTGAGATGGGAAAAGACCACGCGTCCGTTCCTGCGCACCTCGGAATTTCTCTGGCAGGAGGGTCACACCATGCACGCCACCGCCGAGGAAGCAAAGGAAGAGACCCTGCGCATGCTCAAGGTCTACACCGATTTTTATGCCGAAACCATGGCGATCCCTGCCGTGACCGGTCAAAAGACCGAAAAGGAGAAGTTCGCCGGCGCGGAGGCCACCTATACCATCGAGCCGATGATGCACAACGGCGTTGCTTTGCAGGGCGGCACCTCGCACTATTTCGGAGACGGCTTTGCCAAGAGCTTTGGCATCACCTTTGCCGGCAAGGACAACAAGCTCCACTATCCGCACCAGACCTCATGGGGCACCTCCACGCGTATGATCGGTGCGCTGATCATGGTGCACAGCGACGACGACGGCTTGGTTCTGCCGCCGCGCATCGCGCCGATCCAGGTGGTCGTGATCCCGGTCGCCCAGCACAAGAACGGCGTGCTCGAAAAAGCAAACGAGCTGAAGGCCGCTCTGGGCAAGGACTTCCGCGTCAAGCTGGATGATTCCGACCATGCACCCGGCTGGAAGTTTGCCGAATACGAGATGAAGGGCGTGCCGGTGCGCGTGGTGCGCCGCGATACGCGCGAAAAGGCGTTCGTGCCGTTTGAGCAGCTGCAAGACTATATCGCGGAGCTGCTGGTGACGATCCACAAGGACATGTACGACCGCGCCCTCGAAAACACCAGACAAAAGACCTTCACCGCCACCACCTACGAAGAATTTCTCGACACAGCCGCCAACCGCCCGGGCTTTATCAAGGCGATGTGGTGCGGCGACAGCGCCTGTGAAGAAAAGATCAAGGACGAGACCGGCGGCGTCAAGAGCCGCTGCATCCCCTTTGAAGAAGAACACCTCGCCGACACCTGCGTCTGCTGCGGCAGACCGGCAAAGCACATGGTCTTTTGGGGAAAACAGTATTGATTTGTAATTCTTAATTCATAATGCTTAATGCATAATTGATTTGGAGGAAAGGGTCGCGCAAGTTTATCACAGTGGTTGTAGGGGCGACCACCGGTCGCCCGCGGATAGGGAACCGCCGTTTTCCTATTTAAAATCGGTTTGACAGGATAGCGAGGCGTAGCGGGCTTGCAATGCAAGCCCCTACAACTTCAAGAAAAACTTGCGCGCAACCTATCCTCCACCGCAACAAAACTACAAATCCGGAGCGCAGCGACCCTCAATTTAACTCTTAACTCTTAAATCTCAACTCTATCATCATTCCGATTTTTTTATTAAAAAATTGAACGGAGGTGCATGCATGCCGATAAAAGTTCAAACAAATCTGCCTGCCATCAAGGTGTTGGAGAGCGAAAATATTTTTGTGATGCCGGATGATGTGGCGCTGCGGCAGGATATTCGGCCGCTGAAGATTTTGATTCTCAATTTGATGCCGACCAAAATCACCACCGAAACCCAACTTCTCCGGCTGCTCGGCAATTCGCCGCTGCAGGTCGATATAGAGCTGCTGCAAATGGCGACCCATACCTCCAAAAACACCTCGCCGCACCATTTGACGACCTTCTACAAGACCTTTGACCAGGTAAAAAACGACAACTTCGACGGGCTGATCATCACCGGTGCGCCGGTGGAGCAGATCCCCTTTGAGGAGGTCGATTACTGGGACGAGCTGTGCGAGATCATGGACTGGGCGGACGAAAACGTCTATTCCACCTTTCACATCTGCTGGGGCGCGCAGGCAGGGCTTTATCATCACTACGGCATTCAAAAATATCAGTTTGACAAAAAGCTCAGCGGCATCTACACCCACACCGTCCTCAAGCCCAATCATCCGCTGATGCGCGGCTTTGACGACACCTTTATGATCCCGCATTCGCGCTACACCGGTGTGCATGAGGAGGATATTCGCCGGCAGTTCGGTCTGGAGATCCTCGCTGTGTCCGACGAGGCAGGTCCCTCGGTCATTTGCAACCGCTCGGGCAGACAGGTGTTCATCACCGGTCACGCCGAGTATGACCGCGAGACCCTCGCCAACGAGTATTTCCGCGACATCAACAAGGGCATCGACATTCAGGTCCCGTGCAACTACTTTCCGAACGACGACGCCTCGCTCACGCCGCCCATGGTCTGGCGCAGCAACGCCACCCTGCTTTACACCAACTGGCTCAACTATTTCGTCTATCAGGCGACCCCCTACGATTTGAGCACACTGCGGCATAAATACAGCAAAAAGGTTTTTCAGGACTGTCTGTAAGGACAGTCCTTTTTTGATCACATGTAGATGAGTAAGCCCGGTAAGATGCGGAAAACAGCTGCTCCGGCGTCATTACATATTTTGAAGCTCAACCATATTCTAATCAAATAAACAAAAATTCTCGTGAATTTCTATTGACATTTACCAAATTTTATTCTAAAATTGAAAATACGCAAAGGAGGCATGCCATGAAAAAGCACTTTACCCAAATCCTATCCATCTTCCTTTCGGGTATCATGCTGACCGGAGCCGCCGCTTTTTCGGCAGGCGCCGCTCCCAAGGAACAGCAGCGGTTTACGGAGATCACCGTCAAAAAATCCGAGATATTGCAAAAGGGCGCTTTCAAGGCGATCCAGTCGGCGCTCAACGCGGCGCGCTACAGCGCCACCAAAGACAACCGTTACAAAATCATTGTGGAGCCGGGCAGCTATGACCTGCGCTCGGCGCTGCATATCTACAGCAACACCACGCTCTCGCTCTACAACGTCGTTTTTGTCCGCAACAAAGAGGCGGTCACCAACATGATCCGCACCGGCGAGGACACCGCCGTCAACAAGGGTGATTCCGGCTACGCCGCCAACGCCAACATCAGCATCGAGGGCGGCACGCTCGACGGCAACGGCACCTCCAACACCATGATAAAGGTGACGCACGCATCCAATTTTTCGATGGTCGGCACCGAGGTGTGCAACCTGCGCAACGCGCATATGATGGAGGTCGCGGCGGTGGACGGAATGCAGGTGCGCAGCTGTACCTTCAAAGACCAAGTCCTCGAAAACACCGGCGACAATGTCGG
>ONGI01000040.1 GCA_900317315.1 uncultured Eubacteriales bacterium
GGTCGCGTCGGCAATATCCACCTTGCCGTCACCGTTCACATCTCCCCTTTTGGGCTTGGAAAAGACGAGCGTCAGCGGATAGAACGGCAGATTATACGATTTTTGTTTGCCGCAGGTCAGCGTCTTGACGCCGCTGAACGCATGGTGCAGCAGGAGAAACGTACCCAGATCCGGACAGGCGGTGACGTCATATTTTCCGTCGCCGTCGATGTCGTATTTGATGGCGTAGGTATTCTGCACATCGTCATACCAGCTGTAGGACTGCGCGGAGCATGCCCCCAGACAATCGCTGATGTCTCCGGCGTTTTCTGTTATCAACTTGTCATCCTCGCTGAAATCGAGGGTGCAGGGCTTTTGCGCGGCGAGCGGGAAGTGGACATTGACGGTGACGTCATGCTCGGGCATGATAAAATAGATGCCCATGTCAACGGTTATCTCCACATCGGGAGAGGTCACCGTGATGTCCATGGTGTATTGTCCGTCGGGAACCATGGCAGGATCCGGCAGAATGTAGACGATCTCGTACGAGCGCTGCGAAGGGATCAGATGATCATAGCTGAACGGCTTGGTGGAGGCAAAGCCGCCGTTGACGGTGATGGTATGCGCCGTATGATGCGCGTCGTCACCTACCACCAGAATGGTGAGCCGGTGCATGGGCACCGTGTGATACTTGCTGTCCGGCAGCATCAGCGTGACCCTGCCCGACGCCGGGCGCAGGCTGTTCTCCTCCAACAGCGTGAAGGTGTGCGCATTTTGGTCATAGCCAATATCGTAGCCGCCGAAATCGTCGATGTCAAACTTGAAAAACATGTTGCCGGTCTCGTCTGTCATTAGGCTTGTCCGGCGTGCACACAACTCCTGCAGGATGAAATACATACCGTAGCTCTCGCTTGCAGCGTAGCGCTTGCCCTTGTCTGCCACATAGGAACCGCTGCGCAGATCCATCACGCCGTCCTGCAGCGGCGCTTTTTCATAGGTAACGGTCGCGGTGACGTCCTTGTCGGGCATGACAAAGAGCATCCGTCCCTCGGTGTAGACGGTCGTATCCTCCGACGTGGCGTCTATCGTTCCCTGCACGGCAAATTCGTTATCCCATTTGGCAGTGTCGGGCAACAGATAAACATACTCGCCCGGATAGGCTTCATAGATCCGGTGTTCGCCCTGCCAGTCGCCGGACACGGAGGAGGCGATGCCGTTGTTGACGGTGATGGTGTGCTTTTGCACCGTAGGGTCGGCAAAGATGATCGTCAGCTGCCGCATGGCATAATAGATGCTCTCCGCCTTGGTGAAGCGGAGCGTGAGCTGACCGGTCGGGCTGCTCAGGCTGTTTGTTTCGAGCAGGCTGTAGTCGTTTTCGACAGCTTCGACGTCATCGGTGCCGTCGCCGTCAATATCGAATCGCGTCACCGTCTTGCCGAGCTCCGCGTTCCAATCGGAACGCTGCGATTTGGACAGCTCCATGAGAATGAGGCGGATACCGTAGGCTTGGCTGCGGTAGTAGTCCGAAACCGAATCGCCGAAGGTGTCGGCAAGATAATGCGCGCCGCCGCGCAGATCCATCACGCCGTCCATCTGCTTGGCGGTCGCATAGGTGATGTCCACGGTCACGTCGTTGTCGGGCATGATGAAAAACTGCTGCGCCTCGCCCTCGATGACCACTTCGTCCGACGCATAGGCGAGGGTGTTGGTGAGCACATAGCGGTCGTCGGGGATGTTTTCGGTGCCGACGGACAGCCAGAGCTTTTCGCCTGCCCTGGCTTCGGTGAGCGCAAAGTTGTTTTCGGTCAGGTTTTCCGCTCTTGCCGCCATACCGCCGTTCACAATGATGCGGTGCGCCTGTCCCGGCAAATAGACCGTCGCGGTGACAACGTGCAGATCGCCGTTTGACCGCAATTCACAGCTCTTGGCATAGGGCGGCATTTCGACGGAACCTTCCGTGGCAACGGTGGTGTCCGCAGAAAAAGCACAGTCCTCAGCCGGACGCAGGTCGATCTCGGCAAAATATTTTTGACCGCCCTCAAAGTGATCGGGCGCTATGCCCCATTCGTTATACCATTTGGCGTCCGCAACGCTGAAGCGGTCGTCACCCATGGTGCTGACGTCGGCGCTGTCGGTATCAAAATCATAGCTGTCGCCTGCCTGCGGAAATCTCAAAAAGAGGCTCACACTGCGCAGCGACTCGCCTGCAAACAGGAAGGTCACCGGCGAATAGGACAGCCCCTCTTTTGAAAAGCTGACGGAGTGCGCAATGCTCGCCGTGCTGAGCTTGACAGCTCTGTAGCGCTCCAAACGCACATCATCGGCGCCGTTATTGTCGAAGTCAAAGGTATAGACGCCGTTTTGCGCATCGGCAGAGGTGCGGTAAGCATCGAGCAGGGAGCTTTCCACCGTCAAAAACACATATTCCTGCGTGCTCAGGGCAACGGAATCCTGCTGTGAAAAATCAACGGTGATCGGCTTTGCCGTCACATAGTCCACATAGACCGTCAGCGAACGCGCCGGCATGGTGAAATACCAGCAGCCGTCCTTTTCTTCAAATTCGACGTCCCCGGCGCTGTAGCCCTTGATGGTCACATACGGCTCCGGACGCGGCGTGATCTTCACGCGTTCACCGGCGCGGACCCTGACGGCGCTCTCGCCTGTGATCATATTCACCGGGTCGCCCATGTTGACCGAGAGCGCATACTGCGGCGAATCTATGTCCACAAACGAAAAGCCGCTGCTGTTGGCATAGTTTTGCGCGGTGCTTCTCCGATAACCCGTCACGGAAAAGCCGGGTGTTTTGTTGGCGTTTGTGTCATAGCCAAAGGCATAGTAGCCGACCTGCGTCTGCGGATTCGGCAACGCCACACCGCAAAGCGCGGTGCCGCCGAACGCCATGATACCGATGCTTTGCAGGCTCTCGGGCAGCACGGCGTAGGCGAGCTGTCCGGCGTTCTGAAAAGCGCGTGTGCCGATCTCGGTCACGCCCTCGGGTATGCGGATACCGAGCAGCTTGGTGTCGGAAAACGCGTAGCTGCCGATGGTTTTCAGGCTGTCGGGCAGCCACACCGACGTCACGCCGCCAAAATAGGCAAACGCCTTGTCGCCGATGTGGGTCACGCCGTCCCCGATCACCAGCTCCTTGACATGTCCTGCCTGCTGAAACCACGGCGTCGCGGAGCTTTCATAATAATCCGCCATCGCGCCGCTGCCGCTGATCGTCAGCCTGCCGTCGTCATACGTCCACGTGCAGTCGCCTGTTTTGCCGCTCAAAGCGCCTGCCGCTTCACCGTCGGCTTCGGCGGCAGCAGCCGCAAGCGGAAACGCCGAGAGCAACAGGCAGACTGTCAGCAGAACGGACAGTAGTTTTTTCATAAATGCTTCCTCCTTTTGGTCAGGATTTACAGATCGCTGTTAATTATATAGTAACATATTTTGAGCGAATTGTCATGTATTTTCGGATGATTTGCTTAAAAATCTTTCGGATACGGCACGACCTTTAGCCGGAGCATTTGTGACTGCGGCAACGCAAAAGGCGCCGTTAGAGCAACAGCGCCTTTTTGCAAGTTTATTTGTTCTTTTTCGGCACCCACACCGAGCCGGCAAGATAGAGATAATTGTCGGACACATACCATTGTGTGCCCTGCTCAAACTGCTCTCTGGTGTCGGCGATGGACTTGTCGCCGTCGTCGATGATACTGTCGGACATGTAGGAAGCATAGGCGTAGACGCTGGTGTTCGGCTTTTCGATCAATTCGCCGTCCGTGTCAAACTGCTTGCTGATGACCGTGGTGAGCGTTTGCCCCTCGAGCTTCCAGGTGCCGGGCACGTCCACCATATCGCCCAGGTCGTCCACCGTCACCACAAGGGTGCCGTCCGTCTCAAACCGCACCTCGGAATGCGTGACGTAATTGGTCTCCCACGCGTGCGACGTCAGCTTTTTGCCCTCCTCGGTCGTCACGATACTCGGCTTGCCGCAGGCCGTCAGCACAGCGCACAGCAGCGCGGCGACCAGCAAAACCGCCGTCACGGCGGCAAAACGCTTTTTGTTCATAGTGATCCTCCTTCCGGTCGGCAGAATGATGGTATAATTTAGTATAGCACAAATCCGCGCGCCCTGCAAGTGCCGATCTGTCTATAGAACGTCTAAAGCAGCTTATTTATCGCGCTCAAAAATGATGACGAGATACGAGCCGATGACCTCGGTTCTGAATACTACCCAGCCCTTTTCGGCATAGGCGTTCATAATGGCGGTTCCCTTTTTCTCCACGCTGAGTCCCGCGACGGTCTCGATTTTGTATTCCTTCATAACAAGCCTTCTTTCTTTTGTAATTATCTGCATTATAATGCGAAAAGGGAATAAAGTCAATACACTTTTTGTACACCTGAGATTGTAAAAAGGAGTGGGAAAAACCCACTCCTTTATTCAGATACAGTACAATGTTTGACCCGCCGTTGCGGAAAGGTCGCCGTTATCGCCAACCTATCCAAAGGCGGACTGACTGCGACTCGGTCGCTTAACCGAAGTATCTCTTCAAAAGTCCCTTAAAGCCTGCGCCGTGTCTTGCCTCGTCCTTTGCCATTTCGTGAACGGTGTCGTGGATAGCGTCAAGGCCGAGCGCCTTTGCCTGCTTTGCGAGCGAGAACTTGCCTTCGCAAGCGCCTGCCTCGGCGTCTGCGCGCATTTTGAGGTTCTTTTCGGTGCTGTCGGTCAGCACTTCGCCGAGCAGCTCCGCAAAACGGGAAGCGTGGTCTGCCTCCTCAAAGGCGTATCTCTTGAACGCCTCGGCGACCTCGGGATAACCCTCTCTGTCGGCGACTCTCGCCATAGCCAGATACATACCGACCTCGCTGCACTCACCTTCAAAGTTGGCTCTCAGCTCCTGGATCATTTCTTCGGGTGTGTCGTGCATTTTGCCCTCGCCGAGCTTGTGAACGGTGGCGTACTCCGCTTCTTCCTCCATCTTCTTGAACTTGGAAGCAGGCTGCTTGCAAACAGGACACTGCTCCGGAGGCTGGTCGCCTTCATGTACATAACCGCAAACTGTGCAATACCATTTCATAACGCATTACTCCTTCTATCATATTCTTAACGGTAATGTTGAATAAAATTTACCGTTATTTTCATTTATCTTAACACAATTTGTATCAAGAATAATTGCAAAGAAGAATTATAGATAAGTTAGCCGCGGCTTTTTCACCTCCTTGCATTTTCGGCATAGCATATACGGAAAGGGAGGAGCTGTTATGCCGAAAATCTATTTGAGTCCGTCCGTGCAGGAATTCAACCACTACATCGACGGCGGCAACGAGGAATATTATATGTATTTGATCGCGGACGCCATGGAGCCGTATCTGCGCGCCAACAACATCGACTTTGACCGCAATCAACCCCAAATGACGCTCTCGCAGGTCATCGCGGACAGCAACGCACAGACCTATCCGCTGCACCTTGCCGTTCACAGCAACGCCTCGTCCGATTCCGCGGCAGGCAAAAATACGGGCGCGGAGATCTACTACTACCCCACCAGCGCCGACGGCAAGCGCTTTGCGGAGATCCTCGCCAACAACTACAAGCGCATCTACCGCGAGCCGGGCAATGTGCGCGTGATCCCCGCCACTGCGCTCGCCGAGCTGCGCCGCACCAAGGCGCCGGCGGTGCTGATTGAGGTGGGCTATCACGACAACCGGCAGGAAGCGCAGTGGATCCGTGACAATATCGACACCATCGCGCGGACGCTGGCGCAGTCGGTGGCGGAATATTTTCATCAGGATTTTCGGGAGCCGTAGGCTTGCGTTTTGCGCGGAAGTGTATTATAATATAGGCAAAAAACAAAGGATGTGACACCATGGATGAAGCAATGAAAGCACGCGTGGAAGCAACGCTCAAAAACCTCAAGCGCAACCGCATGGAGGCGTATTATGTGGACACCAAGGAGCAGGCTTGCGATTTGGTCAAAACACTGGTGCAGCCCGGCGCGACCGTGAGCTGCGGCGGCTCTGTCACGCTCAAGCAAACCGGCGTGTATGACATTATCGCGTCCGGCGATTACGATTTTCTCGACAGAAGCGCCTGCAAAACAGCGGAGGAAACCGACGCTCTCTACCGTCAGGTTTTTTCGGCTGACGCATTCTTTACCAGCGCCAACGCCGTGACCGAAAACGGCGAGCTCTACAACGTGGACGGCAATTCCAACCGCGTGGCGGCGATCGTGTTCGGTCCCAAGAGCGTGATTTGCGTGTGCGGCGTCAACAAGCTGGTGAAGAATATCGACGAGGCGATCCGCCGCGTCAAGACCAAGGCGGCGCCGCCCAACACCGTGCGACTCGGCATTGAAACGCCCTGCGCCAAAACAGGCGCCTGCATTTCGCTCAAGCAGGAGGATCCCGACATGTGTGCCGGCTGTCACGGCGACGGCAGGATCTGCTGCAACTACGTTGTCAGCGCCCAGCAGCGCCATATCAACCGCATCAAGGTCATCATCATCGGCGAAGAATACGGCTATTAAGGTGCCGGTGGGCACTTTCGGCGCCTTTGGACAGGTTTGCTTATTGGAAAGCGCCATCGACGGCGCGTCGGAGGTTAAGCTGAGAGATGAAAATGGCTGCATGCCGTTTGTTAAGCGGCGTGTCGGAAGTGAAACCGAGAGATGAAAGCGACTGCAAACCATATGCTCAACAGCGCGTTTTTACGTCTAAAAAATTCAAAAAAGCAGGGTCGGCGCCAAAACCGATCCTGCTTTTTATTACAAAAACTCAAATTTCAACTCTCAACTCTTAACTCTCAACTCTTAACTCTCAACGCTAACCATCAGCAACCGACGAGCTTGACCGTTGTGTAGCCGTGCCTGACGGCAGGCAAAAAGGTCTCCAACACATCCTTCATGCATAGTTTCAGGCTGGAGGTGTTGACGCACGGGTGGCAGCCGATAAATTCGTCGTGCAGCAGATCTTCGTCGATCAGCAGTGTCACGCCGTTTTCGGCGTCGTTCATCAGCCCCATCACGCTCACGGCGCCGGGCTGAATATCGAGGTATTCCAGCATGGCGTCGCCGGACGCAAAGCTCAGACGCGCCGCGTTGATTTGCGCGCTCAGCTCCTTTGTCTTGAAGGGCTTGGCGGCAGGCATGAGCAGCAGATAGAACTTTGTTTTTTGGCGGTTACATAAAAAGAGGTTCTTGCACATTGCAACGCCGAGCACATCATCCACCGCCTTGCAGTCCTCCATCGTTTCGGCAGGCGCGTGGTCGGTGCGGTAATAGGTGATCCCCAAGCCGTCCAGGCAGTCGTAGACGCGCAGCTCACGCGGCAAACGGCTGTCGGCATCGGCAGGTCTGCCCTTATATAATTCCATCATCGAATTATCTCCTTTTATTGACATATAAAAACTTCCGCTGCAACACAAAGAACGAGAAGAACATCGCCATGTTTGCCAGCAGCTTGGCGCCGAAGGGCAGCAGCTTGCCCATCATCAGCGCCCACACCAGCGCGGTATTGAGCGCCGTCAGCGGCACCTCGCTGACCGCATAACGCACCGCAGACAGCCGTTTGGTGTTGGGGTATTGCGCCATTGAGCGGCGCACAAGCACAAAATACAACGCCGCTGTGACGACGCGTGCCGCGCAGTTGGCGGCGATCAGCCGGTCGTCCCACGGCAACAGCGCCATCAGCACGCAAAAAATGAGGATATCCAAGAAAAAACAGCCGAGCATCGGCGCGGAGAATTTGAGTATTTCGCCATATATCCGCAGCGAGTCGCGCACAGGATGAAAATGCGAGTTGGAATTGCCGTCAAAATAGAGCGTCTGCACCGACACCTCCTCTATCGGACGGTTGCAGCGCGCCCAATGCAGCAGGACGCTTGTTTCGTATTCATAGCGCCTGCCGTGCACAGCCAACATAAAGGGCACCAACCGGTCGGAAAAGCCGCGCAGACCCGTCTGCGTGTCCTGCATGAGCTTGCCGGTCGCCAGCAAAAACGCGATTTTGGTGAAGAAATTACCGCTCCAGTTGCGCATCGGCATTTCGCGGTTGATCGTGCGGCTGCCAATCACCAGCGTATCGGGGCGGGTCTCGGCTTTGCGCGTGACGCGGAGAATATCCTCCTCGGCATGCTGACCGTCCGCGTCGGCGGTGGTGACGGTATATGGCGGCGCAAAATGGTCGCTGATATAAGCAAGACCGGTTTTGAGCGCCGCTCCCTTGCCGCCGTTGCGCGTGCAGCGGACGACATGCGCAAACAGCTCTGCCCTCTCAAAAATCTCATTGTACGGCGCACCGCTGCCGTCGTTGACGATCACCACGGTCATCCCTTGGTTGAACAGCGAACGCGCCAGGTCCGTCATTTTATTATCCGGTTTGTATGCCGGTATCAAAACAATATGCAGCATGACAGACCTCCTCAATTTAATAAGATTATCTTACCATACTTTGCACCGAAAAACAAGTGCTTCCGGCAAAACAAAACGGCTCCCGAGTTGAGAGCCGGTTTGCGGTTTATTTTTTGAGCGCGTCCTCGTCGTAATAGTTTTTGTCAACGAAATCGTCCGGCTCATCGAGGTTATATTCGCTGTTCTTGAACATGCCCTCGCCGATCCTGTGATTGTAGTTGTAGCCGCGGATCATCAGAACGATCGCAATGGCGATCACCATAAAAATGATAAAAAATACAAATCCCATCTTATTGTCCTTTCTCCTCGCCGGTGATACCGCCGATATCAATGATTGTGCCGCTGCCGCCGCTGACCTTTGGCAGCTCGCCGTTCCACTTGTCGATCTTTTTGTTTTCAATGACCTTGTCGGTGAGCGATTCGTTCAGCTTTTTGTTGGCTGCGGCGTCGCCCTCCGCCTTGATTTTTGCCGCTTCCGCCGCTGCCTGCGCGTTGGTGATGGCGGTCTGCTTTTCGGTTTCCGCCTTCAGGAGCTGCTGCTGCGCGACCTGCTTTTCTTCGATCGCCGTGATGAAGGCTTCGGAGAAGTCAAAGTCGATGATATTGACGTCGGTGACATACAAGCCAAGCTCGTTGAGCTTTTCGTTGAGTCCCACGACCAAGCCATCCGAGATCAGCGCACGGTTGGTGACGCTTTCCTCGGCGGTATAGCGCGCGGTGATCGCCTTGAGTACCTCGTTGACGGCAGGCACAACCAAAACATTCTCGTAGTCGGCGCCGATGTTCTTATAGATGCTGTAGCTCTTGGAGGTGTCCACGCGGTAGTTGATGGCAAGCACCGTCTTGACGCTCTGCAAGTCCTTGGAGAACGCCTCTGTGTTGACCTCCAGCTTTTGGATACGGTTGTCGATCTTGATCACGTCCTGCACAAAGGGGGCTTTGCCGTGAATGCCCTCCTGCAGCACGCCTTCGTTGACGCGTCCCAGCGTGACCACGACGCCCGTGTGACCGGCTTCGACCACCGTGAAGCAGTTGAAGCCCACGATCGCCACCAACAGCACCGCAGCGCCTGCGGCGACCCATTTTTTCCACTTGAAGCCCTTTGCGGCTTTGTTTGCGGTTGTTCCGTTTTCTGTACTAATTTTCATGGTATTTCTCCCTTATCTTTTGCAGCCGCTTGTCGGCTTCTTGTTTATAGATCCCTGCCGTGTACGCATACACCATCACGGTCAGCGCTTCGTTGAGCCGCGACAGCGCGGTGTCGTCGGTGGGAACGTAATCCTTTGTTACAGCCGCCACGGCGGATGGTATCACCTCGACGCTCAGCTCGCCCGACGCCCTGCCGATGATGGCACAAAGGTAGTCATAGAGCTGTTCTTCCGAGATAATGTCGTCGCCTGTGTCGTCGGCGTTGCCGTTGACGGTGGCAAGCAGCGCGCCGATGCTGTCGATCTTCATGCAGTCGCGCAGCGCCGAGATCAACAGGATGCGCGCCAGCTGGCGTTCACGGTACTTCTTTTCTACCGGATGCGCCACATAGCCTCGTTTTATCCAGTTTTGGATGGTGCTCGGCTCCAGACCGGTCAGTGAGCAGACCTGCCGGAGCGTCAGCCCGTCGGTCGCCCGTATCATCGGACGGAACAGCGCGAACATACCGCCCTCTTCATACGGCATCGACGTGCCGGGAACGATCGTCTGCATGTGTATCGCCTCTCTTTGTTTGAGTTTACTTGATTATATCACAGGTTCCTTTGATTGTCAATAGTATTCTTATGACATTTTATTAATAATTGTAACTAAAAAATCACGATAGCGGTTGATTTTGTGTGCCCAATCATGTAAAATAAAAAAGCACACCGCAGCAAACTGCGGTGCGGCATGAGGAGAGGGTTCTATGAGTTTTGTAAAAAAGTGTTTGCATATCTATAATGATTCCAGTCTGATCCTGCGCATCCTGATCGGCATCGCCGTGGGCGTGGGTCTGGCGTTTTTGGTGCCGCAGGCACAGTGGATCGGCATGATAGGCTCGCTGTTTGTCAGCGCGCTCAAGGCCATTGCCCCTGTTTTGGTGGCGGTGCTGGTGGCAGGCTCGCTCTGCCAAGGCAGCGCCAAGCTGGACAGGCGCTTTGGACTGGTGGTGTTTTTTTATTTGTTATCCACCTATCTCGCCTCGTTTGCCGCTGTGACGGCGAGCTTTTTGTTTCCGCAGACCATCACCCTGTCGTCCGCCGTGCAGCAGACGGACGTCGCCGCCGCTCCGGACGGTATCGGCGCGATCGTGACGCATTTGCTCCAGAATATTTTTGCCAATCCCATCGGCGCTCTCTCGGAGGGCAACTATCTGGGCATTTTGTTTTGGGCTATCGTGATCGGTCTCGCGCTCAACCGCTTTGCCGGCGCGGTGACGCAGGAGGTCATGCGCAATCTCTCGGACGCGATCACACAGGTCGTGCGCTGGATCATCAACTGTGCGCCGTTCGGCATTCTCGGTCTGGTCTACAGTGCCGTGTCGGAGAGCGGCTTTGATATTTTTGTGACCTACGGCAAGCTGATGCTGCTGCTCGTCTGCACCATGCTGACGGTCGCGCTGGTCATCAATCCGCTGATCGTCGCCGTTGCGCTGCGCCGCAACCCCTATCCGCTGGTGCTGCGCTGTCTGCGCGAGAGCGGACTGACGGCGTTCTTTACGCGCAGCTCCGCAGCCAATATCCCCGTCAACATGAGTCTTTGCGAGAAGCTCGGGCTTGACCGCGACATGTACGCGGTTTCGATCCCGCTCGGCTCAACGATCAACATGGACGGCGCGGCTGTTACGATCACCGTTATGACGCTCGCCACGGCACACACCCTCGGTATTGAGGTCTCGCTGCCCACGGCGCTGCTGCTCTCGTTTTTGTCGTCGCTCGCCGCCTGCGGAAGCTCCGGCGTGACCGGCGGCTCGCTGCTGCTGATCCCGATGGCGTGTTCGCTGTTCGGTATTCCCGATTCCGTTTCGATGCAGGTAGTGGGCGTGGGCTTTATCATCGGCGTGATACAGGACAGCATGGAAACCGCCATCAACTCCTCCGGCGACGTCCTTTTTACCGCCACGGCGGAATATGTTCACTGGAAAAAACAGGGCAAGTCCCTGCCGACCTTTTTGGGAGGCACCACCAAAACAAAATAAGCGCTTGCTTTCCCGGCTCGGCACATGCCCTGCCGGGTTTTTCTGTGCGGCGATCGGTGCGGCACCGGTGCTTGGAGCCCATCTGCCGTGAGGGAGCTTTGCGCGAAAAAGTCAGTTGCCGCGGTTTTTGTGCAGTTTTTCATTGACGCGGCACCCAAAAAGTGCTATACTGTTGTTTGTGATTTTATGGGGATACTGATTTGTATCGGTATCGGAAAGGAAGTAATGATTTATGTATGTTACCTGCTTGGATCTGGAGGGCGTTCTGGTTCCCGAGATCTGGATCGCGTTTGCGGAGGCAACGGGTATTCCCGAGCTGAAAAAGACGACGCGCGACGAGCCTGACTATGACAAGCTGATGAACTACCGTCTCGCCATTTTGAAGGAGCACGGTCTGGGTCTGAAGGAGATCCAGGACGTTATCGCGACCATCGACCCGATGGAGGGCGCCAAGGAATTTTTGGACGAGCTGCGCTCCGTCTGCCAGGTGCTGATCCTCAGCGACACCTTTTCGCAGTTTGCGGCGCCGCTGATGAAAAAGCTCGGCATGCCCACCATCTTCTGCAACGAGCTGATCGTCGGAGAGGACGGCGCTATCACCGGCTACAAAATGCGCTGCGAAAAGTCCAAATACACCACCGTCAAGGCGCTGCAGTCCTGCGGCTTTGAGACGATCGCCAGCGGCGACAGCTACAACGATTTGGGCATGATCAACGCCAGCAAGGCAGGCTTCCTGTTCAAGAGCACCGACAAGATCAAGGCGGACAACCCCGATCTGCCTGCCTTTGAGACCTACGACGAGCTGCTTGCAGCGATCAAGGCGGTCATTGCCGGCTGATTCCAACCGAATAAAATGCAGCGTCCCCGAAGCGTTTGTTTCGGGGACGTTTTTTCGCAAAAAAAGTCACAGCGTTTTGCCGTGACTTTTTCTCATTTTGCAGTTATATATTCAACGCAGTAAACTGATTACCGCACAAAACAAATATTGATCACTCGCCGCTTCATAACGCGGAAGTCTTTTTCCGCACCCATAAAGAACGGTTGCGCGGATTGGGTGCAGAAAAACGATGGGTTCAAAGCAACTTCAAACGCGAGCTACCGACTCTTGACCCCAAGCCGCGTTCCGAAACGCGGATCGGGTGCAGCGTCACGCTGCCGTCACGCTGCCGTCACGTTGCCGCTGCTTAGCTGACCTTGCAGTCTACTTCGCCAAAGCAGTTGAAGCGGAACAGCTGGCTTTCGTCTTTTGGGTTCTCGCAGAGAATGCTTGCCTCGGCGATCTTGCCGCCCTCGATGAGCCTGGTCAAGCCGACCAGCTGGCACAGCTTCGATCTGAGATTGAGCTTGTCGCCTTCGTTTGTTACAAGATATACGTTGCCCTCG
>ONGI01000004.1:0-27467 GCA_900317315.1 uncultured Eubacteriales bacterium
GTGCCCGGCCACTCGGTGTCGCCGGAGGCGCTGCCCCAATAGTGGATATAAACCTGTCCCCAGCCCTTGTTATCGGTGAAGAGGATCTGTCTGGTGCCGCCGGGCTGATCGGGATTGTCTTCTCTCCAGCTTTCGACCTGCCAGTGACCTTCTGCATCCTTTTCTTCGGTGGGATACCAACCGGTCACATCGGTGCTGAAGGGAACGTTCACGGTCTGGTCGGAGCCGTCGCCGTTGGAGAAGATGACGAACTCGGCGTTGGTGGGAACATCATAATAATAGTTGATACCGCCGTAGCCGTTGTCGCCCTTTTGGTTCATGCCGAAGCCGGGCCATGCGGACAGCTCGCCGTCGGGACCGTAGATGTAGATGTTAACGGAGCCCCAGCCCTTGTTGTCGGTGAACTCGATCCTCTTGGTGTCGGAGGGATCGGGAGCGGTGGTCGGATCGGGGATTGGATCGGGATCTTCGAGGATCCAGCTGTCAACAAGATCCTTGCCCTCATCGTCGGTCTCTCCGGTGGGATACCAGCCGGAGGTGTTGTTGTCATACGGAATATCCACGGTCTGGTGTCCGCCGTCGGAAACGCCTGCGCCGCTGTTGAACACGATGCCTGTAACATCGGTCGCAATCGAATACTCGTACTGCGGATTGCCGAAGCCGTCGTCATGGTCGCAGAGGGTCATGGGAACGCCCGGCCACTCGGTGTCGGGATCGATGGAGCTGCCCCAATAGTGGATAAAAGCGGCGCCCCAGCCCTGGTTATCGGTGAAGTAGATGGTTCTGTGAGAGGGCGCCGGATCGGTCGGAACCGGAATAGTGGGATCGGTCGGATCGGTGGGATCGGTGGGATTGGTGGGATCTACGACCGAGGGATTGTACTCGACCTTCGGGTCGCTTGCGTTGGTGTAGCCCTCGTTGAGAGAGCCGGCATATACAGAGGTATAAAGAGTATAGGCAACGTCGGGCTGCTTGACGGCGCTGTTGGCAACGACATCGGTTTCGTTGGCAGCCTTGGAGGTGCCTTCGCCCGGGTTCAGCTTGGAAAGGGTAAGATCCTTAACGTTGAGGTTGACCTCGGTGTCAGCCGCCTTGAGGACCTTGAAGGTAACGCTGACAAGAGGCACCTGATTGCCGCTTTCGGTGCGCATGGGAATCAGCGTGAGAACCGCCGCGTTGCCGGATACGCCGCCGCCCTGAGCGGAAGCAGGAGAGGTGTTGTAGGTTGCCGCGCCTACCTTGGGCATAAACGCCTGGTTGGCAAGGGGCTGCAGCACGGTCTTGTCGTAGGTAAGGAGCCAGTCGCCGGAGAAGAAGCTCTTTTCACTGTTCATAAAATAGGTGACAGTAAAGGTGTTGGTGTCATTGTCCAGCTTGGCTGTTTTGGTGCCGAAGAGGTTGGATTTTGCAGTCACGGTGAACTTTTCGGCGGTGGGATCAACGATTCTGTACTCGCCGTAGGGTTCGCCGGTGTGATGATAGCCGCTGGGATATTCGGCGATATACATCTGGATGTAGGAAACATCCTTGATGCTGATAACGCCGTCCTTGTCCACATCCGCCATCAGCTTGGCAACGCCGGTGAGCTGTTGCTGCGGCTGCTCGGCAAGATGTCTCTGGACTCTGGTTACATCGGTAACGTTGATGATGCCGTCCTCGTTCACGTCGCCGTAGACACCGAGCTGCACGAACTTGGTCTCGGGCTCGGTCGGCTCTTCGGTGGTCGGCTCTGTCGGTTCCTCGGTGGTCGGCTCGGTCTGACCGCCCTTGGTGACGTCGGTCGCCTGCACGTCCACAACGGTGGGCGTCATGGAGGTGACCTTCCAGCCGGACGCGGAGAGCGCGTCGAGCACATGAGACTGGCCGTTGAGCTTCAGTTTCTGTGCTTCAACCGCGTTTGCGCTGGGATACTGCGTGGTCTGGGTGCCGTTTTTGGGCACGCCGTTGATGATAACATAGGTGTTGGGAGAATGTGCGAGGTCAAAGTCGGACTCGGTCATCTTGCCGGTGGTGGTGTCGAGCGCCGTGCAGCGTGCAGGCACGTCGATATAGAAATAGCCCTGCTTGGTGTCGTGCTCCATCAGGGTGCCGCTCCAGCCGCCGTTGCTGTAGATGATGTTCTTATCGGTCGTCTCGTCGTAGACATAGCATTTGAGGCTTGACCAGTTCTTGATGTTCAGGCTGTCCTTCGCAAATACATAAATACCCGAGGAAGTGGGAGCCTTTTTTGTATAGGAATAAACATATTTTGCTGTGTTGCCTGCCGCGTCGGTAGCGGTCAGGTTCAGGGTGATGGTCTCGCCAACCTGATAGTCGGAGCCGATTCTGATGGTAGTGTTGCCGGTAAAGGAAGCAGGTGTGCTGTCCTCAAGGGCATAGGTGCCGGAAACAGCGTTTTCGAGACTGAGGGTGACGTTGATGGTGTCGGTGGTGAAGCTGCCGGGCTCAACGGAAGCATTCGCCTTGGGAGTAGCGGTAGACTTGTACACAACCGCTACGCCGGTGCTGCCGATTTGACCGGAGAGTGTGCCGCCGGAAACCGTAAAGGCGTTGCCGGTGATGGTATCCACATAGCTGCCGTCCGCCAAGCCGGTGCCGGAAACGCTGGCGCTTGCCGCAAAGCCGTTGATGTTGGACAGGACAACGCCCTCGCTGCCTCTGGCTACATAGACGATAGAGCCGGAGGTGCCGACCTTTTCGCTGTTAACCTTGGCAAACGCGTTGTGGAACTTGTTGATTTCGGACACTGCCGTGTTTTTGTAGGTGAGGTCGGTTGCCGCATCGCCCATTGCCGCTGTGCCGGGACGGGCAAAGAACAGCGGTGCGGAGCCCTTTCTCGCCGCGACGATTGCCCATGCCTTGACAATCTTGTCGTCGGTGATTTTTTGGGTGTTGCGGATGCCGGCGGAACCGGATTCGCCCATGTAGGTATCGTGGGACTCAACCCAGACAACCGCCTTGTCAGCGCTGCCGCTGAGCTGGTAGTTGGTGGAGGAGGACTGGCTGGTGCTGCCGTTCTGAACGCCTGCGAGAATGTTGTCGGAATACTTGTTCTCGGTCACGCGCATACGCTTGGTGTAGGCGTTGACATTTCTGCCGCTGATGCCGTTCAGAATTTCGCCGTAGGCAAACAAATCCTTGCCATAGGTGGACTTGTAGTTCTGTGCCGCCTTGTCAAGGGTGTTTGACCAGAACTGCGAGAGAACGTTGCCGTCCGCTTCGGTTTCGATATGCTTTGCAGCATCAAAACGGAAGCCGTCAACGCCGCAGTCGATGCATTCCTTGAGCAGCGCATAGATCTTGTTCTGCACAAAGCTGTTACCGGTGTTGAGGTCGGGACAGGAAGAAACATGTCCGCGGGTCATCATCTCGGCAGAGCTGTCGGAGGCGTCGTATCTTTCACTGTGGAAATAGGCGCTGTAGTTGTTGAAGATCTCAGGCTCATAGGTCTTGACCTCATCGCTGAGACGGTTGGCGTCAACCTGATTATCGGCGACCTTGTAGTTTGCCATGTGGTTGGCAACGATATCGACGATAATCTTGATGCCGTACTTGTCAGCCTCCTGACACAGTGCTGTCAGCTCAGCCTTGTTGCCCAGCCAAGTGTTGTCTGAAACAGACAGGCTGACAGGCTGATAGAGCTTTGACCACTGACCGGCAACGTCCGACCACGGACCGAAGTCCTTCGGCTGGGTAACAGGTGAAGTCTGAACAGTAGAGTAGCCCGCTGCAGCGATCTGCGGCAGGTTCTGCTTGATTGAATTGTAAGACCAGTTGAACGCATGCAAAATAACACCGTCGCCCGCATTTTCCTGAATATTCGGTTCGCTGGCAACTGCCGCAGAATCATCAACCTGCGCTGCCTGAGCCGAAATAGAGAATGCCAAGGACGAGGTAAGTACGGTTGCCGCAGCAACGATGCTTACCAGTTTTCTGAACACTTTCATCAAAAAACCATCCTTTCATAATTTTTCACTATTATTATATCAAACATCTCAAAAATTGTATATAGTTTATGTCACAAATTGCACGGTTATTTTTTGTGCATCTTAACGCTTTTTCGATTTTTGGCGCCTGCAAAACGCGGCTGCCTCCGGCGCTATAAAAACTATAGTGTATAGAAGGAAAAAACATTGACATTTGAGAAAATTTATCCTATAATGTAGCTTGGTTTTTTGTTTTTCATTGAGCCAAAAAACCGTATATTACAGTCAATATTTTTCTTTATTGACAACAAAACGCGGCTCAGCCGCAAAAGGGGTGCATAAATGGAACAGAAACAAAAAAAGGTGCTGGTTTCGCTCAGGGATATTTTTCTGCGCTATGACGGAGAAGTCATTCTCAATCATATCAATTTGGATATTCGCGAAAAGGAATTTGTCACCATCCTCGGTCCCAGCGGCTGCGGCAAAACCACAACCCTGCGGATAATCGGAGGCTTTGTTGAGCCGGAAAGCGGCGAAGTGATTTTTGACGACAAAAGAATAAACGGAACGCCGCCGCACAAACGAAATGTCAACACAGTGTTTCAAAAATATTCACTGTTTCCGCATCTCAACGTATTTGACAATGTTGCCTTTGGTCTCAAGCTCAAAAAGCTGCCAAAGAAAGAAATAAAAGAAAAGGTGCTCAAAATGCTCGCCATTGTTGACCTGAAGGGCTACGAAAAGCGCTCTGTCGCCAAGCTCTCCGGCGGTCAGCAGCAGCGCGTCGCCATTGCGAGAGCCTTGGTCTGCGATCCGGCGATCATTCTTCTCGACGAGCCGCTCGGCGCACTCGACCTCAAGCTGCGCAAAAGCATGCAGCTCGAGCTCAAGGAGATTCAGCAGCAGACCGAAAAGACCTTTATCTACGTCACCCATGACCAGGAGGAAGCGCTGACCATGAGCGACCGCGTGGTTGTGATGAACAACGGTGTGATCGAACAGATCGGCACGCCGGAGGAGGTCTACAACGAGCCCGTCAACGCCTTTGTCGCGGACTTTATCGGCGAGGCAAACATCCTCAACGGCATCATGATGGGCGACTGCCGCGTGCGCATTCTCGGCAAGGAGCTCGAATGCGTGGACAAGGGCTTCGGCACCAACACGCCGGTGGATGTGGTGATCCGTCCCGAGGACGTCATCATCACCACACCCGAGCAGGGACAGCTCTGCGGCGTGGTGGAATCCGTCACCTTCAAGGGCGTACACTACGAAATCAGCGTCCGCGTGGGCAGGTGTGAAATTCTCGTTCACTCCACCAACAGCGCCGAGCCGAGCAGCACCGTCGGTCTGCGCGTGATTCCCTTTAATATTCAGATTATGAACAAGCTCCTGCCCATTCAGAGCAACACGATAGAAGCCACCGTCACCTACGCCGACGAATCGGCGCAGAGCTTTGAGTTTGAGCTGGAGGACGAGACGATCACCGTCGAGGGAAAATACATCCCGCAGGGCAAGAGGGTGCGCATCCATCTGCCGTTTGACGCGCTCTCCATCACCGGCTCCGGCGACGGCGACCTCAAGGACGTCTATATTGAATCCGTCGTCTACAAGGGAGAGCAAAACGAGATTATTCTCGAATCCGACACGCGCAAATGGCTGATGCTCAGCGACACCGACGAGCAGGTGGCAACCTATGTGCCGCTGTATTTTGACTTTAGCAAGGCGAGCTTCGAGGTGATCGCCTCACCTGACGAAAAGGAGGGCGAAGCGTGAAATCGAAAAAGCTCTCCATTCCCTACATCCTCTGGATGCTGGTCTTCACCATGATCCCGATCGTGATGATCGGTGTGACCGCGTTCAAGGACAAGCAGGGCAACTTCTCCTTGGAGCCGTTTGCCAAGGCATTCAGCTACACTAACGTCTTTATGAAATCGCTGTGGATCGCGCTGCTTTCCACGCTGATCTGTCTGATTTTAGCGTATCCGCTGGCATACATGCTGACGCGCATGCGCAGATCCAGCCAGAACACCGTGCAGATGGTGCTGATGATCCCGATGTGGATGAACTTTTTGCTGCGCATCTACGCGTGGATGATCCTGCTGCAAAAGAACGGTCCGCTCGACACGGCGCTCTCGCTCTTGGGCATCCACGGCACCTACATCGGCAACACAGCCGCCGTGGTGGTGGGCATGGTCTATGAATATCTGCCGTTTATGGTGCTGCCGATCTACACGGTCATGTCCAAGATCGACGGCAATCTGATAGAAGCGGCGCAGGATCTCGGCTCCAACAGCGCCGCCGTGTTCAAAAAGGTCATTTTTCCGCTGAGCATTCCCGGCGTGATCTCGGGCATTACCATGGTATTCGTCCCCAGCGCCAGCACCTTTTTGGTGTCGCAATACCTCGGCGGCACAGACGATATCATGATCGGCGACGTCATCGACAAGATCTTCTGGACAGACCAGAGCACCGGCTCGGCGATCTCACTGATTTTGATGATATTTATTTTTGTGTTCCTCGTTTTGATGAACCTGTTCGGAGATGAGGAGGCGATCGCGTAATGCAAAAGAAAAAGCTGAGCGTTGTCTCAAAAATCTATATCGCACTGATCATAATTTTTCTCTATGCGCCGATCGCCGTCATGATCATCATGTCCTTCAGCAAAAGCACTACCATGACATGGAAGGGCTTTTCGCTGAAATGGTACGGCGAGCTGTTCCAAAACAACGTGCTCATGGGCGCTTTGGTGAACACGCTGGTCATCGCGGTGCTCGCCTCGCTTTTTGCAACCGTTCTCGGGACCGCAGCCGCCATCGGCATCAACAATTTTCGCGGCAAACCGCGCGCGGTGCTGCAAAATGTGTCTAATATTCCGATCATCAGCCCGGATATCGTCATGGGTGTTTCGCTCATGCTGCTGTTCAGCTTTTTGGGCGTTATCTTTCATTTTGAAATGGGCTTCGGTACCGTGCTGATCTCGCATGTATGCTTCTGCGTGCCGCTTGTGGTGCTCAACGTGATGCCGCGACTGCGCCGCATGGATCAGAGCATCTACGACGCGGCGCTCGACCTGGGCTGCAACCAGTGGCAGGCATTTTATAAGGTCGTGATCCACGAGCTGATCCCCGGCATCGTTTCGGGTATGCTCATCAGCTTCACCTATTCGCTCGACGATTTTGTGATCACGCACTTTACGCAGGGCGCGAAGTTCAACAACCTTTCAACCGAAATCTACTCGCTGCTGCGAAGAAAGATTCCGCCGACGATCAACGCGCTTTCGGCGCTGCTGTTTTTGGCGATCATCATTATCATGGTGCTGATCAACGTTTATGAGCGCCGCGCCGAAAAACGCGCCGCCAAGAACGGCTGATTTGCACGGTCACTTCATTTATAGGTCAATTCAATTGATTTATGATATATCAAAATTTGGGGGTATTCTAATGAAAAAGATTCTCAGCACGATCCTCTGTGCCGCGATGGTCGGCACTTCTGTCTTTGCTCTTGCAGGCTGCTCCGGCGGCGACGGCGGTTCCAAGCCGCAGGACAAGGGCGAAGTCAACGTTTACAACTGGACAGACTACATTTCCCGCGGCGAGTATGATTTGATGGACGTGATCGACGAGTTCGAAAAGGAAACCGGCATCAAGGTCAACTACACCACCTACGAAACCAACGAAGAACTGTACAACATGTTAAAGCAGAGCAATTCCAGCTATGACGTGATCTGTCCGTCGGAATACATGATCAGCAAGCTGATCCGCGAAAACATGCTGCTCGAGCTCAACTACGACAACATTCCCAACTACGCAAACCTCAGCGAGCGCTTTAAAAAGCTGAGCTGCGATCCCGAAAGCAAATACACTGTTTGCTATAACTGGGGCGTGACTGCGATGGTTTACAACACCAAAATGGTGAAAAACAAGCCCACCGACTGGGACGCGCTGTGGGACGAGAGCTTAAAGGGCAATATCTTGATGTTCAACAACAGCCGCGACGCGATGGCGGTCGCCATGCAGCAGCTTGGCATCAATCCTGCTACCTGCACCAAGGAAGATGTGGACAAGGCGACCGAAAAGCTTAAAGAGCAAAAGCCTCTGGTCAAGAAGTATGTGATGGATCAGGTTTTCAATGAGATGCAGAACAATCAGAGCGCGATCGCCGCTTACTATGCCGGCGATATTGCGATGATGATGGAAGAAAACGAGGATCTGGACTACTGCCTGCCGGCAAGCGGCTCCAATCTGTTCTACGACGCGATGTGCATTCCCAAAAGCAGCAAGAACAAGGAAAACGCCGAGGCGTTCATCAACTTTATGCAGAAGCCCGAGATCGCCGCAGAGAATTTCAAATATCTCCGCTACGGCACACCCAACCAAAAGGCGATCGAGCTGCTCGACAAGGAATACACCGAAAACGAGCTGTCCTTCCCCAGCGAGGAATATCTTGACAAGTGCTACGTATTCAGCGACCTTGACGACGAAGTGTACGCCTACATGCAGCAAAAATTCGTAGACCTCCAAGCAGCAGCGTGAGCAGCGTGAGCAGCGTGACGCTGCATCCGATCCGCCTTTTGAGAGGTTGTTTTGATTGGAAGCGTTCTGCAACGGCGTGTCTGACATGGATGGATACTGACGTTTTTGGTCAGATGAAGTTTTTATATTAGTTAAGTGAAAAGAACCGTTTCCAGAAAAGGAAGCGGTTCTTTTTTATGTGTAGTTTTGATACCATTTTCAATTATAACGCGTGAACCGTTGTTTTACACACACGCTGTTTTATTTTGTAACATTGGAAGAAATGGCTTAAACAGTGGGGGTTTACAATGTTACACGTACAAAAGTTCTTATACGATTAATTATTTATCTAAGCGAAAAGAACCGCCCTCCCTAAGAAAGCGGTTCTTCAAAACACTTATTATCCGATCACATCGGGTGGATCATATTTTTGCTGTCGAGCAGCTTGCCGTTGATGCCGACGCGGTCGTTTCTTCTCTTTTGGAAGAAGTCCATCGCCACCTTCGGGAACTGCGCGTAGGACAGCACGTCCTCGGGCTGCTCCAGCCACTCGGCGATCTCGCCTCTGAGCTTATCCAGCTCCGGCGCCAAACGGTCGGCAGGTCTGCCGGTGATGATCTCCATATCGCCGCAGATCTTCTGTTGAAAAGCCGGGTCGATCGGCATCGGCGTGGTGCCGTATTCGCCGGCGACAAGACCCTTGAACTCGCGTGTACACATGCTGTAGCGCTCGCCGGTGATGACGTTGAACACCGCCTGTGTGCCGACGATCTGCGAGGTGGGCGTAACGAGCGGCGGATAGCCGGAATCCTCACGCACGCGCGGCACTTCTTCAAGCACCTCGGTCAGCTTATCCTCCTTGCCTGCCTGCTTGAGCTGCGAGAGCAGGTTGGAGAGCATGCCGCCGGGCACCTGATAAATCAGCGCCTTGGCGTCGGTCGCCAGCATTTTGGGATCGAGCAAGCCGTTTGCGATATATTTTTCGCGCAGGGTCATAAAGTAAGCGCGGATCTCCGCCAGCTTTTTGATATCCAGCCCTGTGTCATATGCGGTTCCCTGCAAGGCTGCCACCATGGACTCGGTGGGTGCGTGCGAGGTGCCCAGCGCCAGCGGACTGATCGCGGTGTCGATCGCGTCGGCGCCTGCCTCCACCGCCTTGAGCAGGCACATGGAAGCCAATCCGGAGGTGTAGTGGGTGTGTACCTGTAACGGCATCTCGGGCAGCGCCTCCTTGATCGCCTTGACAAGCGACTCGGTGCGCGACGGTGTGAGCAATGCCGCCATATCCTTGATACAGATGGAATGGGCGCCTGCGTCGGCGATCCTCTTGGCATACTCCACATAGTATGCATCGGTAAAAACGGGACCGGTGGTGTAGCTGATAGCGACCTGCGCATGACCGCCCTCGCGGTTGGCGGCGTTGATGGCGGTTTTCAGGTTTTTGATATCGTTGAGCGCGTCAAAAATACGGATGATATCAATACCGTTCGCAATGGAACGCTGCACCAGATATTCCACACAGTCGTCCGCATAGTGGCGATAGCCGAGCATATTCTGTCCGCGGAAAAGCATTTGCAGCTTGGTGTTGGGACAATGGAGCTTGATGGTGCGCAGGCGCTCCCACGGATCCTCGTTGAGAAAGCGCAGGCAGGCGTCATAGGTCGCGCCGCCCCAGCATTCCAGCGAATAGTAGCCGATCCTGTCGAGCGCATCCAAAATCGGGAGCATGTCCTCCGTTGTCATTCTGGTGGCGATCAGCGACTGGTGCGCGTCGCGCAGCGCGGTTTCGGTTATTTTGATTTTCTTTGCCATAATCTATTTTCTCCCGCAATCAGTTCAATGTGACAAGCACCTTGCCGGAATCGACCGCCTCGCCCTTGGATACCTCGATAGTGGCAACGGTCGCGTCCTGCGGCGCCTTTACGGGTGTTTCCATCTTCATCGCTTCGATAAAGACCAGATCGTCGCCTGCCTTGACGGACTGTCCGGTGGTGACGACCACGTTGACAACGGTGCCGGGCATGGGCGCCTTGACGCTGATATTACCGACGGCGCCGGCAGGTGCAGCAGCCTTTTTGGGAGCCGGAGCAGAAGCCGCGACAGGTGCAGGCGCAGCGGCAGCCGGTGCTGCGTTCTCGCCCATCTCCTCAACCTGAACGTCATAAGCGGTGCCGTTGACGGTGATCCTAAAATTTTTCATAATACTTTTCCCCTTTATATCAATGAATCAGATTCTTTTATTTTCCAAATTAGAATTAAATGGTGCTGTGCTTCTTGGCGACCGTCGGCACACGCTTGCCTGCGAGCATATCCAGCGCGGCAAGCAGCGCACTTCTCAGCTCGGTCTCCTCGACGATACCGTCCACAAAGCCGTTCTGCGCGGCATAGAAGGCAGAGAGCGTCTCCTGTGCAAACTGCTCTGCAACGGCGTGCTGCTCGTTTGCCGGCACCTTCATCTTATCGGGCGCCATGATAAAGGCAGCCGCCTCGGTGTTGACGGGCGAGATGACCGCTTGCGGAAACGCGTACACCACATCGGCGTTTGCGCCGCTTCCGGCAAGCGCCACATAAGCGGAGCCGATCGCCTTGCCGACGACAACGGAGATCTTGACGGTCGTCGCCTCTGCATAAGCGGCGGTCAGCTTGCAGGCGGATTTCAAATCATCAAAGCCGCCGCAGTCTGCAAACGTGATCACAGGAAGTGAAAAGGCATCGCAAAAGCGCACAAAGCCGGCGATCTTTCCGGCGGAAGCCGCGTCGAGCTGCTTGCCGACGGTGCGCACCACACCGATGACGCTGCCGCCCAACCGTGCCAGACGGATCCTTGCCGCGTCGCCGAAGGCGTCCGCAAGCTTAAACTTGGAGCCGCCGTCAACGGTCTTGCTGACGATGCAGTTATGGTCAGCCTTCGGCTCCTCCTCAAAGCTCTCGGGAGCCGCTGTCAAGTTATTGGAGGGCAGATAGCACACCAGCTCTCTTGCCCTGGCGATCGCAGCCTGCGTATCCTTGACGACCAGCGCAGCCGTGCCGTTTTTGGCGTTGGCGTCAGCGCCGGCGTTCTTGCCGGTCAGGTCGAGAGAGAGCTGCGCGTCCTCGGTCATCAGCACAAAATCCGCGCTGACAGCGGCAAGCGCGTTGGTGCCGAGACAGGTGCCGGTGACAACAGAGATCTGCGGGACCGCGCCGCTGAGCTTGGAAACGAGGTTGAGCACCTCGCCGCAGCCTGCAAGCAGCTCTGTTCCCTGTGCCAGTCTGCCGCCGGTGCTGTCGTAAAAGCCGACAACCGGCGCACCGGTCTTTAAGGCGAGCTTATAGAGTTTTTTCAGCTTGCGGGTCTGCGCCTTGCTCATGGCGCCGCCCGAGACGTCGCTGTTTTGCGCAAACGCGTAGACGGGCATGCCCTCCACGGTGCCAAAGCCTGCCACTGCCTCTGCAAAGCCCTCGCCGGATCTGGCGAACGCGTCGATCTCGCAAAAGCTGCCTTCATCAAAAAAGGCGGTCACGGTCTGATAGGCAGCGGTTGCCGCCAGCTCCGATTTTGCCGCCTGAAGCTTTTCTATATCCATGTGTCGTTCCTCCTGTGCACGCGATAAGCCGAAAACTTCTTATCAAAGTATAAACTACCGCATATTAAATCATACTGAGTCTATTATAACGCAAAATTCCCGAAAGTACAAGGGGATTTTGTGACAAATGGAAATAAATTACGAAAATAAAAGCCGAAAGAAAGCAGCTTTCTCCGGCTCGTCGGTTTCATACTATTCTCTGATAAAAGACTTAAAACAGGTGTCGATGGAAAATTCCGCAGAACAAGGCGGCGTTAGAGGTGCCCCTATATCACTCTTCCGTTCACCAAGGGATTGGCGAGAAGATTTTTGACCTCTTTTTCTGTCAGGTCGCGCCAATCGCCCTGCTTGAGCATGCCCATCTTGACGCCGCCGATTTGGGTACGGCGGAGTCGGGCTACCTCCAGCCCGAGCGCCTCGCACATACGGCGGATCTCGCGGTTTTTGCCCTCGTGCAAAATCATCTCCATCACCACGCGTCCCTGCTCCTTGTGCAGCACATGGACGATCGCCGGCGCGGTCTTTACGCCGTCGAGCTCCACACCTGTTTCGAGCTTGACAAGCTGCTCCTCGGTGATGTCGGGGCGCACGGTGACACGGTAGAACTTGTAGATGCTGTTGCGCGGATGCATCACCTTGTTGGCAAAGGCGCCGTCGTTGGTGAACACCAGCATGCCCTCGCTGTCCTTGTCGAGTCTGCCGATGGGATACACACGCTCGCCGACGTTTTGCACCAGCTCCTCCACGCACCGTCTGCCGCGCTCATCGTGCATGGTCGTGATGAAGCCGCGCGGCTTGTTGAGCATGATATAGCGGAATTTGGTTTTGGGCAGGATGACGCGCTTGCCGCTGACATATACCTTGTCATTGGCGTTTACCTTGTCGCCCAAAACAGCGGTCTTGCCGTTGATTTTGACCTTCCCCTGCACGATCAGCTCCTCCGCCTTTCGACGGGAGGCAACGCCGCACTGTGCGAGAAATTTTTGCAGTCTGATAGGTTCGTTCTTAACCATATGTAAAAAATTCCTTTATTTTCTGAAAAATGTTCTTTTTGAACGGCTTTTCCTGCACGTCCTCCGCCGCGACCAGCGACACGCTTTTGAGCATTTCGCCGTCGAGCGTGTAGTCGATCCTGCCGAGCTGTTCGCCCGCCCTGACCGGCGCATAGACAAACGGGTCGAGAAAGACCGTTCGCTTCACCTCATCCGCCGCGGCGCCTTCGAGCACCAGCGACACATCCTCCGCGCCGATGACCGCCGCCGTCGCCTGCTCGCTGCCGACGCAGGGCACCTTCAGGCAAAAGCTGCTGTCTCCGCTGTAGTAGCCGCGCAGCTTGGAAAAGCCGTAGTCATACAGTGCCATGTGGTCTTCCCAGTCGGTTTTGTCGTTCAGCGTGACGCAAATCAGGGTCAGGCTGCCGCGCCTTGCAGCCGACACCAGACACCTGCCTGCCGCCGTGGTGTAGCCGGTCTTGCCGCCGATGCAGTCCGCATAGCTGCGCAGCAGACGGTTGTGGTTGCTGTAGGTCACGGACTTGTCGGACGGCTGCACGAACCGCACCGTCTTGGTCTTTTGATAGGTCAAATCGGCAAAGTCGGCGTTTTGCAGCCCTGCCTGCATCAGCAGCGCCATGTCGTAGGCGGTAGAATAGTGGTCGTCATCGTCGAGTCCGCTCGGCGTGACAAAATGTGTGTGCTCCATGCCCAGCTGTTTGGCGCGCGTATTCATCAGGTTGGCAAACCTTTTTTCGCTGCCCGACAGGGCGATCGCCGCCGCGTTTGCCGCGTCGTTTCCGGAGCACATCATCATGCCTGCCGCCAGATCGCTCAGCCGCACCTGCTCGCCGAGCTTGAGATACATGGAGCTGCCCTCGGCTGTCATCTCCTGCGTAAAGGTCACAACGCGGTCGTTCTTTGCCGCTTCCTCCAGCGTGAGGAGCGTCGTCATCAGCTTGGTGGTGCTTGCCGGCCGCATCTCTTTATCTTTGTTCTTTGAAAGAATAATGCTGCCGTTCTCTACACAATACAGCACCATCGCCTCGGCGCCGGTTTCGGGAGCTTCCGCCGCGCACACCGCACGCGGAAAACAAAACACCATGGCACACAAAAGCAGCACCGAAATCCATTGTTTCATGCGATCACCCCAATGAAGTGTATGCATGGCGTTAGGATTTATGCATCAGATCTCTACGTCGTCCACCGTGATTTCGGAAAAATCGTCTCCCACCTGAATGACGGTATTCTTGTCCTTTTTGAAGAAGCCCTTCACCTTGTCCACCACATCGGGAACCATTTCGAGCACCTTTTCAATGGAATCGCTGTTGCCGATGTTGATCAGGCGAACGTTGCCCTGATAGACCGTCAAAAACGCAATAGGCTGAATGGTGATGCCGGCGCCGCTGCCGCCGCCGAACAGCTCTCTCTTATCATTCTTGGCAGGCAGATCGGAGCCGCCGGAGGCAAAGCCATAGCTCACCTTGGACACGGGAATGATCAGGGTGCCGTCAGCCGCCGTGATGGGCGTGCCGACGATGGTGTTGACATCCACCATCTCCTTGATTTTTTCCATGGTGATATTCATTAAATTACCGATCGGATGTTCCATTGATGATTCTCCTTCACTCGTAAAGTTGTCCCCTTGTATCGTATCCTTCTGAGAAGGCTGTTTTCTTTTTCTGAGACCGAGCAGCAGCCGCAGCGCCCTGAAGCCGTAGCGGAATACCAGCGCAACTATCCACAGCAGGCGGATATACACTTGGATATCCACCGCGTAGCGTGACTCCTCTCCCTCGTTGAAATTCGGAGAAACATCCACGCTGTACTCCCGGCACTTGCTCGCTCTGACCAAAATACTGATCGCAGGATAGACCGCCAAACAGTAGTAGCCGTATTTGACCGCCGTGTCCGACGCATCCTCACCGCAATAGTTGATTTGGATGTTCATGCTCTTGATGTGCAGATGCTTAAAAAAGCTTTTCAGCGCACCTGCCGCCAGCTTTGCCGCCTCGCGTATCATATTGATCAGCCATTGAATGCCCTTTTCCTGAATCAAATTCTTCTTTTTTTCTTTGGGCTTTTCTTCCTTTGGCTTTTCGTGCTTGTGCTTTTGAGGCTTTTTCTTTTTCTCGGATTTTTTGGGCTTTGGCGGATAGACAGGGATCGGGATAAAACCGATCAGCAGCACCGCCTTGACCTCGTCTGTATAGCTCGCCTTGAAGCCGATGGGGATCAGCATCAGCAAGAGAATGAAAAGGATGATTCCGAGCAAAATGTAGAGCCATGTCACGAAATCTTCCTCCCATCTGTTTGTGCTACGGCGCTTCTTCCGGCTGTTCGCCGGTTTTTTCGCTGTCAGCGGCCTCGGCGTTTTCGTCGTTCTGCTCGGGCAGCGGCGGCAGCTCCTCCAGGCTGCTGATGTTGAAGCAGCGCAAAAAGTTCTCCGTCGTGCCGTAGAGCAAGGGTCTGCCCGGAAGCTCCAGTCTGCCCCTTTCTTCCAACAGATCCTTGGCTGTCAGGCTGCCGATAACGCCGCTGCAATCGACGCCTCTCACCTGCTCCACAAACGCCTTGGTGACAGGCTGGTTATAGGCGACTACCGCCAGCACCTCGAGCGCTGCCTGCGACAGCGGCGTGTTGCGGCGCAGATCCATCACGGTGCGTATCTGCGGCGCATATGCCTTGCAGGACACCATTTGATAGCTGTCCCTGAGCCGGATGATGGTGATCCCTCTCTGCGCGTCGGCGTACTCGGCTGTCAGGCTGTTCAGGATCGCTTCCGTTTCCTCCTCGGAAATACCGAGCGCCTGCGCTATACGCGCCTTTTCCACCGATGCGCCTGCCGCAAACAGGATCGCTTCCGCGGCGGCTTTATAATTCAATTCATTTTCAGCGACTGCTTCGCTCATGTTGTTTTCTCTCCGTCTCTCTCTATCATGCGCACGATCGCGTTTTCGCCGGTGCCCTCAATGCGGATGCGCTTGCCCTTGACCAGCTCCAGCGTCGCCAAAAAGGTGGCGACCAACTCGCTCTTGCCCTCGCAGGTTTCAAAGATCTCGTGATATGCGAGCTGCTTGCCGTGCCACAGGCGGCGCATCAGCTGAATGATACGGCTGTTGACCGAGACGATCTTGTGCGCCACAATGCCCGAAAAAGCCTGCTCCGGCGGCGGCAGACGGCGTTTGCCCCTGCCGACGGCGCTGATATACGCCTTGGCGATATCCTCCGGCGGATGGCTCCGGTTGTAGGTCATATCGAATTCTACCGGCGACGCGGCGCGGTAGAAGGTGTCAAAGTCATAGATAACGCCGAGCTTGGCGGCGATCTCACGGCATACCGCGTATTCGAGCAGCTGACCGGTCAGCTCCTTTTTCAGCTCCTCGGCTTCTTCCTCGTACTTGGGAAGCAGCATGACCGACTTGATATAGACGAGCCGCGACGCCATGGTCAAAAACTCCGACGCGACGTCCATTTGATTCTCCTGCATGCGGTTGATCTGCTCCATATACTGGTCGAGCAGATCGACGATGGAGATGTCGTAGATGTCGATTTTGTTCTTGGAGATCAGCGTCAGCAGCAGGTCGAGCGGCCCCTCAAACACCGGCAGCTTGTATTGCAGTTGTGTTTCCATCTCCGCCCCTTAACCGATAAAGGGTCTGAACGGCAGCGACGCCAGCCAGTTGAGTCCGTTTGTGAGCCAGCCGGTGAGCACGCTGAGCACGCCGCTCATGGCGCCGCTCATTATCAGCATGAACAGCGCGAGAAAGAAAATGTTCTGATAACGGTAGAAGAAGTTGACCGCCCGATCCGGCAAAAACAGGAACATGACCTTGGAGCCGTCGAGCGGCGGGATCGGGATCAGGTTGAACACTGCCAGCGAGATATTGATATTGACATAGAAGGTCAAAAAGTACCAAAGCACCGATGCCTGCGCCATGCTCTGTGACGCAAAGAACCATTCGGGCACGTTGAAGTAAATGAGTTTATAGACGATCAAGCCGACAAATGCCGCGACTATATTAGCGACGGGACCCATCAGAGCGGTGATCGCCATGCCGAGCTTGGGGTTCTTGAAATAACGCGGATCGACAGGCACGGGCTTTGCCCAGCCGAAGCCGACCAAGAGCAGCATCAGCGCACCGATGGGGTCAATGTGGCTCAGCGGATTGAGCGAGAGCCTGCCGCGCTGCCTGATGCCCTTGTCGCCCAGACAGGACGCGGTAAAGGCGTGCGCCCACTCGTGAAAGGGCAGAATCAAGAATATGACCATCAGCGATGCAAGGATCTGCGCAATGATCTCCTGCATGGTAAATCTGCCTGATAATAATGTAGATAGCATAGTTTCCCCTCCGGCATAGTAATACGTATTATTTATTATATATCAAATAGCTGAAAAATACAAGCGAAAAAAACAAGTTAAGAAATTTTCAAAAAACACTTGCATTTTTCGTCAATTTCTGGTATGATAACAAAGTTAGGAAAATTATATGATTAACTATAAGGAGGTGCAGACGCATGGCAAAATGTGAATTCTGCGGTAAGGATGTAAAATTCGGCATCAAGGTTTCTCACTCTCACAGACGTTCCAACAGAACTTGGAAGCCCAATGTACAGCGTGTTAAGGCTATCGTTGACGGCTCACCGAAGCGTGTATATGCTTGCACCCGTTGCTTGCGTTCCGGTAAGGTTACAAGAGCTAACTAAGAGCTGACATTTCTCTTCCTCTCAACCGGGAAGGTCGAAAATTACAAATACCTTATAAGTGATAAAAGCTGACTCAATTGGGAGCCAGCTTTTTTACGTTGTCAGCGGACACTTTCTCCGCCTTTTGAAACGGTTTACAGGAAATGTTACAATCATAAACGGCGGAACATTCCATTGACAAATACGAATGTTTGGGGCAGAGCACAGTCAAATGCTCTGCCCTGTTTTTAGTCATTGTAGATATCCCTTTTTCGCATAATAAAGAGAACAGTGGAGCACACCAAAAGGATAAAGAGTATCAGCAGCGCGATATACCATGTGCCGGTATGCAGCAGCGGCACGGCTTCGTTCGTCTTTTCTGCCGGCTTTGGCTTGGTGACAGGCTGGGTGACGACCGTCGGCTTTTGGGTGGTCGGCGGCACCGTGGTGACCGCCTCATCATCGGTCGCCGGCTTGATGGTTTCCTCATTGAAGGTGGACGGCGTGATGGTGGTATATTTGGAGGTCTGCACCAGCTTGGTCTTGTCATTCTTCAAAACCTTGCTGTTGGCGACCAGCACGATCTCCTTGCCGGTCATGGACTTTCCCGTCCGCGGATCAGGCTCCGTCACGACCAGATCGCTGACGGTCAAATCGACCTTGGTGATCTCGGAATCCTCGGGCGTCAGCAAAGGCACGTCAAACACGATACGCACAAACGCCGCCTCCGCCGTGGAAAAATCGAACATGTCCAGATCCGTTGCGGCATAGCGGATAACGCCCTTTTTGTCATCGACGCTCATGTTCGCCACCTTTTTCATGATCGGACAGATGGTCTCAATGGTGTTTTTCTCGGGATCCAGTGTCAGCAGATCGGCGTCATAGGTGAGCGTCCAGTCGGTGGATAGCAGGCGCTTGGAGGACTTGAGCATATAGACAACGGTAAACTCACGCGTGAACTCATTATATTCAGCGTCTATTCTTCCGAAATAATTGGAGATCGCCGCCACGGTGAGCACCGGATATTTTGCCAGCGAATAGGTCGCCTCCGGCTCGGTCGAAAAAGGCACCGTCACACCGGACGCGTCGGTTGCCATGATTTCGGAATACAGCGCCGTGCTGTCGGCAACAGTCGGCTCCTCCGCGTCGGTCGCCGCAAAAGCAGCCGTATGGGAAAGCATGAATAAGGCAATAAGGGTCAACAGCAGACACAACACTCTTTTGGCCATCACATACCCTCCTGTTCTTCACTACATACATTTACAGTTTATAGTATAATACAAATCAGCGAAAAATGCAAGTGCAGGTTCAGGGAACCTCTAACAAATCCCTGCTTCACGCCGGAGAGAATTTGAAGGACATAAGAAAAGGCTTCCCTGTTAAGAGAAGCCTTTTATGGAAATATCAATTATTTCTCAGTCTTTTTGCGGGTGAATACCACAACACCGATACCGGCAGCGATAACTACGAGCAGAATAACGATCATGGAAACCTGACCGGTCGCAACAGCGCCGTTGGAGTTGTTGGCAGTGGTGCTGCCGCTGGAAGTAGAACTGGTGGAAGAAGTCGCGTCCTGAGAAGGAGAAGGAACAGTGGTGGCAGGAGCGGTGGTCTCAGCAGTTGTAGGAATCTCGATATCATCGATGGAAGAGTTCAAATACTTGTCATCGGTGAAGTTACCGGAAACAACCTTATCCTCGCCGAGCTTTGCCTTCATCTCTTCGTTGAGCTCTTTGGTCGGCCAGGAGCCGTATTCGCCGCCGCCATAGTAGAAGTAGAAGTCGCCGTCAAAACCAACCTTGCCGCTGACAGGGCTGACCGCCATCTTGGAGGGGTCAAAGTTGACAACGAATACCATGTTATCAAAGGTGAAAGCAAGACCTGCGGAATTGCTTGCAACAACGAGGTCCTCATTGAAGAAGTTAGCGGCATAGGTGCCGAAAACATCGCTCAAATCAAAGTTGATGTCATCCAGAACGATATCGAGCTGGAAGGTTTTATCATCGTCGCTGAGCTTATCATAATCCTCGCCGAGGGAAGCAGCAGACATCTTGTTAATATCTACCCAGAAATTATCAGAAGTAAAGTCAAGGCTTGTTACGCCGGGCATTGTCTCTTCGGTGAATTCTTTCTTGAAGATCTGCTCATAGGCATACTTCAGAAGAGTCGCATAAACCGGATGGTCTCTGGTCGGGCTGCCGGAAGCATCGTCCATTCTGCAGTAATACTGACCCGGGAAGTCTCTGGTCTGCTGAGAAGCGTCATAGAAGGGGTTCTTGGCAGGATCCTTTTCCATACCGCCGTCGAGATAGTTGTTCCAGATGATCTGAGTAGCGTCATGCTCCTCGAGCTCGGTGTTGTTGCCGAAGGTGGGAACATCAATCGCCCACAGGTTGGGGATCTCAGCCTGCTTCTCCTCACCTGTTGCTTCATCCTTGATGGTATAGGTTTCTCCCTTGACCTGAACAGCCTTGTAGCCCGGCCAGCCGTGACCGCCTGCTTTGTCATCGGGAGTGTCATAACCGGACCACCAGTAGATACCGGCAGCGCCGCCGCACTTTTCATCCTTGGTTGTGTCGTTCTGCCAAGCGCCGGGCATAGCGAACATCAGCTTATTGGTCTTAACACCTGTGTTGGGTGTGTACTCTCCCAATGTGCCGAATCCGCCGGGAGCCAATTCTTCAGCAGAAACAGATACCGCGCTGACAGCAGTCATGGACAGAGCCATGGTACCGGCAAGAACGATACTTAATGCTTTCTTTTTCATAGAAAATTCCTCCAATTATTTTCCGATATTCGGTTAATCTCATTATATAACAAACAAAGATAAAAATCAAGAAAATTGATAAAGTATGTGTTGGAAAAAATGACAAAATTTTTATCCGCAATTTGGTGAAAAGTAGTATTGAAACGATAAAAAAGGAACCATATCACTCTTTTTTTCGTCTGACGCTGACGATAATGACCGCCGCATTGACCGCCACAACAACGACAAGACCGACTATGACAATGAACCACGTGCTGTTAAAAATGCTGCCGCCTTGGTTCTCATTGCCTACATCGACCTCGCGTGTGACCTCAACGACCTTCTTGATAACAGCCGAGCCGATGCTGACATGATCATCACCCTTGAGAGGACTGTTCTCCTCGCCCTTGCCGTCCGCGTAGTTGATAAAATCGCCCTGATTGTTCTGAACAGCCGCTTCGTCAGCATTCACCGGCGGTGTGGCGTCCTTTAGCAGCGCCTTGTCGCCGACCGTCAAATCGTAGGTGAAGGTGTAGCTCTTCAAATAATCGAGGTTATCTCCGTACAAATCCGTAAAGAAATAAGTGATGCCGGCATTTCCTGCCTTTTTTACCTTAAAGTTGGCGGAAACGAACTGTCCCTTTTCCGCAAAGCTGGGCTTATTCTCCAGTGAGGAGCAGTTCATGGGGATCTTTCCTTCCATTTCCTCGTTGTAGATGACAACATCAAACTTCTCGAATTTCAGGCTGGACTTTTGATATTCCAGATATTCAAAATCATAAAATAAACGAAGATCAAAGCCGACGATCGGTTCTGTGGCGTCACGCAAATACAGTGTATAGGTGACGACATCGCCGACATCAGCGCTTGCTTCTTCGTTGATCACAAGCTTTTCGCCGTTATTGTTTTCGTTCTTTTGTTCCTCTGCCGCCACCGGCATCGCCGCACAAAAAAGCAGCGTCAGCGCGCAGCAAAGAGATGAAAGTGTAAA
Source organism: uncultured Eubacteriales bacterium (assembly GCA_900317315.1). Taxonomy (GTDB): domain Bacteria; phylum Bacillota; class Clostridia; order Oscillospirales; family Acutalibacteraceae; genus Ruminococcoides. The sequence continues at coordinate 21,419 of ONGI01000004.1, forward strand.
CTGAATCCGTTTCATGGCAAAAATCCTTTTTTTGTAGTTATCCTTATTATAGTATAAATCAAAGGATAAATCAACACAAATATGTGATAAATGACTGAATAATCGGTTACAAAGCTGACACCTATTTTTCAACAACGGAACTCATTTCCATTCCTTGCACCATACAAAAATTCCTGTCTGCCTTTTTAAAGAAAAAAACACCCTCCGAGAAAACTCAGAGGGTGAATTTTATGAAGTTTCGGAAATTATTTTACTCTTTTGCGAGCAAAATAGATACCGGCAGTTGCAGAAGCAAGCACGAGCAAGATGATCAGTGCCATGGAAGCAGTACCGGTCTGGACCGCACCGTTAGTGGAGGTGTCGGTCTTGCCGCCGCTGCTGTCCTTCGTGCTGTCAGAAGTGCTGGGCTTACCGGTTGCAGAGGTAGCATCCGTTGAAGAGGTGGGTTCGGTAGAAGGAGCCTCGGTGGGCGCTTCGGTGGGAGCCTCAGTCGGAGCCTCGGTGGGAGCTTCGGTGGGAGCCTCGGTCGGAGCTTCGGTGGGAGCCTCAGTGGGTTCAACCGGAGTCTGACGCTGGTCAACGCCGTTTACGAAGATGATCTCATCGCCGGCGTCGGTTCTGACAGTCATATCCACAACAGTCAGGTCAACAGTGGTCTGACCATCCTTGAGTGCAGTAAATACAAAGGAGATGAAATCATCGCCTTCGGCAACTGCATAAGGATTGTTGATGTTGGACAGGCTGCCGATCACGCTGTAGGTTTCAGCTTCGGTGTTGATGAGCATTGCGCCCTTGTCGAAGGTGCTGATACCGGTGAGCGCAAGCGCTTCCTTGTCGTAGTTCATACCCCACTGAATGTCAACGATAGATGCATTCTCGGGAGCCTTGAAGGTTACGGTAGCGGTTTCGCCGACAGTAACGATCTGCGCGTTGGGGATAACCGCATAGTTAGAGGTTGCCTCAACGGTAAGCTTTTCTGCCGGAGCCTCAGTGGGAGCCTCGGTAGGAGCTTCAGTGGGTTCCTCGGTGGGAGCTTCTGTGGGAGCCTCGGTGGGTTCCTCAGTGGGAGCTTCTGTGGGAGCCTCGGTGGGTTCCTCAGTGGGAGCTTCCGTAGGAGCCTCGGTGGGAGCCTCGGTAGGAATTTCGGGAACGTCCTGACCGGCAGGCTCGAAGGTAGTCGAATACGTGCCAAGTGTATAAGCTTCTTTGTCGATCACTTTGCCGCTGACGGGAATGTACTTTGCACCGGGTTCTGCCTGTGTATCATCATCCAGAGAAAGGGTGTCCATAACAAGGTTAACTGTGGTTTCGGAAGCTTCCTTGTCAAGAACCTTAAAGGTAGCTCTTACAACGGTGATGTCGGAGCCGTCCTCTTCGTAAGCATAAGCAGCGGGCTTTACAGAGGTGTAGTTACCTACGATTCTGCCGCCGTTAGCGTCGCCGAAGGTATTGACCATACCTGCGCCGAGACCCTGCTCCATAGCAAACGGGAAGATGGTGAACTGAGCCTGACGGCCCGTGCCGACTTTGTTGTAAGCTTCCTTGAACTCGAGAACGTTCTTGTCCCAAGTCAGCTCATCAACGTCGAGGTTGATGAGGAACTTCTGCGGCGCATTCATCTTGTATTCAACTGTGATGAACACATCGCCGTTCTCATCCTCAATAGCGGAGAGGTCGGGATAATTGGTTCTGGTGTTCGGGAAGAAGTTGGAGGTCGCATTGACGGTCAAGCCGGTCAACGCGGGAGCTTCTGTGGGAGCCTCGGTGGGAGCCTCTGTAGGAGCTTCTGTGGGAACCTCGGTAGGTGTTGTTGTGGGTTCGTCACCATAGGTGATGGTGAGGGTGAACTTGGCACCTTCCTTGGTGGAGAAATCGAAATCTCTCAGGTCGAGCTGAGCCTTAACTGTGCAAACATCTTCCGTATCAAAGGTGATGTTGTCGCCGTTGTAGGAAGCTGCAGTCTCAACGCCGCTTTCTTCAAAAGCGCCGCCGAAATTATGGGTCCAAGCGCCGTCGATGGCAAACTTGATCTGACGCTCAAAGCCGTCGGGAACGTTCTGGAATTCGATCTCCCAAACGTCATCCGCAACCTTGGTCATCTCGTTTGCAGCATAGGCGGGATCCCATGCAGCGCCGTTCAGCCATGTGCCTTCGCCGTTACCAACTGCAAATACAGTGTTGTATTCAAAATTGGTGATGGGAGCAACGTTGTCGCCGGTCACATAAGTGTAGCCCTGTGCGGGATCATACACTACAGTAAAGGTTCCGGGGCCGGTCACGTTAAAGGTCACGTTGTTGCCGGTCGGATCGCCGATCCACTCAGCGCCGTTCTTGACGGTCTTGAGCTGAACAGCGTCGAAAGCCTTGTCAACGGTGTAATCCTTGGTGTAGGTACCATCGGCCTGCTTGGTCATCAGGTTGGCTTCGTTGGTGCCGTCCCAACCTGTGCCGAAGATCTCAGGCTCAGAACCTGCTACGATGCAGACGAACCTGCTACGATGCAGACGTCATCTACAGGCGCTTCGGTCGGTTCCTCGGTCGGAGTCTCCGAAGGAGCTTCGGTCGGAGTCTCGGTGGGAGCTTCGGTCGGAGCTTCGGTCGGAGCCTCGGTCGGCTGCGGATCTACATAGTCATCATCGTACTCACCGGCATAGACAGCCGTAGTGGGTGTGCACGCAAATGACTCTACTACTGCTCCGTCGGAAACGATTTGCTTTTCGTTCTCAACATCAGAAGTAGACTTACCATCCTCAAGCTGAGTAGTTCTCATCTCGTTTACGGTGAGGTTGACGGTGGTGTCGCCGGAGCCGATTACATCAAATGTAGCGGTCACAAAGGCAGTTCTGTCGCCATTCTCATCGCAGAGGAAGTATGTGTTGAGACTGGTGCAATTACCCTTTACGCCAGGCTGCACGGAAGTGGGTGTGAAGTTCACTTGTGCATCTGTCGCAATAGGCATCATGTGCTGGTTAGCCTCTTCGTTAAGCGCGAGAACGGTACCGTCATAGGTGAGGGTCCAGTCAGCGTTAACGAGTCTGTCTTCAGACTGAATGAAATAAGTCACAGTTACTTTGCCGTTGTTGGCGTTGATCTCTTCCTGGGTAAAGGACTGCTCCTTTGTCGGGAAGAAGTTCGAAGTAGCGGTAACCTTCAAGTCTGAACCAGATCCTGCATCGCCGTCGGCAGCTGCAACAGTGATCACGGCAACCGAGAAAGATGCTACAACGAGCATCAGGGCAAGCAGAAGGCTCAGTGCTTTTTTGAACATTTCTTCTTTTCCTCCTTTTTTGATAATGCTTCTATAAGCAATATTATTATAATACAAGTGCCGTCCAAAAGTCAATAAAAATTCACACTTGGAAAACACTTTTTTAAAGAAATTTACGATTTTGTTTATTTTAGCTATTATATGAATCGCAATTTGTCACAAATGACAACATAGCCTTCTGTTATTTGTAACCATTCACATTATTAGACTGCCAATTCCACGAATCAAAGCACATATCTTCCAGATTTTTCTCCGCTTTCCAGCCCAAAACGCGCGCTGCTTTTTCGGCGTTGGCAAAGCATTCGGCGATGTCGCCCGGACGGCGCGGCTTGATCTCGTAGGGAATGGTGATGTGATTGACCTTTTCAAACGCCTTCACGATGTCCAGCACGCTGTAGCCGGTGCCGGTGCCGAGGTTGACGATCTCGACGCCCTTGTGCTCGCCGGCGTAGTCGATCGCCTTGACGTGTCCCTTTGCCAAATCGACCACATGGATGTAGTCGCGCACGCCGGTGCCGTCGTGGGTGGGATAATCGTCGCCGAACACGCCGAGCTTGGGCAGTCTGCCTGCCGCGACCTGCGTGATAAAGGGCATGAGGTTGTTGGGGATACCGTTGGGATCCTCGCCGATCCTGCCGCTCTTGTGGGCGCCGATCGGGTTGAAGTAGCGCAGAATGACGATCGACATCTCGGGTCTGGCGTGCGCGGTGTCGCTGAGGATCTGCTCCATCATCAGCTTTGTCCATCCGTAGGGATTGGTCGGCGTGCCGGTCGGCATGGTCTCCACCAGCGGCACCTCCTTGGGCGTGCCGTAGACGGTCGCCGAGGAGCTGAAAATAAAGTTGTTGACGCCGAATTTTTCCATCGTCTCCAGCAGGGTGAGCGTGGAGTCGATGTTGTTGCGGTAGTAGAGCAGCGGCTTGGCAACGCTCTCACCCACTGCCTTTAAGCCGGCAAAATGGATAACGGCGTCGATCTTGTTTTCGGAGAAGATCTTCTCCACCGCTTCTCTGTCGCACACATCCGCCTCATAAAGCGGAATGGAAGCACCGGTGATCTCCTCTACCCTTTTGACCGCTTCGGGACAGGAATTGGAATAGTTGTCGGCGATCACAACGGTGTGTCCTGCCTCGATCAGCTCGACGCAGGTGTGCGTGCCGATATATCCGGCGCCGCCTGCTAACAGTACATTCATGATGTTTCTCCTTTCGTTTTTCACGTTAATTTCATGTTGATTTCAACTTCTAAATCCATTTGTCAATATACATATTATATGGTATGCAAATTTTAGGCTTTCTCGGGCGCCGGATAGTCCACACCAAAGGTCTCTACCGTCATGCGCCGGATGACCTGCGGGTCGAGCGGTCTGTCGGAAAAGTCGGTGTCGCATTCGGCGATCTCGTTCACGACGTCCATACCCTCGATCACCTTGCCGAAGGCGGCGTACTGACCGTCGAGGTGCGGCGAATTTTTGTGCATGATAAAGAACTGCGAGCCTGCCGAGTCGGGCATCATGGCACGCGCCATAGAGAGCACGCCCTCGGTGTGGCGCAGGTCGTTTTTGAAGCCGTTCATGGCAAATTCACCCTTGATGTGGTAGCCGGGACCGCCCATGCCGGTGCCGTCGGGGCAGCCGCCCTGGATCATAAAGCCGTAGATGACGCGGTGAAAGGTCAGCCCGTCATAGAAGCCGCTGCCGGCGAGGCTGAGAAAATTCGCCACGGTGTTGGGCGCGATCTCCGGATAGAGCTCCGCCTTGATGGTTTTTCCGTTTTCCATTTCTATGGTAACGATTGGATTGTTCATGTTGATCTCCCTCTTTGTTTGTGGTATTTTCAGGGCGCCTCCAAATATTCTGTTGCGCAGAGATACGGATATTTTGAGGTGCCCTTCTTTTAGGTAAGCAAACGGAATATTGCCGAAATGCCGGAGCCGACGGCGACCACTATCATGCAGATCAGCTCGACGATCAAATCAAACAGGCAGGCGACAATGCCGATAACGCCGAGAACGCGCGCAGCGGTATCCTTTAACAGCGCCGCAATGCCGAAGCCGATGCCGACCAGACAGAACAGGATATTCAGCCACATAAAAAAGTGGAAGAACATGCCCAAAAAGATCAGAATAAACGACACCGCGCCGATGATCAGCGAGATAACGCCGCACAGCACGGGCGATAAGCCGCCGCTGCGTTTTTCTACCGGTCTGCCTGTGGCGTCGAGCACCTCCGGCGTGACCGTCTCGCGGCGCTGCTCGCGCTGCTGACGCTGCTGCAGCATGAAATCGGTCCGCGCCTGCTGTTCCTCCGGCTTGCGGAAGGGGTTCTGCTGCGACTGCCGGAACATCGCGTCATAGTCCTTGTTGTCCATATGCCGCTCCTGTCCTATAGGATCGTTTCAAAGAATAGTGTGAGCAGCGTGACTGCCGCCAGCGAACCGTTCATGATCACACCGATGATCGCCATCGGCAGCATGCGCGTCTTTTTTATCAGCGCGATAATACCGAATACCAAGCCCGGGATCGCTAACATGAAGGTTGACGCAGCCAGTGAGCCCCCATCCGTCGGCGAAAACAGCGCTGACGTGCCCTTCAGCGATATGAACAGCGAGATCATTCCCGACATTGCGGAAAACAGAGACAGGATCCCCGTGACAAACGAGACGATGGTGAACGCCTTTGCCATGCCGGAGGCTTTGTTTGGCTGTGCGCCGTAATACCTCTGCTGCGGATAGGGCTGATAAGGCTGTTGGTAAGGCTGCTGTTGATAGGGCTGTTGATAGG
>ONGI01000004.1:27490-77178 GCA_900317315.1 uncultured Eubacteriales bacterium
GCTGTTGATAGGGCTGTTGATAGGACTGCTGATACGGTTGCTGATAATTTTGCTGTTGATAGGGCTGCTGATCGGGTTGATATGGATAAGATTGCTGATACGGCTGTTGTTGAGCCGGTTGCTGATACAGCTGCTGAGCTGTCTGCTGCTCCGGCGGCGCCGCTTCCTCTGTGTACAGATAGGGGTTTTCGTCAAATTGCATCGTCATATCCTCATTAAAAATAGGAGCGTCCGCCGGTGGGTCCGTTCACCATAAAGAAATAAGTGATGAAGCCGCAGAGCAGGAGAACACCGGCAAAGGTGATGCCCAAGGCAGGAAACAGCTTTTTGTCTGTCTTTTTCATCAGCGAAACCACGCCGAAGATGATGGCAGGCAGCGACAGGCACATGCCGAAAAAGACCGAGGAACCGAATTTTTCGTTGACGGAGCTGCGGAAGTTAAAGTAGATCATCGACGTGATCGGCAGCACAAAGCAGCCGATAATAAAGGAAACCATACCGAACACCCTTGCCGCGCCCTTCGGGTCGCGCTGCGGCGGTGTGGGTCTGTTTTGATTGGAATAGTTTTGCTGCGGATAATAGCGGTTCGCATCCGCCTTGTTGGGCATGAACGGCGGTTCACGGCGCGGCTGCTGCGGCTGTACCGGCTGCTGCGGCTGTACCGGTGGCTTTTGTTGCGGCTGTACGGGCGGTTTTTGCGGTTGCACCGGCGGCTGCGGCTTCACAAACTGCGGCACCTCCTGCTGCGGAAAGCTTTTGGAGGGCTCGCTGAATACAGGATCCGCAGGCGCAGTGGGCTGCGGAATGGTTTGGTCGGAATTGTTGTAGGGATTGAATTCTTCGTTCATGGTTTTGCCTCCTTGATCGGAAAATGGTTTTTGATTGAATGTATATGAATGTGACAGAATGATCTGATCGGTCAGCGGTCAGCCTTGCTCAATACTCATGGTGGCAAAGGCGTTGAGGTCGGCGCCGGCAATATTGCCGCTTTGGAACTCGTAATAGCCCTGTGCGCCCACCATGGCGGCATTGTCGCCGCAGAGAGATTTTTCGGGCATAAAGAGCTGCCGGCCGCGCTTTTGGCATTCCTCACGAAGCGTGCGGCGCAGCAGCGAATTGGCGGAAACGCCGCCGGCGATCACGAGCTTTTGCACCTGCAGCTCCTCTGCCGCCTTGACAAAATTCGTTGTCAGACAGTTGACCACCGCATAGCGGAACGAAGCGCAGACGTCGGCTTTGTTCAGCTCCTCCCCCTTTTGCGCCGCGTTGTGCAGCAGGTTGATCACGGCGGTTTTCAGCCCCGAAAAGCTGAAATCATAGGGCGCGTCGTGCACGACAGGGCGCGGCAGCTTGAACGCGTGCGGATCGCCGCCCTCGGCGACCTTGTCCAGCTCGATGCCGCCGGGATAGGGCATGCCCATGGTGCGCGCCGCCTTGTCAAAGGCTTCGCCTGCGGCGTCGTCGCGGGTTCTGCCGATGATCTTCATTTTGGTGTAGTCCTCCACGAGGACGATATGACTGTGACCGCCGGAAACGACCAAACAGAGAAACGGCGGTTTTAATTCTTGATTCGAAATATAATTTGATGCGATATGCGAACGCAGATGATGCACCGGAACAAGCGGCTTGCCGGTCGACAGCGCCAGTCCCTTGGCAAAGTTGACGCCCACCAGCAGGGCGCCGATGAGCCCCGGCGCATAGGTCACCGCCAGCGCGTCGATGGCGTCGAGCGTGAGGTCTGCCTGTTCGAGCGCCTGCGTCACCACCGGCACGATCGCTTCGGCATGACGGCGCGAGGCGATCTCGGGCACGACGCCGCCGTACAAACGGTGCTCCTCCACCTGTGAGGCGATGACCGACGACAAAACCGTTCTGCCGTCCTCCACCACCGCTGCGGCGGTTTCGTCACAGGATGATTCGATTGCGAGTATTTTCATGTTTATTCTCCATTAGAAATATAACGTCATTAAAACGGCATTTTCGGTCGGCTCGGTATAAAAATCCTTCCGCTCGCCCACCTTGACAAAGCCGAAATGCGCATACAGCGACCTTGCGGCGGCGTTGCTCTCACGCACCTCCAGGGTCAGAAACGCGAAATCATGCTTTTGGCAGTAGGTCACCAGCGACCGGAGCAGGGCGCTGCCCACGCCCTTTTTGCGAAACGCTTCGCCGACCGCGACATTGTAGACATAGCCCTCATCGAGCACAAAGCTCATGCCGATATAGCCGATCACGGCGCCGTTTTCCACCGCGACATAGAACACCGACTGCGGGTTGTCCAGCTCGCTCTCCACGCTCTGCCGCGACCACGGATGGACAAAGCAGGCGTTTTCGAGCGCACACACGCCGTCCACATGCGCGGCGGTCATCTCCTCAATTTTCATACTTCATAATCAGTTCTTCCACAAAAGCCGCAAGAACGTCTCTGCACATGCGGTAAACCTCCAGATCGCCGCCGTAGGGGTCTACAACGCCCACGATCTCGACATTCTCCTCGGGGATACCGATGCTCTGGGTCAAAATCGTCGCGTGACTGAGCGACATGCAGTAGAACCTCTCAAAATCGCCGATCTCAAAATCGTAGATAAAGTGGGTGCGGTGACCGCTGATGTCCACACCGATCTCGCGGCACACCTCGATCGCCTTGGAAGAAGCCGGAATACCCTGCACAGCCGCCATGCCAAAGCTGACGGCGCGGACATTCAGTCCCTTTTCCTCCGCTCGTTTATTAAAAATCCCTTCCGCCATCGGGCTGCGACAGGTGTTACCTGTGCAGACAAAGGCGATATAGCGAGTGTTTTCGTTATCCTTTTGCATCATACCAAGTCCTTCCGATAGCCGCGTCCGCCGTCAGCGGTACATCGAGCGACACGGCGTTTTCCATTTCCTCCTGCAACAGCGCGGCGACCCGTTCGCTCTCGCTCTGCGGCGCTTCAACGATCAGTTCGTCGTGCACCTGCAGCACAAGCCGCGCCTGCAGGCCTTCTTTTTTGAGCCGTTCGTCCACGCGCACCATGGCGATCTTGATGATATCCGCCGCGGTGCCCTGGATCGGCATATTCCGCGCCACACGCTCGCCAAAGGCGCGCATCATGTGCTTGCCCGAGCTGAGCTCCGGCAGATAGCGCCGTCTGCCGAACATGGTCTCGACGTAGCCGTCGCGCTTTGCCTGCTCCACCACGTTCATCATGTAGCGGTCAACGCCGCTATAGTGCGACAGATACGTTTGGATATAACGCGACGCCTCCTTGGTCGAAACGCCTATATCCTTGCCCAGCGAGAACGCGCCGATGCCGTAGACGATGCCGAAGTTGACCGCCTTGGCACGGCTGCGCATGAGCGGCGTGATCATCTCCAAGGGCAGGTTGAACACCTGCGAAGCGGTGATCGCGTGGATGTCGTCGCCGTTTTTGAAGGCTTCTATCATATTTTGGTCGTGTGCGATATGCGCCAGCACGCGCAGCTCGATCTGCGAATAGTCCGCGTCCACGAGCACCCAGCCCTCGCGCGCACAGAAAAACTTGCGCATTTCACGTCCCAGCTCGGTGCGCACGGGGATATTCTGCAAATTCGGCTCGGTGGAGCTGATCCTGCCGGTGCGCGTTTCGGTCTGGTTAAAGCTGGAATGAATGCGCCCGTCGTCCGCGATCACCTTGAGCAAGCCCTCGCAGTAGGTGGAATTGAGCTTTGCCAGCGTGCGGTATTGCAGCACCATATCCACGACAGGATGCTCATAGCGCAGGCTCTCGAGCACCTCGGCGTTGGTGCTGTAGCCGCTCTTTGTCTTTTTTTTGACGGGCAGCCCCAAGTCCTCAAAGAGCACCTTGCCGAGCTGCTTGGGCGAATTGATGTTGAACTGACCGCCCGCGCTCTGATAGATCTCCGCTTCCAGCTGCGCGATCTCCGCAGAGAGAAGGGCGCCGTAGTCGGCGATGCCCTGACGGTCAACGGCAAAACCGATGTTTTCCATCTTGGCAAGCACCTTGGCAAGCGGTATCTCTATCTCAAACAAAAGCTTTTCCTGCTCGTTCGCCCGGATCTCGTCAAGAAGCCTGCCGCACAGCCTGTCATAGACCGCCAGTGCGCGATAGGGCTTGTGCGCCTCGTTTTCGCAGACAGGCAGCTCGATCTGATTTGCCGCGCAGAGATTGTCGTCGGTGTAATCCTTGGACGACGGCTCCAGCAGATAGGCGGCAAGCTCGACGTCAAAAAAGCGGCAAGCCGTTTCGATCCCCTTTGCGTCCGCGTAGGCGAACAGCGCCTTGATGCCGCGCGTGTGCAGCGTCAGGCTGCTGTCGGTGATGAGCGCATCAAACGCGTCGCTGTCAGCCGTGCGCCAAATCCTGCCGTCATGCAGCACGGCAAAGGATTTTAATTCGTTATCAGAAATATCAAAGGACAAATAAACGTCCTTTTCGGTTTTTATTTTCTCAAAAGGAATATTTTCTTCCGTGACCGCCAAAACAGCGGCAGCCGCCTTGGGCTGTTCGGTGACAGGTGTGTCGCCGAGGTCATATTTTTCTATCAAAGAAAATAATTCCAGCCGCGCCATCATGCGCGCACAGGCAGCCCTGTCCTGCGGCTCTACCAAATAATGGGAAATATCCGTGTCGATCGGCGCGTCGCGGACGATCTTGCCGAGCATCAGGCTGAGAAAGGCGTTGTCCCGGGACGCGAGCAGCTTTTTGCGCACGCCGGGCTTGACGTCCAGCTCGTCGAGATGGTCATAAATATACTGTACGCTGTGGTAGCGCCGGATCAAATCGCCGGCGCCCTTGGGACCGATGCCGGCAACGCCAGGGATATTGTCGGAGCTGTCGCCCTGTATCGCCTTGATCTCTATCAGCTCCGCAGGCGTCACGCCGTAGTCCTCTTTGATCTTTTCGGGCGTATAGAGAATATCGTCGCGGTTGGTGCAGAGGTGCACCGCCGTTTTGTCGCTCACCAATTGCAGGCTGTCGCGGTCTCCGGTGGCGATCACGCACACATTGCCGCTGTTCTCGCAGGCTGCCGCGAGCGTGCCGAGAATATCGTCCGCCTCGTAGCCCTCGCAGGTGACAAGCGTGTAGCCCAGCAAGCCGAGCAGCTCCCTGAGCAGCGGCATCTGACTTGCCAGCTCCGGCGGCATGCCCTTGCGCGTCGCCTTGTAGCCGTCAAACGCCTTGTGGCGAAAGGTGGGCGCCTTCAGGTCAAAGGCGATGGCGACCGCGTCGGGGTTTTCTTCTTTTTCTATCTTGCGCAGCATGGTCAAAAAGCCGTAGATCGCGTGGGTGAACTGTCCCTCCTTGTTCGTCAAAGGACGGATCCCGTAGAACGCGCGGTTGACAATGCTGTTTCCGTCAACAACCAGTAATCTCATAGCTTATACATCACATCCGTAATGACTCCGTTTTTGTAATAGATACGCGGCACGCGCTTGCCCACCAGACAAACGACCTCATAGTTGATGGTGCCGGTGTTTGCCGCGATGGTGTCGGCTGTGGGCTCGCCGTGTTCGCCGCTGCCAAACACGATGACCTCGTCGCCGACGGACACGTTGTCGATATCGGTGACGTCGAGCATGGTCTGATCCATGCAGATCCTGCCGACGATCTTGGCGCGCTTGCCGCCCACCAGCATATAACCGGCGCGTGCGTTTTCGCGGACAAAGCCGTCGGCATAGCCGATCGGCACCGTCGCGATCTTCATCTCGTGCGCGGCGGTGAAGGTGCGTCCGTAAGAGATATCCGCGCCTGCGTGCAGGGTCTTGACATAGGCGATGGTGGTTTTGAGCGTCATGGCAGGCTGCAGATCGAGCTTGCCGCTGAGCTTGGGCGACGGCGCGAGACCGTAAAGGATGATACCGGCGCGCACCATGTCGCAGTAGGTCGCCTCATAGTCCTCGATGGCGCCGCTGTTGGAGCAGTGCGCGATCGGGATAGACAAGCCCTGTTCGGCGAGCGCGTTCCTGACATACATAAAATTATCAAATTGCTTTTGGGTGAACGCCCTGCCCTCGTCGCTCTCGTCCGAGACGCAAAAATGGGTGAACAAGCCCTCCGGCTGCAAATTGGTCAGCGCGCAGGCTTCGCAGATCTCCCGAATGGAAGCATCATCTCTCGGGAACGACTGGCACATAAAACCGATGCGGCTCATGCCGGTGTCGCACTTGATATGAATTTTGCAGACACAACCGTATTCGGCACACTGCGCGGAAAGCGCCTTGGCGTATTCAAGCGAAAAAACCGCCTGCGAAATATTGTACTGCGCAAGCCGCTGCGCGTCACGAACGGGTGTATAACCCAGAATGAGGATCGGCAGCTTGACGCCGGCAGAGCGGATCTCGATGCCCTCGTCGATATTGCTGACCGCAAAAAAGTCCGCGCCGAGCCTTTCATATATATTGGCAAGCTCCGTCGCGCCGTGACCGTAGCCGTCCGCCTTGATGACGCAGCACAGCTTGGCGGTGTCGCCGACCTTTTTTTTGATTTCCAAAAAATTATGCGTGATGGCGTCGAGTGAGATCTCCGCCCATGTTCTCTTGACAAAATCCATTTTTGGCTCCAATTAAAAAAGAATATTACAGTTAGGTTTATTATACTATTTTTTTGGCGGCAAATCAACATCTCCGGGAACATTTGATATGATTTTTCCAATATTTTCATTTTGTGCGGAATTTTTTCATTTTGCACGAAATAGACTTGATTTTTGATAACAGATTTGATAGAATAGAACAGTATTCGTGCTTTAACGCATTAATATACAAAATTTTAAGGAGGAACACTATGAATCCAAACCAGATCATTACGTTGGTTGCCTTTGCGTTCTACATGGTGCTGATGATCGCCATCGGCGTGTTTTATTCAAAGAAAACCAACAATAATGAGGACTATTTTCTGGGCGGCAGAAACCTCGGCGGCTGGACGGCTGCGCTCTCGGCTCAGGCGAGCGATATGAGCGGCTGGCTGCTGATGGGACTTCCGGGCGCTGTGTACCTTGCCGGTACCGGCGAGATCTGGATCGCTGTCGGTCTGCTGATCGGCACCATTCTCAACTGGTATATCGTTTCGTCGCGCCTCAGAAAATACACGATCGTTGCCGGCAACTCGCTGACGATTCCCAGCTTCTTTGAGAACCGCTACCGCGACCGCACCGGCGTTATCAAAATCATTTCCGCGCTGATCATTGCCGTTTTCTTTGCTGTTTACACCGCATCGGCGTTCAGCTCCGGCGCAAAGCTGTTTGCGACGCTCTTCGGCGATTCCATCGACAACGCCTATCTGATCGGTCTGATCATCGCGGCAGTCGTTATTCTCGTCTATACCCTGCTCGGCGGCTTCAAGGCTGTGTGCACCACCGACTTTATTCAGGGTATGCTTATGCTCGTGGCGATCTTGGCAGTGCCGATCATCGCCTATGCGATGGTGGCGCGTGACCCGGGCTTTAGCACTGGGTTGCAGAACCACGGCGTCACCAGCCCTGCGGATTATCTGAATCCGTTCCTGACCGGCGAAGGCAAGCCTGTTTCGGCTGTTTCGGTCATCTCCAACCTCGCGTGGGGTCTCGGCTACTTTGGAATGCCGCACATCATCATCCGCTTTATGGCGATCAAGAACGAGCATGAGGTCAAAAAATCCAGAAAGATCGCGATCGTCTGGGTCATCCTCTCCCTCGCTGCCGCCTGCTTTGTCGGCGTTGTGGCAAGAGCCTTCCTCGCCACCGAGCTGAACGGCACCAACAGCGAGACGTCGTTTATCCGCTTGATCCAGCAGGTATTCTCCGGCAACGGTATGCTGGTCTTTATCGGCGGTATTTTCCTCTGCGGAATTTTGGCAGCGATCATGTCCACCGCGGACAGCCAGCTGCTCGTCACCTCCTCGGCGATCTCCGAGGACTTCTACAAGGGCGTTGTCAAGAAAAACGCGCCTGCGGATGAACAAACCGAAAAGAGCGCCCTGTTTGTGGGCAGGATCGCGGTCATCGTTGTCGCCGTTGTCGCGTTCCTTATCGCGCTTGATCCCAACTCCAGCATCATGGGTCTTGTTTCCGACGCATGGGCAGGCTTTGGCTCGGCGTTCGGTCCCGTTGTGCTGCTGGCGCTGTTCTGGAAGCGCTCCACCCTCGCCGGCGCGGTTGCCGGTATGGCGACCGGCGCTGTGACCGTTATCGTGTGGGACTACCTGCCGCTTGTGAACGGCGAAACCATCTATGCCGCCACCGGCTTGTATTCGCTGGTCATCGGCTTTGCGCTGGCGCTTGTTGTGAATATCGTGGTTTCGCTTATCAGCAAAAAGCCCTCCGCAGAGATCACCAATGAATTTGATTCCATCAAAAACGTAGAGATCTAAAAGAATATAAGCATAAGAATAAAGGACTTGGTTCACAGAGAATCAAGTCCTTTTCTTGTTACATGATTAAAATGCTTTGTCATAAAATCCCGTAACATCCACCGCAACGCATGACCCCGCCGTTGCAGGCGGTACCCTCTCCCGCCTGCTGTCAATAGGCGGATTGGGTGCAGCGTCACGCTGCCGTCACGCTGCCGTCACGCTGCCTGCTATTTTTGGGCGAAGGGGTTGGGGATATTGCCGAGGAAGCCCTTGGACTGCTTGATAATATCCTTTGCCTGCGCCTTGTCCATGCCAAACTTTGCGTTCAGCTGGTCGGCGATTTTGTCCTCGTCGCCGCCGCTCATGATGATCTCACCGATCTTGCCGATGTCATCCATGCTGAAGCCCATCTTGCTCAAAAATGAAAAATCCATACTGTTTTGCTCCTTTTCATATATAAAGTATTACTCAACCCGTTCAATCAGCACACAGGTCACGTTGTCTCTGCCGCCGTTTTTCAGCGCGGCACGCACCAACTCGAGCGTGGGATTGTCGGGATATTCACGGATAATGCTTTGGATCACGTCGTTGGTCAGCTCGCCGTACAAGCCGTCGCTGCACAAAAGGATCCTGTCCTGCGGCTGCCACGCAAACGTGTCATAAAGCTGCGGCGCAAGCCCCTCGCGGTAATAATCCACACCCAAAAACGCCGTCAGCTTGTGGCTGTCCACGCTGTTTTCGGCTTCCTCGAGGGTGTAAATATTCGCCTCATACTTTTTCATGGCGAGCGTCTGATCCTTGGAGAGCTGCACCATGCCGTCGGGATCCAGCAGATAAATGCGGCTGTCGCCAAGCGAAAACGGATAAACAACACCATCCCGAATAATGACCGCGCAGACGGTGCTGCCGCCGGAGCGACAATTATTCTCCTCGAGAAAATCACGGATCTGATCGTTGGCGTTCTGCACATACTGCGCGATCTGCTCCGCAACCGGTGCGCCATCCCCCTCTTTGAGAGAGGTGTAGAGGCGCTTGGCGGTTTTTGCCGAGATATAGGAGGCGTAATCGCCCTTGGATTCGCCGCCCATGCCGTCAAAAACAGCCGCCAGCAACGGCGCTTCGAACTCCAGCTTTCTGGAAGCTGTGTTGATGGTGAAGTTGTCCTCGTTGTCGTCGCGCACCAAGCCCTTGTGGGTTGTCAAAAAGACACGGTAACGCTCTGTCGGCGCGGCGGATACTTCCTCTGCGGCTTCGTTGTCCGGCTCCGTTTGGGCAGGCTCCGCTTGGACAGGCTCCTCCGCCGGATTCTCCTGTATTTCATGTTCGGAAATTTCTTTTTCTAAGGTTTCATTCTCTAAATTAACGATGTTTTCCATAGCAGCCTTCCATTCAAGAATCTTTATTTTTGATTTTCAGCGCGACAACACAGACGACAGCGTTGAAAACGGTGATGGCGTAGCAGGCGCCCCAAGCCATCAGCAGGCAGGAAACCTTGTGCTGATAAAAATCGGTCTCCAGCGGATTGGAGAGGTCGAGTCCTGCATTGGGCAGCTCTGCGAGCTTTTGCTGGGCGCCGGTGGTGATGTTGTTCAGATCCGCTTCGGCGCCGAACGCCGACATGCCCCACTTGCTCAGCGTGATATAAGAAAACGACTCCGCGGCGCCCGAGAGCTGAAACAGCACGCCGCTGAGCACCAGCTGCACGATCAGCACAAAAGGCATCACCGTCATGGCGGTGGTGGGCGTGCCGGAGATGGACGAAACCATGAGTCCGAGCACCGCCGCGCCGAGCGTCAGCAGATAGATGGTGACAAAATTTTCGACGTAGGGGCTGATCAGCAGATGCGGCGACTTGTCAAAATGCATAAAAATACAGCAGATAATGAATATGATGATCGCCTGCGCCAGACAGAGCACCATTTGCCACAGCACGTGCGCACAGACGTAGGCAGACATCTTCATGCCCTGGCGGTACTCGGCGCGGATGATCTCGTGCTCCTTGCAAATGCTCTGTATCGAATTGAAAATGCCTATCCAAATGCAGGCGGACGCAAGCGTGAAAAAGCCGGAATTGGTGGATTCAAAGGTTTTGAACATGTCCTCACCGACGATCAGCGCGACGATCATCGAGATGATGGCGGCAAAAACAAGGTATTTCCATGCTTTTTCACGCAGCGAAATGCGAAACAGCTTTTTGGAATAGACATGGGTCTGGGTGACAAAGGAGGTGTTGTTCATTTTGCGCCTCCGGCGTCACGAAATTTTTGAATAAAATAATCCGCGCGACCCTTGCCGCCCTCGTATTCCGGATTGATCTCCAGCATAATATCCTGCAGTCTATCGACGCCGAAATGGTTTTTTGCTTCCTCGGGCGTGCCGTAAAACGCAAGATGACCGGCGTTGTCGGCTGAGCTTTTGGCGAGCACGACCACCTTGTCAAAGAGCGACTGTCCCGTTGCGGCGTCTACCGCGTCGTCCGGCTCATGCGAAATGACCATGACGATCTTGTCGTTGAAGGCGATCTCACGCAAAATCTCCATCTGCTGGGTGCGTGAGGCGGCGTCGAGACCCGAATCCGGCTCGTCGCAGATAAAGACCTTTTGGAAGCCGACAAGCTGATAGGCGACCGCGACCTTTTTCTTTTGACCGCCGCTGAGCTGCGAGATCAGATGATCCTGCAGGTTGGTGATGCCGACCTTTTCCATAATGTCGTTGATACGCGCGGCTTTTTCTTCCTTGGAATAGTTTTTGCGGTCGAGCTTGATGTCGGCGACATCCGCCAGCGTGTTGCGCACCGTGTCGTTGAGGCGCAGCGTCAAAAACTGCGGCACAAGACCGATCTGCGCCTTCATGCTCTTGAAGTTCTCATAGAGGTCCTGCCCGTTGAGAATAATCCGTCCCTCCGCCTTGCCGTCGCCGAGGATCGCCTTGACCAGCGTGGTCTTGCCGGCGCCGGAGCCGCCGAGGATCAGCACAAAGTCGCCGCTGTCCACGTTGAAGTGAATGTTGCTGAGAAGCGTTTTTCTGCCGAAATCGACGGTTTTTCTGTCGATATGTACCGCCAGATTGCCGGCGCTCTCGGTGGGATTGTTATAGATCAAAATATTGCCGAAAACGATCAGCGTGGTGTTGGCGATCTTGATAACGTCGTGGTCGTGCACCGGCGCGCTGCCGTCAACGCCCTTTCCGTTGACAGCGACCCCGTTTTGGCTGTTGTTGTCAAACACGACCCAGCCGGTCGCGGTGCGCCGCAAAACGGCGTGCTCACGCGAGGCTGCAAGGTCGGTCAGCCGCACCACGGTGTTTTGTCCGCGGCCGATGGTAATATTGATCAGCCTGCCCATGTCAAAGAGCCGCCACGATTCGTCGTAGCGCAGAGCGGTGCAAAAGATCATAATGACGCCCTCGGGGTGCGGACGGTCGAGGGTCTTGCGGTCAACGCGGAGGATATCGCCGTCGGACAGACGGAACGCGCGCGTGCCGCGGTGGTTATAGGGCTGCAGCTTGACGCCGTTGATATAGGTTCCGTTCAAGCTGTTATTATCAATATAGTAGTAAGCTCCCTCGCTGTCATCATACAAAAACTCGCCGTGACGTCTGCCGACGATTGCCGACTTGACGGTAATTTGACACTGCGGTCCGTCATACAAGCGTCCGAAGGTCATGTCGCCCTGCAGCGGCACAACGCGCGGCCGGCAGCGACAGTCGATGACAAGCAGGGTTGCCGGAAGCGCCGGAGCAGGCGTATAGCGCATTGTCTTTGGTATCTCCATCTCATAGCCCCACTTTCCGGTTCCTTAATAAACACTCTTATATTATTGTACACTGTGCAAAAAGCTATGTCAAGCCCTTTGGCAGATTCTATTTGTGTAGAATTTCTACAAAGAGAACCGGCTCCGCACAAAGGTGCAAAGCCGGAATAAACCTTATTGATTATAGGGAATGCGGTTGACCGCAACAACAATCGCGTATTCGCCGTTATCGACGGAACGGAGCATATAGTTAAACTCATAGTCCTCCCAGTCGCCATTTGTCAGCGAAGCCGCCTCTGCCTCCGCCTGTTCCTTGAACTGGTTGGAAGCGCTGTTGTAGGACAGGTTGTTCAAGCCGACGGTCGTCAGCCGGAAGCTCTCGCCCTGCAAATTGGCGTTGTGCGACATGCCCAAGTCCTCCAGATAGTCGGACAGCTCGTCGATCCAGCGCTGTGCGTTGTCCACATTGACCAGACTGTCGTGCGGCAGTACAGCGTCATCCGAGACGCTCTGCTCGGTGCGCTTGACGGTGACGTCGCAGGTCGCCTTGTGGCCGTTGGCGGAGGTGACAGTGACCGTGGCGGTGCCTGCCTTGACGCCGGTGATGGTGACGGTCGCGCCGGAAACAGCGACGCTGACGTTGCTGTTATTGGCGGACGCAGTGCTGATCTTGTTGGTGGCGTCGGCAGGCTCGTAGCTAATGGTGAGCGATTGGCTCTCGCCTGCCTCCAGCGAGAGCGTGGTCTCGCTCAGCGAGATGGATTTGACGGAATAGGCGTCCAGCAGGCGGCTCATCTCCTCCTGAATGGAGCCGATGTTCGGGTTGATATTGTTGCCTGTCACATTGTCCGCCGGCACGTTGTTGGCGATCGTCGGCTGCGGTGAGGTCGCCGCCGGATTGACGGCAGTCGGCTTGGTGGCAGCTGTGGTGGCAGGCGTGGTGGTCTTTACAGTGGGCTTGACGGTCGGCTTGGTGGCGGCTGTGCTGCCTGCAACCGTACCGGACGGGTCGGTGGAGGCTGTGGAGCCTGCCTGCGAGCCGTCATAGAAATGACCTTCTCCCTCCGGATAGACGCGGTTGACAGCTTCATCGCCGCTTTCAACCGAGCCGGAATGGCAGGCGGTCAGTGCCGCTGCGCCGAGGATCACGGCAAGCAAAAACGGCAATATTCTGTGTTTCATACTTTAACCTCTTTTTACAATCGAGCCGAGCTTGTTTCTCGGGATGGAGAAAGCCACGTTGTTGGCGTGGTCGCCGACTCTTTCGAGAATAGTGAGCATATCGAGGAAGATGGTACCGTTTTCTGCGCTGCAAATACCGCTGTTCATGCGGTTGATGTGGTTGAATTTATAGATCTTCACGTGGCTGTCGAGCGAGCTTTCGGTTTCGATGACCGACTTGGCAATGTCAAAATCGACATTCTGCTCATTAAACAGCGTGAGTCCTTCGTCGAGCAGCTTGGCTACCATTCCGTCGAGGTCGTGCAGCTCCTGAATGGCGTCGTCAGAGAACTTGACCTTGTTTGCCATCATCTCTTTTGCGTGCTCCACGATGTTCTCGGCGTGGTCGCCGATACGCTCCATGTCTTGGATCGCCGAATACATAACGCCCATGGTTTTGCGGTCGCTGTCAACGATGTCAAGACCATTGATCTTTACGATATACCTTGTGATCTCATGTGTGAGAAAGTCGATGACCTTCTCGTTCTTTTCTACCTTTTCTATCAGACGCGCGTCGCCCTCAAAGAACGCCTGCATCGCGTAGGTATAGTTCTTGCGCGCCAGCTCGCCCAAACGCTTGCACTCGTTTTCGACCGAGAGGACCGCCATGGGAGGCGTGGTGAGAATACGGGTGTCGAGATAGACGGTCTCCATCTTCTCCTTTTCTTCATCGACGTCGGGCAGTATCAGCTTGGTGAGCTTGATGATCGCACCGGACAGCGGCAGGAACACGATGGTGAGCAGGACGTTGAACAAAATATGGACAGCCGAGATCTGCGCCGGCACATTGCCCCTGAGGAAGGGAATGCCGTTGAGCAGCGACGGAACGGCAAAGGCGGTCGGAGACAGCACCATGACCAGCACCGAGATGAGGATAGCGGCAAACAGGCTTATCAAGAAGTTGGACAGCGCCACCTGCTTGGATTCGCGGTTTGCACCTGCCGACGAAAGGAACACGGGCACGCACGCACCGACGTTCATGCCGAAGATGATGTAAATACAATTGTCCAGACTGACCAGACCGGCGGCAGCCAAGCTCATGAGGATACCGACGGAGGCGGAGGAGCTTTGGATAATGCCGGTGAACACCATGCCGACCAGCAGACCGAGCACCGGCGAGGACATGGAGCTGACAATGTCCTTGAACATCTCGCTGTTCTTGAGAAAGCCGAAGTTCGCGCTCATCATGGACATACCCATAAAGAGGATGCCGAAGCCGGCGAGGATCTGACCGTAGTAGCGGTAGTTGTTCTTTTTGGCAAAGGTGATGATGACGGCGCCGGCAAAGGTACACAGCGGCACATACGCCTTGATGTCAAAGGACAAAATCAGCGAGGTGACGGTAGTACCGATCTTGGAGCCGAACAGAATGCCGATGCACTGGTTCAGATCCATCAGTCCGGCGTTGACAAAGCCGACGACCATGGCGTCGGTGGCGGAGGAGCTTTGGATAACGCCGGTGACAAGCACGCCGACCAGCATGGCGATAAATTTGTTGCTGGTGATTTTTTGCAGCATCACGCGCAGCTTGTTACCTGCGGCAAGCTCCAAGCCCTCGCCCATCTGCTTCATACCGATCAAAAACAGACCGAGACCGCCGAGTACACTGATAATGCTAAAGATAATAGTGACGTCCATAGAATTTCATCCTATCTGCATTTGTGCAATAAAATATTGCTGTTTCTTTATAATATTCCTCTCTCCGTTTGCATGTCGGCAAACATGCCAGCAAACTTAGGTATATTATAACACAGTTATCCGCAATTTTCTACAAATTTTTTGCACAAACCGAAATTTCAGGACAATATACAATATTTGATTCGTTTATTTGTTCAGCAGATACATAGAAAGGTTGAGATACGACGCAAACAGCGTCCACGCGATATAGGGCAGCTGCAAAAGTCCGGCTGTCTGCTGCCGCTGATAGAAGCGTATTGCCATGACAATGACGAGGATCACCAGCACCGCGATCCAAATGAACGCGAACAAACGCCATTTGAGCACAAAGAAAAACACCGGCCAGAGCAGATTGACCGCCAGCTGCCCAAAATAGGCGGTGTTGACGGCGGTGTCGGCGAGGCCGCGCGTGCGCAGTATGCCGTAGGATATGCCCATCAGCAGATAGAGAAGGCTCCACGCGACGGGAAACAGAAACGGCGGCGGCGCCAGCGGCGGCTTGTTGAGCATGGCGTAATCCATCGAGCCGGAGATCAGGTAGCCGGTCAACGCGCCCAAGCCAAGCGGTATCAGCAGGGAGACGGCATAGGTGAGTATTTTTTTCCAATTGATCTGAATCATCGTATCGCACTCCTTTTTTGTCAGTATATGCGGCAGACGCAGCTCTTATTCTAATGATTATTTATAACTGTAGGGAAAATGTTTATAACGGCTTGTGGATAATCAACAAAAAATCTGCAAACAAGGGGCTGTTACAAAAATGTAATAAACAAAGCAGCGATAATGTGGTATAATAAAATCGGTTTAATAACCAATATTTTTTCATTTTTAGGAGGAACATCTCATGGAAGAAAAAGGATCAATGCTTTTAAAGGTCGTCAGCATCATCATGATGGTCGGCGGTATCATCGGCGCAGTTGGCAGTCTTATCTACACGATCGTCATCGCAGCCGGCACCGCGTTTCTCAGCACACCTGAGGCACAGGAAGCTCTGGCAAACAACCCCAACAACAAATATGTCGGTCCCGTTATGGGTCTGCTCTGGGTCGGTACCATTCTTTTGATCGCCGGCTCTGTGTTTGAGATCATCGCAGGCGCAAAGGGCAAGAAAAACTGGAACAACCCCGCTATGGCGCAGACACTGCTCGTTTTCGGTATCATTTGTGCCGTTCTCTCCGTTCTCGGTAACATCTTCTTTGCTACCGGCGGCGCAGGCGTACAGGTTATTTCCATCATCACCGGTCTGGTGCTCCCCGTTCTCTACATCATCGGCACCGTTCAGCTCAAGAATCAGGCATAACGGATCTGTGATCCAACCAAAACACCCCGACAGTCATCCGACTGCCGGGGTATTCTTTTGCAAAAAAATACCTCACACCGCCGTTTGGAGGTGTGAGGTCTGCATATTCTTTGTATAGTCTGTATCAGGCTACGTTCAGGTCAAAGAATCTTACGCCGCCGATCTCGCACAGGAAGGTCTGTGTTTCATGCCATGCGCTGTAGCCGATGTAGAAGCACATAACACGGTGCTGCACAGCGATACCGTCTTGATCAAAGATAAAGGATACCGCGTTCTTTACGTCGGCATTCGGCTGAACATTGGTGGAGCCGAAATATTGGTACTCACGGATGATGGCGTCAATGGAGCTGGTGTGCGAACGGTTCATCGAATCGCGGATCGCCTGCGCCACGACCGCACAACCGGTGTAGCCCATGGTGCCTGCCTCGCCCATTACCAGACGCTCGAGCTTGGCTCTGTCGTAGGAAGAAAGGCTGACATGCTTGGCGGTGTAGCTATAATCGGGATTGGCGATACTGAGCAGTGCATTTGAAGAACTGCTGTAGCTGCTGCTGCCGCTGTAGCTGTAGCTGTCCTCGTAGCCGTAATCGTCATCCTCGTCATCATAGCCGTAGGTATAATAGCTGCTGTCGTCGTAGCTGTCGGTGTAGCCGTAGTCGTAATCTTCGTAGCTATAGGATTCCTCATCATAATAGGAGGAATAGCTCTCCATCTCCTTGGTGATGGTAGACGACGGGCTTTTGCTCTCGGCAACAGCCTTGGCAGTCGCTTTTTTGGTCTCCGCTGCGGAGGAAGAAGAAGCGGCTGTGGATGTTGCAGAAGAAGCGGACTTGTCGGTCTGCTTGGCAGTTTGCTTAGCGGTCTGCTTTTCTGTGGCTGCCTTTTTGGTGTCGGCGGCAGGTGCCGCTGTCTTTTTGTCAGTGGCTGCCTTTGCTGCCGGAACTGCCGGTGCCGGCGTCGTCTCGCCCTTGATGACGGACGAAAACTTGTCGATATCACCTACCGAATAGGATGCCCTTCTGCTGTCGGCAAACGCCTCAACGCCCGGCGCCATGGTGGTGGTGGGAACGATAAAAGCGGCTGCCGCGAGCACTGCCGCAAAGCCTGCGGATGCTGCCTTGACTACCCTGCGGCTTTTTCTGGAAGCCTTGGGCGCGTTGTGCTCGGATGTGTAATGCTTATGTGAGTGGGTTGTAGTCTTCAAAAATTTGTCCTCCCTTTGATTTGCCCGACCGTCTCACGCAGTCAATCAAGAGCCGCTGCGCAAGCGGAATGTCGGTGACGTCTTTAGTCGTAAAATTTTATCAAACACACAATTTCAATAGTATTAAACCATATATTCTGACAAATTGCAAGCTTGCCCCCTTGAACGGGCTTGTTATTTTTGTCACACATTTGTCATATTCCGAGTTTTAATTCTTATTTAGAATGATAATTTAGGCGTATTAAACAAAAATTATAGTGCAAAATAGGTAGTTCTGCCGAAATCTTAAAAAGTGAAAAAATTTCGAAATTTCTCGAAAAACAGCCATTTTCCTGCCTTTTTTTGAGGTTTGGGGGTTTTGCAGGAAATGATTACAGCGTCTTCACCGATCAGCTGAATTTTCTCCCACGGAATAATATAATCCTCCCCTTTTTTGAATATTCCGAATAAGAAATAACGGCTAAATATTACAAAAGCTACAACGCAGGCGGTTTTTGTATCCACTATTATATCATCCACCACGCCGATGCGCACACCGTCCACGGCGCTGATGACTTCCTTGTGCTTGAGGTCGCTGAGCCGACAATCCATATAAAACACCTCCGCCATATTGTATGAAAACAATTCACCCGATATGCGTTGACTTTTGCGTCTGTTTTTGATACAATAAAAATGAAAAATACCATGAATCGGAGGGATGAAGGATGAAGTATAATTATGTGTTTATGACCGACGCCTCCTGCGATTTGACGCAGAAGCAGGCGACCGAGGCAGGCGTAAAGGTGCTGCCGATGGAATTCCAGATCGGGGACAATGTGTATCAGCACTATCCCGACTGCCGCATGCTGTCGCTGGAGGAATTCTACGCCGCTATGCGTGAGGGCGCCATGCCCAAGACCACTCAAATCAACTATATGAGCTTCAAGAGCATCTTTGAAACCTATCTCAAGGCAGGCAAGGACGTGCTGTACACAGGCATTTCAACGGGTCTGAGCGGCACCTATGACACCTGCATGATCGCTGTCAGAGAGCTGCGCGAGGCGTATCCCAAGCGAAAGATCGTGGTGATCGATTCGCGCTGCGATTCCGCCGGACTCGGTCTGCTGGTGTATCTCGCCGGCAAGGAATATCTCAAGGGCGCCACGATCGCGGAGCTGGAGCAGTTTATCACCGAGACGCGCGACCAGATCGCGCACTGGTTCGTGGTGGACGACCTCGACCAGCTCAAGCGCGGCGGAAGGATCTCGGCGCTGACCGCCTCCTTTGGCAAGGCGCTCCAAATCAAGCCGCTGCTGAGCTGCGACGAGACCGGCAAGCTGCTGAACGTCGCCAAAATCAGAGGCAAGAGCAACGTGATCCCCACCCTTGAAAAGTACGCCAAGCGCGATGCGGTCGATCCCAAAAAGAATATCGCCTTTGTGGCGCACGCCGACAACGCTGCCGGCGCCAAGGAGCTGCGCAAGGCGATCAAGGGCATGTTCAAGGAAGTGCAGATTTGCGACATCGGACCCGTTATCGGCTCCCACGTCGGCTCCGGTATGCTCGCGGTCGTCTTTAAGGGCAAGAGAAATACAAAATCCTGATACAACATACAAAGCATATTAAAAATCAAAGCCGGCTCGGTCGAGTCGGCTTTGTTCATTGTGTAAATTACTCTGTAAATGTTCGATCGTATTACAAGTTGCTGCCGTTCACCAGCTGTCTGATGTCCTCCTCGGTCGCGTCTGCGCCGAAGCGGTAGCCCTTCAGCCATTTTTTGCATGTAACGGTATCGGACAGCGCTGCAACGGAATTGTCGATCTCGCTGCTGTTGGAGGTGCAGAACGGGATGATGGTCTTTTGGCTCACATCATAGCTCTCCAAAAACGTATTGATGATGCGCGGCGCCTGATCGAACCAAATCGGATAGCCCAGATAGATGCGGCCGTATTCGTCGAGCGAGAGCGGTTCTCCGCCGATTTCCGGACGCGCTGCGCTGTCGTGCTGCTCCGTATAGGCGCGGCTGCTCTCGTCCTCATAGTTGAGGTCAGCCTCGCTGTAGGGCTGCGCCGGAACGATCTCATACAGATCGGCGTTCATAATAGACGCGACGGTTTCTGCGACACGCTTGGTAGTGCCGGTCGCCGAAAAATAAACAACGAGCGTTTTTCTGGCGGTTTTGCTCTCCAAAACGAGCGTTTCCACCTCTTTTTTCTCTGTCGCCGCGGCGGTCTCCGATGCGGCGTCACTGCCGGCGGTGCTGCTGCTGTTGTTGCCGCCGGAGCAGGCTGCGGCGCCCAGCGCCAACACCATCACCAACAGCAAAGCCAAAAACTTGCAGGTTGTTTTCATGTTCATTTCACTCCTCATTGATTGCGGGCAAGCAAGCGGAAAACACACAACCTAAAAAATGCCGTTTACCCATATTTTATTATAACAAGGTTTCCCCTGTCTGTCAACGGTATGCTGCGGAAGGGCGAAATATGACAAAAAAGAGGCAGACAAAAGCCTGCCTCTCTGTTGTTATCTCATATCCGAATACTCCACGCCCGGCTGCGGGTCGCCGCCTGTTTTGGCTCTGACAAGCTCCTGACAGGTCACGAGCTTGTAGCCCTGCTTGACAAGCTCGGGGACCATGCGCTCGACCGCGTCAGCGGTGGAATCGTAGATCTCATGCATCAGGATGATATCGCCGTCCTGCACGTTGTCCATTACCTCGTGATACACCTTGTCGGCGTCCAGCGTTTCCCAGTCATGGGTGTCGATCGACCAGGTGTAGAGCGGCATGCCCTCGTTGGCGCACTCCGCCAAAATACCGTCGTCGGTGATGCCGCCCGGCGAACGGAAAGAGATGGGGCGTTGACCGCAGGCGTCAAAGATGGCGTTGCTGCATTGCTGGATCTCCTCCGCAGGCAGCTCGTCGCCGTAATAATCATGGCTGTAGCTGTGGTTGCCAAGCTCCATGCCGAGCGCCGCCTTGCGCTTTACATTCTCCTGATGACCCTCCACGGCGCTGCCGACCATGTAGAAGGTCGCCTTGGCGTTATACTTTTCGAGCACATCCAAAATGCGGTCGCCCGAGGTGCCGTCCAGCGGACCGTCGTCAAACGTGAGGGCGATCATCTTTTCGGTGCTTCTGGCTTGCTCTGTATGCCTGGACGTGCCGTCGGAAACCTTGATCTCGTGCTCCACGCTCGGCTCGCCGAAGATCTTCTCGCCCTCGTGAATAAAGTAGGAGCTGACGCGCACGCCGATAACATCGTTCGCCTTGAGCGAGGTGATATTATATTCCGTTGAATCGGTGCGATCAATCATGATACGGTTTTCTTCGCGGTAATCTCTGCCGGCGGTGCGGAATTCGAGCAAATAGCCGTCGGCTCTGTTGTTGCCCTGCCAGCCGACATGGATCGTGCCGGAGGAAGCGGAATAGATCTCGGTGATATTGCCCGAATTGGGAATGGTATAGACATTCTCGACCGGAATAAAGTCGCGGCTCTCATAGGTGCCGCTGTACGCCTTGACATAAAAGCTGTAGGTCGTCGCCTGCTGCAAGCCGTACACGATATCATACAGGTTCTCGGTGGAGTCGATCTGCTGATAGTCCTCGCTGTTCTCCTTTTTTTGGTAGACGTGATAGCCCTCGGCATTTTCCACGGCGTCCCACGCCAGCGTGAGGCTGAACGAGGTGGTTTCGTGGATATAGGTATTCTCTACCGTGCCCAGATTGACACGCGCCATAAACCGCGTTGCCAGCACGCCGAACACCGACAAAAAGAGCAGCGACGCAATGATGATCGGGATCACGATCACGCGTTTTTTGCGTGCCTTGATGTCGCGCTTGATTTTCTTTTTGATCCGTTCTTCGAGCTTTGGCTCCTGCGCCATATGCGCGGCCGCATCCTTTGCCGCTGCCTCGGCTGCCTGCTCGGTCGGGAGCTGTTCCTCCTGCGGCGGCAGCTGGGGGCGCACCAGCTGTTTTCTGTCTATCTTTTCAACAGGCTTTTTTTCTTTTGCCTTTTTCGTTTTAGCCGTTTGGGGCGCTTTTTGGGGAGCAGGCTTAGCCTCCTTTGCGGCAGGCGCTGCTTTTGCCGGAGCAGGCTTAGCCGCCTTTGCGGCAGGCGCTGCTATGGCGGAAACAACAGGCTGCTGTGCGGCTTTTCTCTCCGCAGGACGCTTTCTGACGGGCTGCGATGCCGGCGTCGGCTGTGCGGCTGCCTGCTTTGCAGTCGGCTTTTGCGCCTGTGCGGCGGGCTTGCGCTGCGAAGGTCTTTTTCTGGTCTGCGCCGGTTGCTGACCCGACTGATCCAAAGCGGCTGTTTTGGCGCGCTCTTTTCCCGGTATCCAGATCTTCGTAGTCCGGGAATCCACGCCCTGCGGCTGTTTGCCGGCGTTTTTGTTGTCCGAATTCGTAAACTCTTTCATATCTCCTCAAACCACATTCCGTTGCCATCAACGGAGTTTTTCTCCTTAAACCTAACAAATTCCCTCTTTACATTTAAAAATCATTATAGCACAAGAAATCTCGCTTGTCACTATCCATAAAGTAACAATTTCGTCACCAATCCGCCGACACGGCAATGCTCAAGCATAACGCTGCACCCTATGCGGCTTTGGACAGCATGTTCTGTCGGTAAAGTCCTGCAACGCCGCGTCAGAAAAAGCTTATGCGATTGCTTTGACGATTCCCTTTTATAGCGCGGCACAAAGGGCAGGATGATATTGGACAGGGAGTCAAAGGTAAAGCCGGTATGTGAGATGACGCGGTCAAACACGAAATCAAGCAGATTGAACATCACCACAAACAGCACCGCAAACCCGATGTTTTTTAATTGTCTTTTCAGCATAGCCTGTTCTCCCATACAGAAAAAACAGGGACGACCTGTTGCCGTCCCTGCCTTGATGATTGCTTATACGTCGTAGTAGTAGTCGATTTCGGTAACGACGCCGTTTTCAACAACAAACTGAACGGACTTTTTCTCAGCAGTGTCATAGGCAACATACATGCCTACGCTCTTGCCCTCGCCGTAAGCTGCCTTGACAGCCTCCACGGTGTCGCCGACCTTGATGCCCTTTGAGGTGGGGATATCAGCGGACTTGATAACGATCTCAAGCACACGGTCCTCGCCGTCGAGCGGATAGGTGTTGACAACAAAGCCTTCGTAGGTGTAGGTCTTGTCGTCGCCCTCGGTGCCGTGACAGGTGGTCTGAGAGGTCAGGGTGTACTCGCCGAGCTGGTCTACCACTGCGGCAGCGTCGCCGTTCAGCTCGACCGCAATGCCGTTGATGGTGGCAATGCCGTCCGCCTCGGTCACGGAACCGCCGGCAGCAGCCTGAGATGCCTCGCCGCCTGCGGCAGCGGTGGTCTCAACAGCGGAAGCAGCCGCGCTGCCCGCCTTGGCGGTCTCTGTCTTGGAGCCGCAGCCTGCCATTGCACATACGGAAGCAGCAGCCATCAGAGCGGCAACTGCAAAAATCACGGGTCTTTTCATAATATATCCTCCTGTTTTTTGATCAATATATGGTATGTTTTTTGTTAAACGGATGAAACTACACTAACACATGCATCCAGTCAACGCCTTCGGTGAGCGTGTTGGAATAGTCAACGTCGCAGGGATCGTCGGGCAGCACGCCGAAGTGGTTGTATTCCTGATGGTGCATATCCCATTCGGGATCATAGTATTTGCCTTCGATCTCTGCCCAGCCGTGACCGCCGCTGTTGCAGGCGTAGCACTCTGTGCAGCCGATCGCCTTGCCGATATAGGCAAACGCCGCGCCGTAGCTAAAGCAGTCGCCCTTGCCGTAGACAAAAATATCGTTGGCATAGAGCACAGGCCAGTCGATCTCGGTGTAGGGCGGATCATGACGCACGCCCTCGAGATAGTCGTTTTTGAGTCCCTCAAAGCAAGCGCGCAGCTTTTCGTCGCGGCTCATGGAGGTATTTGTCCACTTGGCGACTGCCTGCAGCGCAAGGTGAAGGGTCTCGTCGGATTCGGTTTCTGCACGCGAAGCCTTGCCCTCGATCACGTTCCACTTGACGCCGTTGACCTCTACGCCGTCGCAGAGACCGAGGTCGATCACGCCCTCGCTGTCGGCATAGTAGAAGCCGCTTTGGTCGTTGCCGACGACGCCGTCCTTTTGCTTTTCGCCGTTGATATATAAGAATGTCTTGCCGTCCTCGGTGACAAGCTCGCCGTCACCGGAAGGCGTGGTGGCTACCGCCTCGGTCGCCGCAGCAGTCTGTACCGGATCGCCGCTCGTCTGAGAAATGGTATTGTCAATACCGGGAATATCACTTTTTACCGCCTTGCCGCCGGAACAGGCTGCAAGGGAACTGACGGCGAGCACCATAGCCGCCGCAATTGCCCCGAAACGTTTTATTTTCATCAGATCATGCTCCTTATCTGACAGTTTACGACCTTTTTGGGAAGCAGTACAAATCTGTGATTCGACAGAATGTGACCTTTTAACCGTAGACATTATATATTATCTTATAGACAGATGTCAATAGGCAAAATACGCTGTGAGGAATTTTTGCCCTTAGCACTAAATTTTCAGCCGAAATCCACTGTTGTTTTTTACAGTTTTGGGAAGCTCTCTGTATTTTTTGTGAATGATTTCGGTTTTCCGCACCGGCTTTCGCATACTATATTATTTGGTGTATTATTTGGTGTGAACGTCGAGCTGGCGGTACGGGATCTGCACGCCTGCCTTTTTCAAGCCGTCCTGTATCGTCTTGATGACGGCACGGCGAATATCGGGACGGTCCTTCGGCTCGCAAAAGAAGCGGATCTTGTAGAGGATCGCGCTGTCCTCAAAGCTCTGGGTGCCCTTCAGCTCGCAGCTCTCCACACCCTCGATTTGACCGATCTCGTCGCAAATCGGACTGAGCAAGTCATACACGGCTTTTCTGTCCAGCTCATACGGCAGCGGCAGGTCGATATCGACCATGTGCGTCAGCTTGCGGATCTTTGAAATATTGCGGTTGGCGATGGACATCACCGAGCGGTCGTCGATGAATTCGATTTTGGTGGTGCGCACCGTGAACGAAATCACGATGCCGTCCCTTCCGTCGAACTCCACCGCGTCACCGACGGAAAAATATTTGTCCGTCATAATGGTAAAGCCCGAAAACAAGTCCTGAAACGAATCCTTCATGGCGAGCAGGAAGATCACCAGCACGACGCCGATGCCGCCGGCAATGCCGGAAATATTGATGCCGAGCACCTGCAAAATGGCGATCACGCCCGAAATGATCACCAGCACCTTGACGATGCGAAAAACAGTGGTGTACATATGCAGCCGCCGCAGGTCATTTTCGAGCGGCAGCTTGTTTTTGAGCCGCTTGCGCACCACGGACAGGATAATAAACACCGCGACCACGATCGCCGCTACCAGACAGATATTGATGATACTCGTTATCGTTATCTGCCGGGAGGCGTCCTGTACGGTTTCCAAGAGCATTTGTTCCATAAGCCTGACCTCTCTTTTTGATTTTCACTTTATTCTAACACAAAAGATGTGTTTTTTCAATGAATTGCATGTGATAAAATGATGTTGACGGAAGAAAAGCGAGATTTTTTTGATTTTTTTGCATACGGACAGAAATTTGTCCTTGTTTTGTCATACTCTGTGTGGTATAGTAGAATCATTGAAACAACGCAAGCGCTTTTTAAGCGCGCAAGGAGGTAAGAAATATGGGATTTATTTTAACCACAACCAATCTCACCAAGACCTACGGCAAAAAGGATGCCGCCAAGGACATTAACATCCACGTCCGCGAGGGTGAGATTTACGGCTTGATCGGACGCAACGGCGCCGGCAAAACAACCGTTATGCGCGTTATCAGCGGACTGTCAAAGGCAACGAGCGGCAGCTATGAGCTGTTTGGCGAAAACAAATTCGGAGTGGGCGTGCTGATCGAAAGCCCGGGCATTTATCCGACTATGTCCGCAGAGGAAAACATCCGCCTCAAATGCATCGCCCTCGGCTGCAACAACAGGGACTACATCCAAAGCCTGCTCAAAACCGTCGGCTTGGAAAACACCGCCCAAAAGCCCGCAGGCTCCTTTTCACTGGGTATGCGGCAGCGCCTTGGCATCGCGCTCGCGCTGGTGGGCGACCCGAAAATGATCGTGCTGGACGAGCCGATCAACGGTCTTGACCCGCAGGGTATCGTGGAGGTCAGAAAAACGCTGGAACGCCTCAAAAACGAAAAGGGCATCACGATCATGATCTCCAGCCACATTCTGGACGAGCTGAGCAAGCTCGCCGACTCCTACGGCATTATCCACGAAGGACGGCTGCTGGACGAATTTACCACCGAGGAGCTGACCGACCGCTGCGGCAGATATGTCACCGTGAGAACCGACGACAACAGCCGTGCGCTGGAGGTTTTGCAGGCTGCCGGCTTCACCAACTCCGTCATTGACGACAACAAGGATATTCGCGTTGACGACGCCATTCACCAGACAATCGAGATGAACAGTATTCTTGTGAACGCCGGTATCGGCGTCAAGGAGCTGCTGATTAAAAACACTTCGCTGGAGGACTACTACCTCAGCGTGACAGGAGGTAAGCACAATGGCTAATCTGATTAGAATGGATTTGCGGCGCATGTTCCGCTCCCCGATGTTTTTCATTTCGCTGGCTGTTATCGGCGTGTTCAACATTCTGCTCAATGTCGGCTTTACGGCAGCGGCAAGGTTCTTTGTTCCGACGGAAGTGATGCCTCCCGCCACACTCACCTCATCCATCGTCTCACCGTTTTATCTCCCGTTCTTTATCATTTTGATGTTCGCCTCTCTCGTGAGCTTCTCCTATGCGGATATCGCAAACGGCTACATCAAAAATATCGCCGGTCAGCTGCCGCACAAGAGCAGCACGATCATCTCCAAGTTCATTGTCATCGGACTGCACAACCTGCTGTTCCTGGCGGTCGGTTCTCTGACCAACACCCTTGGCAACCTGATGCTCTCCGGCATGGGCATGATCCATTTTGTGAATGACGGCATGGCACTTCAGGCAATACTCACCCTGCTGCTCAAATGGATGCTCAGCATGGCGCTCGCTTCGATTTTGATGTTCGTGACGATCGGCATCAAAAACAAGATTCTCGCCAGCATCGTCGGCGTTATCATCGGCACCGGCTCCCTCGGTCTCGCCTATATGGGACTGAGCACGGCGGCTGACACCGTGTTTCGCACCGACGGCTTTGATTTGGGAGAGTTCATGCCCGACACGCTCTTTAATGCCGTAAGCGTCGGCACCAACACCGCGGTCATCAACGCCGTTATCGTATCACTCGTTTGTATTGCGATCTTTATGACGCTCACCGTCAAGGTATTTGACAGAAGCGACGTAAAATAATCATTTGACTTTCAAGGAGGAAAAAATCATGAAAAAGAATGTAAAAGGATTTATCGGACTGTTCGCCGCCATCGGCGCGATCGTACTCGCACTCGCAGCGCTCTTCTTCCCCACCGCACACATCACCGGCAGCTCGCTCTCGCTGCCCGGCAGCATGAACGTCACCATGGCGCTGATCGCCGCAGGTCTGGGCGTTCTCGCCATCATCTTCGGCATCCTCGCCGTCAGAGAACCCGACAAGCAGGGTCCGCGCAAGGCAGGCATCATCGTCGGCGTGTTTGCGATCCTGATCGGTCTCGGCGCCGCTGCTTTTTGCGGCATCTTCGGAATGGTCGCCGATTACGCCAACAATGTTCCCGGCAATACGATCTCCCAGAGCTTGGATGAAAGCCAGAAAAAGGAGTTTGACAAGCTGGTCGAACAGATCCGCACCCAGTTCCCCGAGAACAAATGATCCTGTTTCGGATAAAAGCCAAAGCACCGGACAACGCCGTCCGGTGCTTTTTGTTCTCAAAAAGAATATTATGCGTCGATCGCGCCGATGCTTTTCAGCTTTGCGACAACGTCCCTCACGTCCGCACGCATCTGTTCGCGGTCGCCGTCAAAGCGCTCTGACAACGCCTGCACGATCTCGTCCTCGGTGGCGCCGCGCTCCAAACATTCAAAAATCACGCCGACGCTCTTGTTGCCCTGCACAACGCCGTGAAAATCCGCGTCGCCGAGCGGGATCACCATCGCCTTTCCGTTCATGTCATAGCGCACAAATTTTTCATTCAGCTTCATTTGACTTTACCTCCGTCGTTTCCGGCTGTTCGCCCTGCCGTTTGGCGGCGATACGCGCCGCTTCCTCGCGCATGATCTCACCAAAGCTCGTTTCGTCAAGCTCCATGGTCTCTTCCGCGATGGTGGATTTGTCGGCAAAGGCGTCAAACACCGCCTGTTTTTCTTTGAGCATATCCATTATTTTTTCATCGACCGTGTCCTCGCACAGCAGACGGTACACCAGCACATTGCGCGACTGCCCCATGCGGTAAGCGCGCGAGATCGCCTGATTCTCGATAGACGGCTTGAACTGCGGCTCGCACAGCATCACCACGCTGGCGGACTGGATGTTGAGTCCCGTGCCGCCCGACTGGATCTGCGCGGTCAGCACGGCGCCTGCCGGCGCCTTGTCAAAGGTATCGATCAACTCCTGGCGGCGCTGCGGCGGAATGGAGCCGGTGATGGGTCCCACACAGCGCTCGCCGAGAAGCGCGCTGATTTTGGTGATGGTGTCGAGAAAGAAGGAGAAGATGATTACCTTGCGTCCCTCCTCGCCTGCCTCGGCGAGCAGCTCGTTCATACGGCTCGCCTTGCAGGACTGCGACAGATCGCTCACCGCCCACGACACACGCCGCGCGTCGGTGTACTTTTTGCCGAGGACCGCCTCCTCATAGAGCCGTTCCTCCTCCCTGCCCAAGGTACACCACTCGGCGCTCTCGATCTTGTCGGGCAGCTCGGTGAGAACGTCCTCGCGCTTCCGTCGGTAATAGACCGGCGCGACCGCCTCGCGGAACTGCGGCGCCGACGACATAAACGCCATGCCCTTGATGTGCGCCGCCACCTCGGGCTGCAGCACGCTGACAAGCGCGATCATCTCCTCCACGCGGTTCTCTATCGCGGTGCCGGTCATAAAGAGCAGCCGCGTCGCCTTGGCGCAGAGCTTTTTGACGTTGACGCTGCGTCTTGCCTCGGCGTTCTTGATATAGTGCGCCTCGTCCACCACGATGATGTCGATGGTCTCCTGCTGTTCTGCGTCAAAATGCGCCGTCGTTTCGTAGGTCGTGACGCCCACGCCGCCGGACTGCCGCCACGCTGCCAGCGCCTTGTCGCGTCCGCTGCCGTGAATGACGGTCACGGGCAGGTCGCTGTGCTTGGTGATCTCGCGGTGCCAGTTGGAGAGCACGCTCGCCGGGCAAATGACCAAAAACCGCTTGCTGCCCGTATTGCGCAGCGAGACCATGACGGCGATCGCCTGCACGGTTTTGCCGAGACCCATCTCGTCGCCCAGCAGCACACGCTTTTGGCAGAGCGCATATTTGACGCCCCACTCCTGATAGCGGCGCAGCTCGCAGCGCAGTCCCTCGGGATAGAACGGCTCCTGCGCGACCGCGTGCGCCAGATCCTCCGGCAAGCCGTACATGCCGCTGTCCGTGCCCAGCATGCCCGGCGCGATATCCTCTATTACATTATAATAGCGGACGGTGTTCTGCGCAAAGTGATCCCACGCGTCCTGCGTCTTTGCCTGACTGACATCTCCCTCGGCGGCAAGCTGCTTTGCCCGTCTGCCGTAGTCGCCCTGCAGCAAGCCGTTCAGATAACGATAGGCGCTGGCAACATTCTGCCGCTCTGTGTCCGCCGTGAACAGCCACAGTGCGCCGTTGCCGACGGAGCGCAGACAAGCGCCTGCCTGCTCCAATGATTGGCCGTAGTCGCGGTGCAGCCGCTCAAAGCCGGTGCACGCATCCTGACAGCGGATATAAGTATAGACAGCATACACCAACGCGGACGCCTCCGCAGTCCGGTTGTCGGTGCTGAGCTTGATCTTGACCGAGGAGGCGGTACGGCTGCGGTATTCCTCCGCTATCTTTTTCAGCTCGCTCTCGCCCTCGGCGCTGATGCCCTTGACGGCTGCCAGCGCGCCCGGCTTGGCAAAGCAGATGTCCGCCATCGTTTCAAAGCCGCTGTCGCGCAGGGTCTTGACACGGATGCCGCCCTTGTCGCGGTTGACCTCCTCCACCGGCACGCCCTCTAAAACGCGCAGGCTCTCCGCTGCCGCCACACCGTTACAGGCGTTCAGGATATTTTGCTTTCGCTGTTCCTGCGTTCCCGCTATCCGCTGTTTCGGCGCCAACAGCAGCTCGTGCTGCTCCAAAACTGCCTGGACGCCGGCGATCGGCTTGTCGTCATACAAGCTGCCCAGCGCCTCCTGCGCCGTCTTCCGGTAGGCGCCGCGATTCTGACGCCACTCCTGCCATGCTGCCTGCGGCGTCATCTGCGTGATCGCGTTGGCGTCCGCCGTCATTTGCCGCGTATGGGCGGCGTAGTCGCTGTTTAGCAGGGCTTGGAGCTGTGCAAACGCCCGCTCTGCGTCCTGCTTTTTGGAGGAGGACGCAAAAAACCGCTTCAAGCCGCCTGCGCATGCCGCAAGGCTGTCGCGCAGCGCCTGCACCTGCTCCTGCCTTGCCCCGGTGAGCTTTTGGCAATAGCGCGCGATCGGCTGCAGCTTGTGACAGCATACGATACTGCGCACCAGTGCGTCCGCGCCGCGCAGACTGCCGCTGCTGTCCTGACCGCGCTCGACCTCGTCGCGCACCAGGTTTTCAAAGCCGTGTACGCTCTGAACGGAACGCGCCTGCTTTTGGGCGTCGGCGCTGAATTGCGACGGCAGCGAAAGCAGCGTCTGCTGCTGCTTTTGCAGCTCGTCGAGCTGACGGAGCAGCTCCTTTGCATCCCTTGTATTGAAAGCCATAAAAACACCTCGTTTCTTATACAAATTGATTATAGCAAGATTCTGTAAAAAAAGCAACGCCCTGCCAAAAAAGCAGGGCGTGAAGTTTTAGCGAATGATGCCGAGCGAACCGAGCAGGAGCACAAACAGCAGCACGGGCGCGATGAATTTTACCATCACGATAAACAAGCCGCGCCGTCCGAAGCGCTCGCCGTTCTTGGTGACCTCGTCGATGACAAATTTGGGCTTGGCGATCCATCCTATCAGAATACAGGTGCCGATAGCCACGACGGGCATGAGGATGTTGTTGCTCGCGTAGTCGAATATATCGAGGATCTGCGCGTTCTTTCCGGCAGGTGTGTTGGGCAGCACCGCCTCAAAATACCAGAGGTTGTAGCCGAGGCAGACGATGACGCCGAGAATCAGACCGATGCCGGACTCGATGAGCGTCGCCTTTTTGCGCGTGGTCTTTGTCTTGTCGATAATGCCGGACGCGACCGCCTCCAAAATGGAGACCGAGCTGGTGAGCGCGGCAAAGAGCACCATCAAAAAGAAGATGGAGCCGAAGATCCTGCCGGCAAAGCCCATTTCGGCAAACACCTTGGGCAGCGCCACGAACATCAGTCCGGGGCCTGCGCTGGACAAGCCTTCCTTGCCGAGGAACACATAGACCGCGGGAATGATCATGACGCCTGCGAGGAACGCCACGACCGTGTCAAAAATCTCGATCTGATTGACGGACTTCATCAGGTTGCTGTCGTCCTTGCAGTAGGAGCCGTAGGCGACCATGATGCCCATGGCGACGCTGATGCTGTAGAAGAGCTGTCCCATGGCGTCCATCACGACATGGAGAAAATCAATAAAGCCCATGCCCTCCACACTGGGAATGACATAAATCAAAAAGCCGTCCAAGCCGCTTCTGCCGTCCTGCTTCTCGCCGCCCCTGATGAACAGGGAGTAGACCGCGATGCCGATAACGAGCGCCAACAGCGCCGGCATGAGGATCTTGGAGAGCGCCTCGATGCCCTTGTTGACGCCGCGGTAAACGACAAAGCAGGTGGCTGCCAAAAAGATGACAAAGAAGATGATCGGCTCGTACTGATTGGTGATAAAGCCGGTGAAGAAGCTGTCGTTCGCCGCGTCCAAGCCCTGACCGGTGATGAACACGATGCAGTATTTGAGCACCCAGCCGCCGATCACGCAGTAGTACGGAAAAATCAAAAACGGCACCGCGCTGGCAAAGCCGCCCAGCCATCCCCAGCGCCTGTTGACCTTGCCGTAAGCCGTCAGACAGCTCTGCTTGGTCTTTCTGCCGATGGCCACCTCGCTGACAAGCAGCGTAAAGCCAAAGGTCAGCGCCAAAATAATGTACACGACGAGAAACAGGCCGCCGCCGTTTTTCGCCGCCAAATACGGGAAACGCCAAATATTTCCGAGTCCGACCGCTGAGCCTGCCGCGGCAAGCACAAAGCCGATGGAACCGGAAAAGGTATTTCTCTTTTGTTCCATAATGCACCCCTCGTTTGTAAAAAAATCATATGCAAGGGATATTATAACATAATTATTTCTATATTTCTATGCATTTTTTGTTAAAAAAGCAATTATTCTCTGCTATAGTACAAAATACACATGAGTCCCACGCCGAAAAATCCGCCGATGAATGTGCCGATGATGATTCCTGCCAGCATAAAAATTTTCCTCCTGTCCAAATTGTGACAATTCTTCCGCACCCGATATGCGATAATAAGACGGGTGATGGAAATGCAAGTTGTGTATGTTGACGTGTTGGTGGTTGTAAATGTTTTTATCGACCTGATGCTGCTGCTGTGTGTGAGCCGTCTGCTGCACCTGCGCCCAAGGCCGCTGCGCCTGCTGCTCGGCGGACTGACCGGCGGTGCGCTGAGTGCGGTCGCCCTGCTGCCGCCGCTGCCGCCGCTGCTCAACCTGCCGCTTGACCTGCTCGGCGCGGCGCTGCTCACGCTCGTCGCCTTCGGAAAAACCGCGCCCAAGCGCTTTTTGGTGCGCACTGCCGCGCTGTTTTCGGTGTCGTTCTCCTTTTGCGGCGTCATGCTGTTTGTGTGCGGCGTATTCCGTCCCAAGGGGATCGCCGTGTGCAACGACGTTGTCTATTTTAATATTTCCCCGATCGTGCTGATTATACTCACGCTAATGTGCTATTATGTGCTCCTGCTGCTCAAAAAGCTGACAAAGGGCACTGCCGGAAAGCCCGTGTGTACGGTGACGCTGCGCTGCGGCGGCAAAGAAACAGTCTTTCGGGCGCTGATAGACACGGGCTGCCGCGTGAGAGAGCCGTTTTCGGACGAATATGTGATCATCGCCGAGCGGAGCTGTCTGCAAGATTTTTCTTTATTGGAATCATCAAAAAGGATCATCCCCTTTGAAAGTCTCGGCGGCGCCGGCTATTTGGAGGGCATGCAGGCAGAGCAGGTGCTGATCGACGGCAGGGAGGTGACCAACCGGCTGTACATCGGCGTGTGCGACGGCGTTTTGCAGGGAGAGATACGCGCGATCGTGCCGCATGAGCTGACAAAACCATGAACAATATATCGGTATATGAATGTGAGGTATAGAAATGACGAATATTTTGCTGCGGCTAAAGCTGTTTTTGACGCCCGACAACCAAGTATTTTACATCAACGGAAGCGACACGCTGCCGCCGCCGCTCGGAAAGGCGGAGGAGCTGGCGGTGATGGAGCGCATCCGCTCGGGCGACAACCGCGCGCGGGAGCCGCTGATCGTACACAATCTGCGGTTGGTGGTATATATCGCCAAAAAATTTGAGTCGCCCAGCGCCGGAACGGAGGATCTGATCTCGATCGGCACCATCGGACTGATAAAGGCGGTCAACACCTTTTCGCCCGAGAAAAATATCAA
Source organism: uncultured Eubacteriales bacterium (assembly GCA_900317315.1). GTDB lineage: Bacteria > Bacillota > Clostridia > Oscillospirales > Acutalibacteraceae > Ruminococcoides. The sequence continues at coordinate 60,684 of ONGI01000004.1, forward strand.
GCTCGCCACCTACGCCTCGCGCTGTATCGAAAACGAGATCCTCATGTTTCTGCGCAAGTCCTCGCAGCTCAAAAATGAGGTGTCCATCGACGAGCCGCTCAACACCGACTGGGACGGCAACGAGCTGCTGCTCTGCGATATTTTGGGCAGCGACGCCGAAGAGATCAACCAAAATTTGGAACACGAGATGGAACGGCGGCAGGTTTTGCAGGAGGTCTCGCGGCTGAACGCGCGCGAATGCCGCATTATGGAGCTGCGCTTCGGGCTGAACGGCAACAGGGAGCACACGCAAAAGCAGGTGGCGGAGCTGCTGGGGATCTCGCAGTCTTATATTTCCCGTCTGGAAAAAAAGATCATTTCACAGCTGAAAAAGACGCTGGAAACACAATAGCAGCGTAACAGCAGCGTGACGGCAGCGTGACGGCAGCGTGACGCTGCACCCGATCCGCCTTTGACAACGTTTTTTTGTTTGGAAAGCGTCATCAACGGCGGGGCTGAACAAGATAGAAGCTATAAAGAGGCACTCAATATCAGCAACGTGACGGCAGCGTGACGCTGCACCCGATCCGCCTTTGGCAACGTTTTTTGTTTGGATAGCGTCATCAACGGCGGGTCTGAACAAGGCTCCGGCATCTGAAACATAAAAGAGCGCCTCTGAAATAGGGCTGCTCATAACAAGCAAGGTTGGTTCCGTTTGCCATACGGAGCCAACCTTTTTTCTTATGCGGAATAATAGCGGAGAATCAGTCGGTACTGTCGGTGGCGTCCTCCCCCTCATTGCCGATCACGCCGTCGCCGTCGGAGATCTCGCCGTTTTCAAACATGCGGTCAGCCTCGCTTGTGACGGCGGAAACCGCGTCGGTGACCGCCTCGCCGATGTCCTCCATCATTTCGCCTGCGTCGGACTTGACGCCGGACACGACCGACTGTGCGCCTGACGCCATGGATTCGCGCTTGGAGACGTCCTCCTTGCTGCCGGTGCAGCCGCAAAAGGACGCCGCGGTGAGCAGCGCAGCCAGCGTACAAATTATCTTTTTCATCAATACAACTTCCTTACTATATAAAAATAGCGCCGTAAGCACGACGCTATTAGTATAATAAAAAAGTTTTGCATTATGCGTTTTTGCCGACGATTTCCACATGCGGATACGGGATCGTGACGCCGTTTTCGTCAAACGCGTTTTTGACGTCCTCCTCCATCCGGAACTGCACGGCAAAATAATTCTCCTGCATCGTCCAGACAAACACCGTGATCTCCACGCCGCTGTCGAGGTGCTTGGAGACATAGACCTTCGGCTCCGGCTCCGCCAAAATCAGCGCGTTTTTGGCAATCACGCCGTAGATGACGCTCTTGACCTGCGTGAGATTGTCCTCATAGCTGACAGAAAACTTCAGATCCACACGGCGCGTACCGGCGGAGGAACAGTTGGTGACGTTGGTGGAGGTCATTTTGGAGTTGGGTATCTGCACGACGCGGTTGTCAAAGGTGTGGAGCTGTGTGTAAAAAATGCGGATGCAGTCGATCTTGCCCTCGCAGCCGTCCACCTGGATCCAGTCGCCGGAGGTAAAGGGCTTGTTGAACAGGATGATCATGCCGCTGACAAAGTTTTTGAGCGTGTCCTGCAGGGCAAGGCTCGCCGTCAGCGCCGCCGCGCCGAGCGCCGTCAGCAGGGAGGAGATGTCCACCCTTGCCGTTCCCAGAGCCGTGACGACCACCACTGCATAAAGCAGCACACGAACGACCGAAAACAAAAAGCTTTTTACCGTGCGGTCGAGCGAGGTCTTGCCCAGCACGCGCTTGATGAGCATCAGCAGCAGCTTGACAGCCACCACGCCGATCACCAGCACCACGGCAAAATTCAGAAAATTCAAAGCGAACTCTTTAATGGATTGCTGAAAGTTTTCCATGACGCCTCCTAATCGGAAATGGTTTTTTTGGATACCGCCTCGCCGTTGCGCCAAAGCGTGACTACCGGATTGCCGCGCGCGTCAAACGAAACGCTCTTGCCGCTGCGCTTGCCGTCTACATAGGTGCAGATGTCAACAAAATTGCCGTCCGCGTCAAACCGTGCGCCGATCCCCTCGGGCTTGTTGTTCTTCCATTTGCCGGCGTGCATCGTGCCGTCGCTGCGGCGGTAGCCGACGCCTCTGCCGTTGCGCTTGCCGCCCGTCCAGTCGCCGATATAGTTGGGGCTGCCTTCCTTATAGTAGCAGACGCCAAAGCCCTCGCGCTTGTCGTCGCGGTAGGTGCCGTCGTAGGAGGTGACGCCGTCGGGCGTAACGGTCCTGCCCCTGCCGCTGCGGTGTTTGCTTGTATCCAGCTCGCCGAAATAGGAATAGGTGCCGTCCTTGGTCTTGATCTGCAGATCAGGCTCCGTTCCGGCTGCCGCCTGCGCGGTCTTTTGTGCTGCCGGCTCCTGCGTCTTTTCGGACGTGACAGGCGTTTCGGAGCCCGTCGTCTCAGTCGAACCGCCCGCGTCGGCAGCGTCGGGCTCGTCGTCTCCGAAGTCCTGCAGCACGCCGAAGATATTTTTATTTGTTTTTTGTGCTTCAAAAAGGATCTTTTCGATGGTGTCGTAGGCGGAATACGATTGATCCTCCGGATCCGCGACAGGCACAGGCGGTTCTTCCGCCGTCGGAACCGCGTCGCTCTCGCCGAGATATGCCGCGTTCTGCAAGCCGAGCACATCCTCCGGATCCGCGCCGGTGAAGGCTTCCTTTATAAAATGAAAGCCGTCGGACGCTTCCGGCTCTGCCGGCTCCTCGGCGACCGACTCGCCCAAACGGAACCGCTCGTCATACCACAGCATTCCGGAGTCGGCATACGCCATCGCGGCGCAGCCCTCCGCAGGCTCCTCCAAGGAGGGATACAGCTCACGCGTGCGCATGCCGCCGTTTGAAAACTCCTGCAGGCACAGCACCATGACGCCGTTCGCCAAATGCGGATAGAGGTTGGCGACGATCCGGTTGTCCAGCACACGGTCGTAGTATTCCGTGCGCAGCCAGAGGTGCGTGCTGTCAAAATATTGTCTTTTGAAAACCACGCCGTTCTCGCCGTAGGTCATCACGCAATAGCTGCCGTCGGACAAGCGGCGGACCGTTTCCGCCGTGCGGTTGCCGACGGTGATCTTCCACGCCAGCGAGCTGCCGTTTTTCATGGAATAAGACAGACTGTGCGGCACGCCCTGCACGCTGAAATCGGTTTTGTTCTCCTGCGGCATGCACTTTGCGTTAAAATAATCGGCGCGCACGCCTGCCAATGCATCGTTGTCAAAGCCAAGCGGCTCATAGTCCGACGCCCTGACGGCATACAGGATCATATCCTCTGAAATTTTCCGCAGTTTTTCCAAGCTCATAGCCATTCCCCAAATTGTATGATGTGTTCCTAAAAATCACGGGCGAACTCTGTCCGCCCGCATTGTAAATTGAATATACAGTTAGTATGCCAAATCGTATGCAAAAAATCAAATCGAAACCGACATAGCGATCTCATAAAGCTTTTTGTCGAACACGCGCTGCATATCCAGCGCCTCGTTGATGTCGAGGTGGGTGATCTTGCCGTCGCGCATCACAACGACGCGGTTGCCGTAGCCCTTGTCGAGCAGATCGACCGCCTCATAGCCCATCTGGCTGGCGACCACTCTGTCGCGCACCGTCGGCGAACCGCCGCGCTGCACATGACCGAGAATGGTGGCTCTCGCCTCGATGCCGAGACGCTTTTCGATATATTTGGCGAGGTCGCGCACGCCGCCGACGCCCTCGGCGACCACGACGATAAAGTGCTTTTTGCCGGTCTTTTGGGTGTTGATGATACGGGTGATGACGTCGCGCTCGATGTTGAATTCCACTTCGGGAACCAAGATCGCGGTCGCGCCGGTGGCGATACCGGTCTGCAAGGCGATGTCGCCGCAGCGTCTGCCCATTACCTCCACGATGGAGCAGCGGTCGTGGGACTGCGCGGTGTCGCGGATGCGGTCAACCATCTCCAGCGCGGTGTTCATGGCGGTGTCAAAGCCGACGGTGTATTCGGAGCAGGCGATATCGTTGTCGATGGTGCCCGGAACGCCGATGCAGTTGATGCCGTTTGCCGTCAGCGCTCTGGCGCCGCGGAAGGAACCGTCGCCGCCGATGACGACCACGCCGCTGATGCCGAGGCTGCGGCAATATTCAGCCGCACGCGCCTGACCCTCGGGGGTCTTGAATTCCTCGCTTCTGGCGGTGTAGAGCATGGTGCCGCCGTTGCCGATAATATCCGATACGGAACGAAGGTTCATTTCCTTGACTTCGCCGTTGAGCAAGCCGTTATAGCCGCGATACACGCCGAAAACGCGCATACCTCTGTTGATGCCGGCGCGAACGACCGCTCTGAGGGCCGCGTTCATACCGGGTGCGTCGCCGCCGCTGGTCAATACCGCAATACTTTTTTGTTCAGACATATCATTACCTCCATGGATTATTTTGTAAATCGTTCAAGATAATTATAATACAAATAAGCCTTCTTTACAAGTGATTTTTCAAATTTCACAAAAAATATTACAAAAACTTTCGCTGCTGTTTTTGATTTGTTATGAATGTTTGCTTGACAATTTGCGAATGACGTATTATTATTGTATTTGTAAAAATTTGAAACAAAGAGGCGTTTTTATGACTAAGCTATATCTTGCCATTCCATGCTATAATGAGGAGGAGGTCCTGTGGGACACCGCCGAAAAGCTCCTGAATAAATACTACGATATGATGTCGGAGCGAAAGATCACGCAGACGAGCCGCATCGTATTTATCGACGACGGCTCGCACGACAGGACCTGGGACATCATCAAGGATCTGCATGAGCAGAACCCGATCTTTCAGGGCATCAAGCTCACGCGCAACCGCGGCCATCAAAACGCGCTGCTCGCCGGTCTGATGACCCTAAAGGACAAGGCGGACGCGGTGATCTCGATCGACGCGGACCTTCAGGACGACATCAACGCGATCGACGAAATGCTCGAGGAGTTCGAAAAGGGCAGCGACGTGGTCTACGGCGTCCGCTCCAAGCGCGATAAGGACAGCTTTTTCAAGCGCTTTACCGCCGAGTCCTACTACCGCATCCTCAACAAAATGGGCGCAAAGGTCATCTTTAACCACGCTGACTTCCGCCTGATGAGCAAGCGCGCGCTGCAGGCGTTCTCGCTCTATCACGAAACCAACATCTTCCTGCGCGGCATGGTGCCGCTGGTGGGCTACAAGAGCTCCATCGTCACCTACGAACGCGCCGAGCGCCTTGCCGGCAAGAGCAAATATCCGCTGCGCAAGATGCTCGCTCTCGCCTGGGAGGGCGTGACCTCGCTGAGCATCCGCCCCATCCGCATGATCACGTGGCTCGGACTGATCATCTTCTTTATCAGCCTGATCATGATCGTCTATTCCCTCGTCAGCTTCTTTATCGGCGCGACCGTCAGCGGCTGGGCAAGCACGCTCTGCTCCATTTGGGCACTGGGCGGTCTGCAGCTGTTCGCCATCGGCATCATCGGCGAGTATATCGGCAAGATCTACATGGAGGCAAAGCGCCGTCCGCGTTATATCGTCGAGCAATATTTGAAGGACTGATCACCTGTCAGGGCAAGCCGGAAAAAACAACGGCTTGCCTTTTTTCTGTTTTGGAACAATAAACGGCGCCTTTTGACCCAAAAATGCGAAAAATTCAGGATTATTCTTGAAAACCGATTGACTTTGACAAAAATATCACTATAATTAATACTGTATATTCATGCAAACTATGCTGTGAAAAATCATATTGAAAAGGAGGAGATCCTCTCCGTATGGAAACTTCTGTTCTTAACCGTTTGGACAAAACAGCCGCCGCGTTCCCCGACAAGGTCATGTTCCGCGACGAGACCGCCGAGATCACCTTCGGCGAGTTTGACCGTTTGACAAAAGCGGTCGGCACCTATCTGTCGCAGAGAGTGCCGGCAGGCTCACCCGTTGCCGTGATGTCCGGCAGACACATTTTGACGCCCTCCTGCTTTTTGGGCGCTGTCCGCGCAGGCTGCTTTTATGCGCCGATGGACGGCGATATGCCGCAGACAAGACTGAACCAGATCATCGGCGTTATCCGCGCCGACTTTATGCTCGTTGACAGGGCGCACCTCGAAACGGCGCAGGCGCTCGACTTTGACGGCGAGATCATCGTCTTTGAGGACATCCGCGACACCGAACCGGACGAGGCGCTGCTCGCTGCACGTGAAAAGACCCTCGGCTGCACCTCGCCGCTGTATGTCATCTTCACCTCCGGCTCCACCGGCGTGCCCAAGGGCGTTATCACCTCGCACCAGTCTTTGATGACCTACATCGACTCCGTGGCAAAGGTGCTCGACATCAACAGCACCGACATTTTGGGCAACCAGAGCCCGCTCGATTACATCGCCGCTGTCAGAGATATTTACTTCCCCGTCAGCTTCGGCGCTTCGACCTATATCATCCCCAAAAACGAATTCGCCGTTCCCACCACCCTCTTTGACACGCTCAACCGCGAAAAGATCACGGCGCTGTGCTGGAGCGTTGCCGGTGTGGAGCTGCCTGCCAAGCTCGGCGCGTTTGACGTGAGCAAGCCGGAATACCTCAGGAAGCTCTGCTTCTCCGGCTCGGTCATGCCCTGCAAATATCTCAAGATCTGGCAGGAGCACATGCCCGACGTGCTCTACGTCAACCAGTACGGTCCCACCGAGGCGACCGCTTCCTGCACCTATTACGTCGTGAAGGAAAAGGTGAACGACGACACCGTGCTGCCCATCGGCACCGCCTATGACAACTACCACGTGATGCTGCTGAACGAGGACAACACCGCCACGCCGCAGGGCGAGACCGGTGAGATCTGCGTCAGCGGACCCATTCTCGCTCTCGGCTACTACGGCAACAAGGAGCAGACCGAAAAGAGCTTTTTGCAGAATCCGCTCAACGACAACTACCGCGAGCTGATCTACAAGACCGGCGACCTCGGCCACTTTGACGAAAACGGCGTCCTGCACTTCCACGGCAGAAAAGACCGCCAGATCAAGCACCTCGGCCACCGCATCGAGCTGGGCGAGATCGAGGAGACCGCCAAGAAGATAGCAGGCGTGACAGACTGCTGCGCGCTTTACTATAAAGACAAAGCCACCCTCTACCTTTTCTATGTGGGTCCCGCGACCTCCAAAGAAATTGTACTCTATTTCAGGCAGAATATGCCTGCCTTCATGGTGCCGCGCAAGCTGATCAACCTCGAAGCGCTGCCCACCCTGCCCAACGGCAAAACCGATATGCAAACATTAAAATCCTATTTTAAATGATGTAAAGGAGAAGTATTATCATGGATGAATTAATGCAGATCTTGGAAAACCTCAGACCCGACGTTGACTTTGAAAACGAAACCGCACTCATCACCAACGGCGTGCTCGATTCCTTTGATATCGTGGCGCTCGTAGGCGAGCTGAACGATGAGTTCGACATTGAGATCAAGCCCAACAACCTCATTCCCGAGAACTTCAACTCCGCCAAGGCTATGTGGGCGATGATCGAAGAGCTCCAGGACGAATAAGCTATGGATAAGCAAACTTTAACGAATCTTGCGGCGCAGCTGGCAACGCCTGCCTATATCTTTGATCTGGACGCGTTCGAAAAGCGCGCCGCCATGGTACACCGCTATTTCGGCGACAAAACGGGACTTTGCTTCTCTATCAAGGCGAATCCGTTTTTGCTGGGCAGACTGCCCGACATCTTTGACAAGATCGAGGTGTGCAGCCCCGGCGAGCTGACCGTTTGTGAAAAAACCGGCGTGGACACCGGCAAGATCATCTTTTCGGGCGTCAACAAAACCGAAAAGGACGTGGCGCGTGCCGCCGAGGACGAGGTGGGCACCTTTACCGCCGAGAGCCTGCTGCATGTGCAGATGATCAACGCCGAGGCGATCAAGCGCGGCAAGGTCTATCCGGTGCTGCTGCGCGTCACCGACGTGAGAGGCGGCAGCCAGTTCGGCATGGAGGAAGCGCAGGTGCTGGATATTATCCGCAACCGCGCCGACTATCCGGGCATGGAGATCGTGGGTATCCACTATTTTACCGGCACCCAGAAGAAAAAGGCAAAGCCGATCCTGCGCGAGCTGGACTACCTCGCCGACCTGATCGACCGCGTCAAGGCTGACCTTGACTTTACGATCGAGCGCATCGAATACGGCACCGGCTTGGCGGTCGATTATTTTGACGCCGACGCCGACAAGCTCGAGGAGGAGCGCCTTGCCTCCATCAGCGAGGGCATTCGCGCACTCGCCGAAAAAGCCGCGCTGACGGTGGAGATGGGCAGATTCTTTGCCGCTCCCTGCGGCTACTACCTCACCAAGGTGATCGACGTCAAAACCAACTACGGCATCAACTACGCCATTGTGGACGGCGGTATGAACCAGCTCAAATATGACGGACAGCTGCAGGGCATGCAGATCCCCGTGATGGTCCACCTCAAGGACCGCGAGGACACCGGCGCCGTGCAGGCGTGGACGCTCTGCGGCAGCCTGTGCACCACTGCCGACATTTTGACGCGCAACGCGGAGTTTGACTCGCTGGCGATCGGCGACGTGCTGGTGTTCTGCCGCACAGGCGCCTATTCCGTGACCGAAGGCATGGCTGTGTTTCTCAGCCGCGAAATGCCGGTCGTGTCGGTCTATTCCGAGAAAAACGGCCTGACCGTTATCCGCGAAATGCTGTATTCCGACGTTTTCAACACACCTGCGCTTTAAGCAGTTCAACAATCTATCATACTACCCGGCAGCTGTTTTTGTACGAAAACGGCTGCCTGTTTTGAGCTTTTACAATCGGAGTTGATATTGTGTTATTTAACATAACCTATACTTCCCTAAACTTTCTCTTCTTTGTGCTCGTCACCATGCTGGTGTACTTTTTATTTCCCGCAAAGAAGTATAAATGGACTGTACTGCTTGCTGCCAGCTTGTTTTTCTATGCAGTCGCCGGCTACCGTTTTGCCTATTTTATCCTGTTCACCACGCTGAGCACCTATTTGATCGCGCTGTGGATCGACAGGATCTCCAAAAATTCCAAGACGCTGTTAAAATCCAAAAAGTCGGAATGGGACAAAAACCAGAAAAAAGCCTATAAAAACCGTATCAAGATACAAAAGCGTCTGGTGATGACGCTTGCGCTGGTGCTGAACTTCGGCATCCTTGCGTTTTTGAAATACTTTAACTTTTTTGCAGGCAGCCTCAACGACATTTTGGGCAGCTTCGGCATGGACTTTTCGGCGCCGACGCTCAATTTGTTTTTGCCGCTGGGCATTTCGTTCTACACCTTCCAGTCCATGGGCTACATCGTAGACGTCTACCGCGAAAAAACGCCGCCGCAAAAAAATCCTGCCAAGCTGCTGCTGTTCGTTTCGTTCTTTCCGCAGATCGTGCAGGGTCCTATCAGCATCTACGACCAGCTGGCGCACCAGCTGTTTGAGCCGCACGACTTTGACTTCACGCGCATGAAGCACGGCATGGAGCTGATTTTGTGGGGCTTCTGCAAAAAGATCATCATTGCCGACCGCGCCGCCATCGCCATTCAGGCGGTAACGGCGGATTACGGCGCCTACAACGGCACCACGCTGACCTTTATCGTGCTGCTCTACGCCCTGCAGCTGTACGCCGACTTTTCGGGCGGTATCGACATCTCGCGCGGCGTGGCGCAGATCTTCGGCATCGACATGATCGACAACTTCAAGCGTCCGTATTTCTCCAAATCCATCAACGAATACTGGCGCAGATGGCACATTTCGCTCGGCGCGTGGCTCAAAAACTACCTGTTCTACCCCATCGCCATGTCCAATGTGTTCCTCAACGCGAGCAAAAAGATGAAGAACACGCGCTTTGGCAAGACCGCCGCAGGCACGCACATCTCCAAGGTGCTGCCGACAAGCGTGGCTTCGCTGATCGTCTTTTTGGTGGTCGGTATCTGGCACGGCGCCGACTGGAAATACGTGGCGTTCGGCATTTGGAACGGCGGCATCATCATGCTGAGCATTTTGCTGCAGCCCGTGTTTGACAGCATCGTCGCCAAGCTGCACATCCGCCGCGAGAGCTTCGGCTACGGCGTTTTCCAGATCCTGCGCACCTTTGTGGTGGTGCTGGTCGGCTATGTGTTTGACGTGGCGCCCAGCTTTGCCGACGGCATGAACACCATCACCGGCTTCTTCACCAACCAGAATTTTGCGCTGTTCGGCGAAGAATGCGACAAGCTCGGATTGCTCGAAAAGGACTATATCGTGCTGGCGATCGGCGCGGCGATCCTGTTCTTTGTCGGTGTGATCCAGGAGAGATATCCCCACACCACCATTCGTGAAATGCTGGACGACAATCCCTTTGCGCTGCGCTTTATCCTCATCTATCTCGGCATGGTAGCGGTGGCTGTGTTCGGCATCTACGGCTCCGGCTACAACGCGGCGGACTTTGTTTATATGCAATTCTGAGGCACCTTCCATGAAAAAACATTCATTCCTTTCGCGGACAGCCAAGATTACCTGCCTGCTGCTCGCTGTGATTCTTACGCTGACCTTTTTGCAGACCTATGTGCTGCGCAAGCTGGATCACAACATGACCCGTCTCGACGGCTATTACCGTCAGGAGCAGGGTGAGCTGGACGTGGTGCTGCTCGGCGCGAGCGAGGTCTATACGGGCTTTTCGTCTTGCAGAGCCTACGAAAAATACGGCTTTACGAGCTATCCGGTGGCGTCGGAATCCCTCACCACCGACGGCATGATGCTGGCGCTCAAGGAGATCGTCCGCACGCAAAAGCCCAAGCTGCTGCTGATCGAACCGAACGCTTACCTCTACAAGGAGACCAAAAACGAAAAAATAGAGGCGCACACGCGCAAGCTGGTGGACAACATACCCTTGGGCGAAAACAAGATCGACTTTATCGACCGCTGTGTGGACAAGGATCTGCAGGTGGAATACTACTTTCCGCTGATCAAATACCATGACCTCTGGCAGGAGCTGCCGAACTCACTGCGGCGGACGGCTTCCACCATTGAGATGCAGCTCACCAACGCCTACTATCTGAGAGGCTTCCGCACCAACACCGAGGTGTTCAAGCCGAGCGACAAGGTACTCAATGACAAGATCGTCGTTGAGAACCGCACCGCCAAGCTCAACAAGACCCTTGAAAAAAAGCTGAAGCAGCTGCTCCGCTTTTGCAAGGAGCAAAAGCTAAATGTGGCGTTTATCCGCATGCCGCACATGGTCTATCCCGCCACCTATGAGCGCGTCAAGCGCTCCAACAAGGCGGCTGAGATCGTAAAGGAATTCGGCTACGACTACATCAATCTCGAGCGCGACTGGCGAAAAGCAGGCATTGATTACAACAAGGATTTTTATAACTACGACCATCTCAATATCTACGGCACCGTTAAGCTGACGGATTATCTGGGCGGGATCGTACAGAACAAGTACGGCATAAAAAGGCACGCGCTCAGCGGTCCCCAAAAGGAGAGCTGGGACAAGGCGGCAAAGACCTTTGGCAAGCTGTACCGTTACTGTGACGAACAAATTAAAAAAGGACACACCGAAAGCATCAGCGAGGATATGATGACGCTCCGCAGAATTGAGCCTTATTAGGTTTTTACAGCAATTTGCCAATTTTGACAAATTGCTGTTTTTTTCTTGTGTTTTTTGCATGATTATGCTATAGTAGTAGTGTATGTAAAGGAGGGTTCGTATGAATCTGAAAAGACTGGAGCGCCGCGACAGCAGCATGGACCTGATTCGCATTGTCGCCGTGTTCCTGGTTATGTCGGTACATTTTTTGTACCATACCTCAAAGACAGTGGAAAACACCGCAAAAATGGGCTTTTACAACCTGACGGTGGACGGCTTTGGTCCCATCGAGGGCATTGTAAAATACTTCCAGACCGGCGACCCAAACGCGCTGCACGGTCCTGTGATGTTCCTGCTGGTGATGATGAAGGTGCTGTTCTCTGCGTGCGTGCCTTTGTTCATGATTTTGACGGGCTATCTGATGAGCCAAAAAACGCTCAGCCGCAAGTATTATCTGGGCATCCGCAAGACCCTGATCGTGTTTGTGCTCGCCACGTTCATCTGCATGACCTTCAAGTCGATCAATCTGGTGCCGGCGGCAAAGACCGCGTTTGAGCATTTTGATTTGCAGGGAATGTTTGAGGCGATCGACGCCACGCACAAGTATGACCTAAAGCATTATCTGCTGAGTATCTTCGACTTTTCCGGCGCCAACTACTCATGGTATGTCGAGATGTATATCGGGCTGTTTTTGATCGCGCCGTTCTTGAATCTCGCGTATAACAAGCTCGAATCCCAGCGCAAAAAGCAGGTGCTGGTGGCAACGCTGGTGGTGCTCACCATTTTGCCCTCGCTGATCAATGCGTTCCGCTTTGACTCCGCCGAGTGGTGGCTCAAGCCTATCAGCGAAACAAAGGGCTATCAAAAGCTCATTCCGTCGTTCTGGATGGGCGCGATGTACCCCGTCGCCTACTACTTTACCGGCGCCTATATCCGCGAATACGGCATCAAGCTCAAAACGCGCTCCATGCTGGCGCTGTTCGGCGTCATGCTCTTTCTCTGCACGGCGTTCAGCTTCTACCGCAGCTACGGCGGCACCTTCCAGTCCGGCTCCTGGATCTTCTGGTACGGTGTGGAGCCGTTTATCATCGCCACGCTCCTGTTTGTGCTGCTCAGCCGCGTGCGCGCCAACAACTGGCATCCGGCTGTGCGGACGGTCATGTGGAAGATCTCGGACGTCACCTTCGGCATGTATTTGCTGTCGTTCATCTTTGACCTGCTGATCTATAACGGCTGGGTCAACGTGGCGTATGAGAACATCTATCAAAAGCTGCCGCTCTATGTTATCACCGTGCCGCTGTGCTTTATGTGCTCGCTGGCGGCGTCCTTTGTGGTGACGGCAGCTGCAAAGGGACTGATTATTCTCTATGAGAAAATAAAAGAATTTGTGAAGGCACAGCGCGCACGTGACGACAAAAAGAAATGGCAGGACATTTTGTTCGCGGCGCTGCTGCTCGGCGGCGTGCTCTTTGCGGTCTGGAAGGTGCGCTACGGCTTTGGCAGCAACGACGAGCCGTTTTATCAGACGATCCCCCACCGCCTGCTGATGGGCGACGCGCTGTTCAAGGACGAATGGCACCTCTCGCTGATGTCGTCCTTCCTGCTGCTGCCGTTCACGGCTGTCTATACCTTCTTTGCCGGTTCCACCGACGGCATCGTTCTGGCGGCGCGCATTTTCTATATCGTCATACACTGCGCCGCGACCGTGCTGCTCTACAGCCGCCTGCGCAAATACGGCGTTCTCTCCGTGATCGCCTGTGCGCTCTATCACCTCTACACGCCCTACAACATCATGGCGCTCAACTATGACTCCATGGGCGTTGAGCTGGTGCTGCTTGCCGGAGTGCTGCTGGCGACCGCCGACTACCAAAAAAAGCTGTGGATGATCCTCAGCGGTCTGTGCTTTGGCGGCGCGGTGCTCTGCTGTCCGTTTTTGCTCGGGGTTTATCTGCTGTATGCCCTGTGCATGGGAGCGCACATCCTGCTCCGCAAGCGCGGCAACACCACGCTGAACAGCGAGCTTTTCAGCCCGCGCACGTTCTTTCTCTTCACACTTGGAGCCGCTGCCATAGGCACCGCGTTCCTGCTGTTCACACTGCCGCGCGTCGGCGTCAGCGGACTCTTTGAGAACCTCCGCTACATGCTTGCCGACCCCGAGCACCGCAACGGTGGCTTTGGCAGCCGTGTGGAGATCTACTTCAAAGCTATTTTCTTCTTAAAACCGCATTTCAAATATGCGATCTACAGCTACTGCGCGATGGCGCTTGTCATGCTGCTCGACCGCAAAAGGCGCACCCACCGCGCTATGTATGTGTTTGTCACGGCGGCGATCGTGATGTATGCCGAAATGCTGCTCCTGCCCGAGCTGCACAGCCACACCTACAACGCCATCATGCTGCCGCTTGTGTTCATGGGCATCACCGCCTATGTGCTCTGTCAAAACAAGCCGCGCGAGCTGTTTGCCGCTGTCTTTGTGGGCGGGATCCTCTACTCGTTCTGCATACACTACGGCTCCAACCAAAGCATTTATGTCATTTCGATGGCATTCGCGGCTGTCAACGTGGCAAGCCTGCTCTTCCTCGGTCAGCTCCTGCGTGAGATGCGCGAAACGCCCGACAGCTTCACCTACCCCGTCGCCATGAAGCGGATCTGTCTGGTATCGGTGGTGGCAATGCTCGTGATGCAGGGCGCGTTCCAAATCGGCTCCAAGGCACGCCATGTGTTCTGGGAAGGCAGCATCGACACCCTGCAAACGGAGATCACCGAGGGTCCTGCCGCCGGTCTGCTGACGACGCCGCAAAAGGCGCAGGAATACAACGAGATCTACCGCGATCTGTCCGCCTACTGGAGCATGGAGGAGGACAACCTGCTCATTCTCACCGAGCGCACCTGGACATATCTCGCCGCCGAAATGCCCTACGGCACCTATTCGGCGTGGCTTTCGGGCGAAAAGCCCTCCACCATCGACCGTCTGCGGAGCTACTATCAAATCAATCCCGACAAAACGCCGCGCTACATCTATGTTCCCTCCAAATCCAAATGGGACATGAAGTGGCTGATGGCGGAGCTGAAAAAAATGGGCTACACCGGTCAGCGAAAGAGCGCCGGCTATGCGTTTGAAAAGCACTAAAACCTAATCGGAAACGGTGAAAGATACACGAAAACATCTTGTATTTTTCACCGTTTTATGTTATATTAGTAATGTACAGGATTTTGCCTGTCCTCTAAAATTATTAAATTAGAAACGAGGGAAGCATTTATGGATCACAATAAGCTTTATGAAATTTGGTGTGAAAACGCCACAGAAGATCAGGACTTAGTGCAGGAGCTTGCCGCCGTCAAAAATGACGACGAAGCTATCTTCGACCGCTTTTATACCTCGCTGAAATTTGGCACCGCCGGCTTGAGAGGTGTTATCGGCGCCGGTACCAACCGCATGAATATTTATGTTGTGCGTCAGGCTACGCAGGGTCTCGCCAATTATGTGCTCAACAAATACGGCAAAGGCGCCGTCGCCATTTCGCACGACAGCCGCATCAAGGCTGATTTGTTTATGATCGAGGCTGCCAAAGTGCTGGCGGCAAACGGCTTGAAGGTGTACATCACCTCCGAGCTGCAGCCCACCCCTGTTCTCTCCTATTTGGTTCGCTATTTCAAGTGTCAGGCAGGTATCATGGTGACTGCCAGCCACAACCCTGCCAAGTATAACGGCTACAAGGCATACGGCGAGGACGGCTGCCAGATGACCGACGCTGCGGCTGCCGCTGTTTATGATGAGATCCAAAAGCTCGATATGTTCAGCGACGTCAAGATCGCGGACTTTGACGAGGCTGTCAAGTCCGGCATGATCGAATATGTGGACGACAGCGTATATGATTCCTATCTGGAAAAGGTGCTGGAGCAACAGGTGAATCCCGGCATCTGCAAGGGCGCTGACCTGAAGGTCGTCTACACACCGCTCAACGGCTGCGGCAACAAGCTTGTCAGACGCGTGCTGAAGGCGATCGGCGTGGAGGACGTTTCTATCGTCAAGGAGCAGGAGCTGCCCGACGGCAACTTTACCACCTGCCCCTATCCGAATCCCGAGATCAAAGAGGCGCTGCAAAAGGGCTTGGAGCTCTGCGAAAAGGTGCAGCCCGATCTGCTGCTCGCCACCGACCCCGACTCCGACCGCGTGGGTATCGCCGTGCGCGACTACGACGGCAGCTACCGCCTGATCACCGGCAACGAGGACGGCGTGATGCTGACCAACTACATTCTCTCCTGCAAAAAGGCAGCAGGCACCCTGCCCAAGGATCCCGTTGTTGTCAAGACCATCGTGACCACCAAGCTGATGGAAAAGCTCTGCGAGAAGTACGGCTGTGAGCTGAAAAACGTGCTCACCGGCTTCAAATATATCGGTGAGGTCATTTTGAACCTCGAGAAAAAGGGCGAGGAGAACCGCTATCTCTTCGGCTTTGAGGAGAGCTACGGCTACCTGTCCGGCACCTATGTAAGAGATAAGGACGCGGTCGTCGCCTCCATGCTGATCGCGGAAATGGCTGCCTATTACAAGAAGCAGGGCAAGTCGCTCGCCGAGATCATCGACGGCATGTATGCGGAATACGGCTACTATCTCAACCAGACCTTTGCCTTTGAGTTTGAGGGCGCTGCCGGTATGCAGAAGATGGCGGACATGATGGAAGGCGTCAGAAAAGACATTCCGCAGGAGATCGCAGGCTATAAGACCGTCAAGGTCAGCGACTATCTGCTCAAGAAGGAGACCGACCTGGTGACCGGCGCCACAGCCGACATCACCCTGCCCACCTCCAACGTGATCGCAGTCAACCTCGAAAACGACAACGCGGTCATCTTCCGTCCCAGCGGCACCGAGCCGAAGATCAAGCTCTATGTGACCGC
>ONGI01000098.1 GCA_900317315.1 uncultured Eubacteriales bacterium
ATTTATGCATTCGTTGCCATTATCGTTATCGTCGTAGTCCTGAGCTTTTTCAATGAAAAGGTCACCAAGCTC
Source organism: uncultured Eubacteriales bacterium (assembly GCA_900317315.1). GTDB lineage: Bacteria > Bacillota > Clostridia > Oscillospirales > Acutalibacteraceae > Ruminococcoides. The sequence continues at coordinate 73 of ONGI01000098.1, forward strand.
CCGAACGAGATCGCCCTGATGCTGTTCACGACCGTGGTGCAGGGCTTGACGCTCAAGCCGGTCTACAGGAGGATCAGCAGATCCGTTCAGGGCAACGCGCAATAACACAACGGCTGTCACAAATCCGGCTTTTGATTTGTGACAGCCGCGTTTTTTGTTCGGTTCTTTTGACTGCTTTTGATTTGTATGCGTATCCGTTGTCTGCCCGTATCCGCAGCAGCGTCAACGGAAATGCGAGAAAACACCGTGACGGTTCTGCATGACATTTTTCTATTTGCGGCGCACCGATCGGGTGCTATAATGAAGGCAACAACCAAAAGAGGTGTGAAGCTATGATAAAACAAACGACCATTTCATGTGAAATAGTCCGCCAAAAGGCACAGCCTGTCATGACGGAAGTCTGTCTGAACGGCGGCGCGGTGAGCTGCGACGGCGTAACGCTGTCGGTCAGCGAGAAAAGCACCGGCGGCTGCCGCGTCGGAAGCATCTGTTTGGCGATCCAAAGCGGGGAGCTGGAGACGTGCCGCAACCTCGAAACGGAAGCGCCGGTCAGGCTGCACCTGCCCGTGACGGAGCAGCCGAAAAACATCACGGCGCTCTATATGTTCAGCCCGTGGTGGACGCGTCCGGCGTTCACGCAGCGCCTTTCGGAGCTACCCGACAAAACACAGACGGCGCTGTTCTGCTTTGGCGACCGTTACGGCTGCTTTGTGCCGGCGGTGGGCGCGCGCTGCAAGGCGTATCTGACAGGTGAGAGCGATCAGGCGCTCACGTTGGTGCTGACGGCGCTGCACGGCGGACTGAGCGAGCTAAACGAGCCGCTCTATTGGTACGCCGAAGCGCCCACGGTCGGCGAAGCGATCTCGCTTGTCTTTGCGGAGGCGGCGCGCGCCAAGCATATCCGTCTGCGCACAGAGCGGCGGCTGCCCGAGATGTTCCGCTATCTCGGCTGGTGCAGCTGGAACGCCTTTTACACCGACGTCAACGAACAGGGTATCCGCGAAAAGGCGGCGGAGCTTGCCGAAAAGCAGGTCCCTGTCAAGTGGATGATCATCGACGACGGCTGGCTGTCGCTCCAAAACCGCCTGCTCTATGCGTTTGAGCCGGACAAAGAAAAGTTTCCGGAGGGCTTTGGCAGGCTGACAGCGGAGCTGCGCGAGAGCGCCGGCATCCGGTGGTTCGGCGTATGGCACGCGCTGATGGGGTATTGGAGCGGCATTGCGCCCGACAGCCCTGTCGCCGTGCAGGAAGCGCCCAACCTGCGCCGCACGGCAGGCGGACGGCTGGTGCCCGACCCGGTGCGCGGCACAGGCTTCTACCGCGACTGGTACAAGGTGCTCAGCGGACAGGGCATCCGCTTTGTCAAGGTGGACGGTCAGGGAACCATTCCGCTCTGCTTTGAGAGCACCGTACCGCTCGGCGAAGCGGCGGAGGGTCTGCACGCCTGTCTCGAAAACGCCGCTTCTTGCATGGACGGCGCGGTCATCAACTGCATGGGCATGCCGATGGAAAGCGTCCTCTCGCGTCCGGCGACCGCGGTTTCGCGCAACAGCGACGACTTCTTTCCCGACCTTGCGGACAGCTTTCGGGAGCACCTGCTCCAAAACGCCTACAATGCACTCTATCACAATGCGCTCTATGTCTGCGATTGGGATATGTTCTGGACGCAGCACCCCGACAGCGCCAAGCATGCGCTGCTGCGCGCCGTCAGCGGCGGCCCCGTCTATTGCAGCGACCGCGTGGGCGAAACGGACGCACAGGTGCTCAAGCCGCTTGCTTATCCCGACGGAGAGCTGCTGATGATGAGCCGTTCCGCCATGCCGACGCAGGACTGCGTATTTACCGACCCCTTTAAGAGCGGCTTTTTAAAGCTTCAAAATATCGCTCCCTACGGCCAAGGGCTGATCGGCGGCGGTATCGCGGTCTTTGATCTGACCGATCAGCCGCTTGCCTGTACCTTTACACCGGCGGAGGTCGAGGGCATCACCGCCTGCGAGCGCTATCTGTTCTACGATTTCTTCGCGCAGACCGCCCGTTTTGTCGGACAAAACGAGCTTGTTCACTGCAACATCGCGCCAAACGGCTGCCGGTGGTATGTGCTGCTCCCTGTCACCGGTCCCTGTACCTGCCTCGGTATGGCGGAAAAATACGTCGGCTTCACGGCGGTGGAGAGCGTTCACAACAGCGCCTCGGCGCAAACCGTCGTGCTGCATGCGAGCGGCACGCTGGCGTGGGCGTCCGAAACCGCGCCGAAGCGCATCACCGTTGACGGCGAGGACGTGACAGCCGCCGCCGAACGCAAGGGCATCCTGACCGTTGTGCCGCTGACGGAAAAGAGCGGACAGACCGTCGCGGTGCTTGAGTGTTAATACCTAAATATGTATAGCATAGTCCGCAGGGGAACCCTTGCGGACTTTTTCTATTGCGTCCAAAGCCGCGACAGCCTGCGGTTGCCGTCGGTCAGCCAGACCGAGAGGATATAGGCAAAGCTGTAGACAAAGCAGCCGATACAAATGCTGTAGCTCAGCGGATGGCTGCCGAAATCCATAAACGAATAGGGTATCTTGTCCTGCGGTATCGCACCGGTCAAAATCAGCACCGTCACCACCGCCGCATAGAGCGTGATCAGCCACGCGCAGCTCAGCCGTTTGAGCGGATGCACCGACTCCGCCGGAGACGGATTGAGCAAAAACGACACGATCGTCAGCAGCGGCAGAATGATGTGCATGCAGAATGAATCATAGGTCAGCAGATCGGGATCGTCCGGCACAAAGGGGAAGAACGACAGCAGGATCACCGCAGCGATGATGCACTCCGTCACCGCCGCGCAGAGCCGAAAATAATAGAGCTGCCGCCGCAGGATGCTTCTGCCTGTGCGCAGCTCCGCGGCGCAGACGATGCTCAAGATCAGCGCCGTCAGCGTGGTAAAGGTCGTGCCGTTCATGGTCATGTAGCGAAACGTCATCAAAAAGTTTTCTTCATCCTTCGACAGTGCCGACACCACCAGCGAGCTGGCGCCGACCGCAAACAGCAGCACGGACAGCAGCAGGTTCAGCCGCCGGTTCAACAGTTCAGTCATAACAAATGCTCCTTCCAAAAACGCCTGTATTCATCATTCGCCGTTCGCGGCGTGATATGCATGACAATTTGTTTATGCACGCGATTTCACATTTACAGAAATGGTTTTTTATGTTATAATGTTGGCAAAAGAAGCATTTGGCAACAGGGGAGGGCATATCGTGAAACAAACCGCAATCGGCATTCTGGCGCATGTGGACTCCGGCAAAACCACCTTGTCGGAGGCGCTGCTCTATTGCACCGGCAATCTGCAAAAGCTCGGCAGAGTCGATCACCGCGATTCCTTTTTGGATACCTATGCGCTCGAACGTGACCGCGGCATCACCATTTTTTCCAAGCAGGCGGTGCTCGCGTGCGACAACGCGCGGTATTATCTGCTCGACACGCCCGGTCACGTTGATTTTTCCGCCGAGACCGAGCGCACCTTGCAGGTTCTCGACTACGCGATCTTGGTCGTCAGCGGCACCGACGGCGTGCAGAGCCACACCAAAACGCTTTGGCGTCTCCTGCAAAAATACCGTGTGCCGTGCTTTTTGTTTGTCAATAAAATGGATCTGCCCGGCGCGGACAAGACCCGTCTGCTCAACAACCTAAAGGGCGCGCTCAGCGACGCCTGCATAGATTTTTCCGACGAGGGCAGCGACGCGTTTTTGGAGAATATCGCCCTCTGTGACGAGGACCTCCTCGTCAAGTATGAAGAGAACGCCATCACCGATGCGGATATGATCGACGCCATCCGCCGCCGTCGGCTCTTTCCCTGCTTTTTCGGTTCGGCTTTAAAGCTCGAGGGCGTTGAAAGGTTTTGGAACGCCGTGCAGCGGCTGACGCGTATGCCTGCCTATGGCGGCGAGTTCGGCGCCAAGGTCTACAAGATCGCCGAGGACAACCAAGGGAACCGCCTCACCTTTCTCAAGGTGACCGGCGGCGTGCTGCGTGTCAAGGACGTGCTCCCGAGCCCGCGCAACATAAGCGGCGAAAAGGTCAACCAGATCCGCGTTTATTCGGGCGAAAAATTCACCGCCGTCAGCGAGGCGGCGGCAGGCACCGTCTGCGCCGTCACGGGCGTCACCTTTACGCGCAGCGGCGACGGCTTGGGCGCCGAAGCCGACAGCGGCTTGCCGGTGCTGGAGCCGGTGCTGACCTATCGCGTGGCGCTTCCGCCGCAGGTCAGCGCGCACACCGCGCTTGCCAAAATGCGGATACTCGAAGCCGAGGATCCGCAGCTCAACGTGGTATGGGACGAGCGCCACGGCGATATCCAGGTGCAGCTGATGGGCGAGATCCAGCTCGAGGTGCTGCGCAGCCTGATCGCAGAGCGCTTTGGCTTTGACGTCACGTTCGGGCAGGGCAACATTATATATAAGGAAACGATCGCCGACACCGTTGAGGGCGTCGGGCATTTTGAACCGCTGCGCCATTATGCGGAGGTACACCTGCTCCTAAAGCCTGCCAAGCGCGACAGCGGCTTGGTGTTCAACACGCGCTGCAAGGAGGACTTGCTCGACAAAAACTGGCAGCGGCTGATTTTGACCCATCTGTATGAAAAAACACACCTCGGCGTGCTCACCGGCTCGCCGATAACCGATATGGAGATCTCGCTCGTTTCCGGCAAGGCGCACGCCAAGCACACCGAGGGCGGCGACTTTCGGCAGGCGACCTACCGCGCCGTGCGGCAGGGCTTGCGCAGTGCCGAGAGCATCTTGCTGGAGCCTGTCTATGATTTTGTGCTGGAGGTGCCTGCGGAAAATCTCGGCAGAGCCATGAACGATATTCAGCGGCTTTACGGCAGCTTTCAGCCGCCGGAGCAGAGCGCCGACGCCTGCGTGCTCACCGGCACCACGGAAAGGGCAGGCTTTCGCTCACGCTCAAGGGCTACGAGCCGTGCCACAACGCGGAGGAGGTCATTTCGGCGGTCGCCTACGACCCCGACGCCGATGTGCTCAATCCGTGCGACTCCGTGTTTTGCTCCCACGGCGCCGGTCATACGGTCAAGTGGAACGAGGTAAAGGAGCATATGCACCTTGCAAGCGCCCTGCGGCAGACGGCGCCGGCTCCCGTTGACAGCGGCAGCTACTTCGCCAAGCGGCGCAGCCAACGCGATATTTTTGCGCTCGACAAGGAGCTGATGCATATTTTTGAGCAGACCTACGGTCCTGTCCGCCAAAAAAAGCAGGCTGAGCGCCGCGTTTACAAAGCGCCTGCGCAGCCGCATGCCGCCAAAAAAGCCGCTCCGGCTGCCTATGACGGCGACGAATACCTGCTGGTGGACGGCTATAACCTGATCTTTGCGTGGGACAAGCTCCGTGAGCTGACCTTTGACGGCTCGCGCGAGCGGCTGATCAATATCCTCTGCAACTACCAGGGCTACAAAAAATGCGAGGTCATCGTTGTCTTTGACGCCTACAAGGTCAAGGGACAGCAGCGCGAGGTGGAGCGCGTGAACAATATTTCCGTCGTCTACACCAAGGAGGCGGAGACTGCGGATATGTATATCGAAAAAACCTCTCATCAGCTCGCCAAGCGTCACCGCGTCCGTGTCGTGACCTCCGACGGGTTGGAGCAGCTGATCATCCTCGGCAACGGCGCGCTGCGTGTGCCTTCGCGGTCGTTTATCGAGGAGGTGGAGGCTGCCGAGGAAGAGATCCGTCAGATCATCGCCGAGGAAGTGTAATATAATTCTATATTGGAAAAAAGGAGGACACAATGGGATTATTTGACAGCATAAAGAACAAACCAACGGCTGCCGCGCCGACAGGTGCCGGCAACAAAACCGTCGAGGTGGTGTTTTCCGCTCTGCCCGACACCTTGGAGCAGTTCAAGGCGCTGCCGCAGGCGGCAATGCGCGATCCCTTTGACACCGCCGCGCTGACGGTGCTGGCGTTCTGCTTCTATTCGCAGGACAGGGAGCTTTCGCTCGCCATGGTCGATTATTTGCGCGGACCGCGGCCGCTCAGCCCCTATGACAAGCAGTTTATCCGCGACCGCTTCATGGACAAGGACTATGTGCCGCGCTCCTATTTTAAGGGCGCCGTGCCGCAGAACGACTATCTGCCGCAGGAGCCTTACACGATCGTTGTCAGCGAGAATCCCTATTCCTACAGCGAGCCGAACTACTGCCGCCTGTTTTTGCGCTCCGGCGGCGCCGACAATCCGCGTGAGATCAAGCTGCGCCTTGCCAAGGACGGCAAGTGGTATCTGTGGGAGCAGATGATCTTGGTGGGTATCCGCGAGCCGGAGAGCGCTAATCCGTGGGCGTGACATGAAAATGACAAAATGACAGCATGGTTACAGTTTTGTCAAAAGGTTTGACAACCTTTGCGTTTGATGTATAATGATAAAGATAAGGACAAAGATTAGCCTTTTATGGGAAACGGAGATAGGATAGGGTATGACAAATCTGAAAAAGGCGCTTTTGAGCAAATCGCTGTTCCGGCAGTGCTACATCATTTGCCTCTTCGCCTGCAATATTTCCTACGTGCATTTTGCCGCCTATGCCGTGTTGGTGCTCATGGTGATTTGGGGCGCGTTTTTGGTCGTCTATTCCGAGATCACACGCCGCACCGCGCTGCGCACGCGCTACGGCTTTTGGCTGATAGCGTTTTTTGTGTCGTCGGCAGTGACACTGCTGCTGCATGTGCTCGACAATGCTTTTTTGAATTTTGCGTTCTTGCTGCACATCGCCATCTGCTTCTTTATTTTTTATTCGGTGCACACCGAAAAGCAGCTCAATTTTCGGCACGAGCTGTTCAATATCAGCCGCATCATCATCTATCTCACCACCGTGCTCGGCGCGGCAGGACTGACGCTGTTGGTGCTCGGCATTGATTTTGAATTTTTGAGCGTCAAGTTCATCATCTATGAAAACCGCTTTACCGGTCTGTTTATGAACCCCAACCAGATGGCGTTTTCGGCTGTGGTCGCCATGTTCTGCTGTCACATGATGCTCAAAAGGGATTTTGTGATCTTGGCAGGCTGCCGCCGCATCAGCCGCATTTGGCTTGCCAGCTGCATGGCGGTCAACAGCATCGCGCTGCTGCTCAGCGATTCCAACGGCGCGCTGGTGATGCTGATCGGCTACGCGTTCTTTTTCGTCATCTACAAAATGTTCGGAACCGAGAGCAATTTCAACTTTAAGCAGATACTGGTGCGTTCGCTTTCGTGTGCTCTTGCGGGACTGGTGATCGTGTCCTCCATGTTTTTGCTGCGGACGGTCTGTCAGCTCGGCTTTACCCAGCTCATCAAGACCAATCAGGGGATCGTGTCGCCCATGGATCGACCCGGAGAGGAGGAGCATACGGTCACCTTTGACCACGAAAACACCAATGTGGACTCCGGCAGGCTGGTGCTCTGGCAGCAGGGCTTGCAGATGGTTGCCAAGCATCCGGTGTTCGGCGTCGGCAAGGGCAACATTGATTATTACGGCAAGCAGATGTTTGAGAACGGCATAAAGTTCTCCGACCACTACGGTGATCTGGCGCCGCTTTTGGTGGATTTTCACAACGGCTATCTCACGATGCTGGTCTGTGCCGGCGGCTTGGGCTTTGTGCTGTTCAGCATCTTCGGCGTGCGGTTCTTTGTCGCCACCACGCGGCACGTCCTGCGCGATACGCGGCTGCAGCAGAGTGAGTTTCCGTGCATGTACTCCTTTTTGTGCGCCTATCTGGTCTATTCGGTCATTGAGGTCACCCTGCTGTTCAACGTCATATTCACCATCGTTTTTTTCTGGTTGATACTCGGCTACACCTCCTGTCATCTCACGAAGAATATTCCCGATCATCCGATCGAACACGTGCAGCTTTTCGGCAAGCCGTTCCGAAAAAGTCTGTTTTAGAAACCGAAAATATTTTTTCAGCAAAAAAAGCAACCGCAAGGGTTATCAAAAACCTGTCGGTTGCTTTTTTGCAAGTAAACTATTTTACATAAGCGAAAAGCGCGAAGCATTCCGCTAACATCTGTTTTAT